>NZ_JBHVPN010000009.1:0-178340 GCF_042887255.1 Gottfriedia sp. NPDC057948
AAATCCCCCTTGTAGTAATAATTTTCCTACAAAGGGGATTTTTTCTAAAATTATATGCTTAGATCTATTGACTAAGTTATTTTTCAACACTCTGACAAAAACCTTTACCATTGGAGTAAAGGTTTTTTTTATAAATACTTGTATTGTTTAATCGGAAATGACAGATGATAATATCGTGCTTTTAAAAAGGTAAAGAATGAAAGGTGGAAATTCGTTTGACGACACTATTGTATATCACAGCACATCCGCACGATAAGTCTACTTCTTACAGTTTGGCGGTTGGTGATGCATTTATCGAGAGTTATAAAGCTGCACATCCGAATGATCAAGTAGTACATGTTGACCTTTATAATGAAACGATTCCTCATATTGATGCCGAAGTATTTGCAGGATGGGGGAAACTTCAATCTGGAGGATCATTTGATACACTTTCTTCAGGTGAACAATCAAAAGTAGGAAGATTAAACGAGATTGTAACTCAATTTGCTGAAGCAGATAAATATGTATTTGTTACACCTTTATGGAACTTTTTATTCCCTCCAATTATGAAGAACTATATTGATGCGATTTGCGTTGCTGGTAAAACTTTCAAATATACTTCTAATGGGCCTGAAGGATTATTAGGTGGTAAAAAAGCTTTGCATATCCAAGCACGTGGTGGGGTTTATTCAGAAGGTCCAGCTGCAGGCCTTGAAATGGGACATCGCTATATTGGAGTGATAATGGGCTTCTTAGGTGTTCAAGACTTTAATGGAATTTTTGTAGAAGGTCAAAATCAATTCCCAGACCGAGCACAAGAAATTAAAGAACAAGCAATTCAAAAAGCTAAGGAAACTGCAAAGGATTTTTAATATGTTTAGAACAAAAACTCACTTTTTTGGTGAGTTTTTTTCAGTTATGATCAGGAATTATCGTCTTCTAGTATTTTAACTTACTCATGAACCTGTTATGGGTAGTTAATTACAGATATTTGCATTTATAAGTCCTCATGAAGCTGTCATGAGTAAGTAAATTACAGATATTTGCATTTATTAGTCCTCATGAACCTATCATGAGTAAGTTAAATACAAATATTAGCGTCTATAAGTCCTCATGAACCTGTCATGAGTAAGTTAAATACAAATATTAGTGTTTATAAGTCCTCATGAACCTATCATGAGTAAGTTAAATAGAGATATTAGCATCTATAGTCCCCATGAACCTGTCATGAGTAAGTAAATTACAAATATTAGCGTTTATAAGTCCTCATGAGGCTGTTATGAGTAAGTTAAATATAAATATTAGCGTTTATAAGTCCTCATGAACCACCTACTCCAAATTTAATCTAAAAAGAAAAACCACATTTAAGTTTGTGGTTTTTCTTCATTCATTTTCACATTGCCAAATCGGTAAATAAATCCGGAATATGGATCCTTCGTTTTCCTTACTACTTACTTTAATTTTGCCTTTAAATTTTTCGATTATATTGAAGCAGACGGTTAATCCAATCCCAGTGCCTCTTTCTTTTAGTGAGTAGAAGGGAGTGCCAAGCTTTTCAATTGTTTCTTGGGACATTCCAATTCCTGTGTCTATGATTTCAATAAGTGCATATTCATTTTCTTGTAATAGATTGATTGAAATAAATCCGGCTTCGTGCATTGATTCAATGGCGTTTTTCATCAAGTTAACGAGAACTTGTTTAAATTCAATCGGATTTATTTTTGTATGAAGCAATTGATTTAAGTTTAAATGGAAACCGATGCTTTGACTATTTGCCATCGAGGCAAGCAAATCAGTTACATTCAATATTTCTTTATTTACTTCTACGACTTGTAGCGTTTCAGTTTGAGGTTTTGCTAGTGATAAATAATCATTAATAATGATTTGAGCGTATTCTAATTCTTTTAGCATCGTATCGACATAGTATTTTTCTTCTGGGTTCATTGTTTTTGTTTTTTGAAATAGTTGTGCAAAACCTTTTACGACAGTAATTGGATTTCGAATTTCATGTGCGATCGTTGCAGCTAGTTGACCAATCGAATTTAATTGTTTCGCGTGTTGTATCTCCTTGTGATTGGCTTCTAGAGCGATGACCTTCGTCTCTGTTTGTAAAAATACAAATAAGAGTATTAATTGAATCGCTAGGAATTCTAATATATTGCCGACAGGGTCTAATGCTATATAAGAATATTTTTCTTTTAGATTGGTGAATGAGATTAGTAATACAAAAGTAGGGCCAATTAGTATATTTAATACCCAACCGATATAAAATGCTATGCGATTATATAAAAAGATCGTAAAGATTGGAATGATTGCTACAAAACTATACATTGTTGATGTGTCTGGGTATGTCCAAAATTTAATATACACATATAGTGAAGAAATGGTTGTAAATAATACTTTTGAAAATGTGTTATCTTTTTTAACAAAATTGAATAAAGCAAAAATAACAATGAACATTAAGATAATTTGAATTATAAGTTCAATTGGATGATCCTTAAAAGTTAAAGGAGAGAGTGTAATTCCTACTAGCAATAAAGAAGTGAGTGAAGCCATAAAAAAAATATAAATTCGACGGCTCCTTTTGTTGTAGTACTCTGTATTTTTCATGCTTCAATCTCCGTTCTGAAAAGAAACTTTCAATAATATTTTACACTTTTCAGAAAATTATTTATAGATAAATTTTGACAAAATTAATATAAAAGAGACCAAAAAAATGTTTTTTTGGTCTCTTCAGTGTGTGTGATAAGGTCCTGAAAATTAATTAGAAAATGAAACAGTGATCGTTACAATCTCAGAAGGGTTACCTGTTCTAATTGGAGGTCCCCAAGTTCCAAATCCTGATGAAACGACAAAGTGTGAGCGATCTTTTTGTAAATAGCCCCAATCAACTTCATAAAGTCGACGGGTAATTAAGTGATTAGGCATAAACTGGCCGCGATGTGTATGTCCAGAGACTTGTAAATCTACGCCTAATTGAGTTGGTATTTCTAAATGATAGGGCTGATGATCAAGTAAGATAATTGGTTTTGTATGATCGATTCCTTCAAGTAGTTCATGTAAATCTAAGCGCTTTTTACTTGCAAGGTCTTTACGACCAACGATATAGAAATTGTTATCAACTAGTTCTTTCTCATCTAATAAAATATGAATACCAGCATCCTTTAAATGCCTGGCAAGTAAATCTAAATGTCCACCGTAATAATCATGATTACCTGGGACTGCATATATTCCAATCTTTGGTTTTAACTTTTTCAACGTTTGAATCATATTTTCCTCAACAAAAGGAGTAATATCTTCATCAATAATATCTCCAGCAATTAAGACTAAATCAGGAGCTAGCTTATTAATCTTTTCAACAAGAAACTCTAATCTTTGATTCGTGACTAATGTGCTTAAATGTAAATCCGAAACTAGTACAATTGATAGTTCTTTATACTTTTCATTTGGTTTATCAACATTAATGTCATAATGAACAATCTGTGTGTCTAGTGCACTTTTTCTACCTTTTACGATAAGGTTTGTGACACATAATATGACAATTGTTCCAAGTATCACAGTTATACTACTTGTTTTGAAAGATGTAAATTCGCTTAAAATCAGTCCAATCAAATCAGCAACGATCACAAAGAAAATTAAATAGTAAAAGATGGCTAACCAGTATGCTCCAATTTTATGGATCGGTTTAAAGAATGAAGTAGGAAGCTTACTCTTTAAAACTCTTGAAAGAATGTACGCAAAAGTTATTAACAGAAATACGATCCAATAGATTATTTTTATTGTTGGATTCGTCCATCTACTTAGCAAAGCATTAATATAAATCCATCCATTAAGACCTATGTAAAAATTAATTAGGAAAAAGAAAATCATAACCAAAATAATATTTAATACTATTCTTTTATTCATATTTATCCCTTTCATACGATAGTGGTATGGTAATTCTAGTATAAATGTTTAAACTTATAAACGCACCTTTTTCACTTTCTATAAATTTAAAAATAGCATTAAAATATTAATCGACAGAAAATGAAAAATAGTGTGAGTTAATAGGGTAAAATAAAGGATTTTTGGAAGTTTTGTCGTATTATATTTATGTTAATTATATTTCGAAAATTTCGAATCTAGTGAGGGTAAAAACGTGTTAATCGAAAAACTTTTGCTACATGTTTTAATCATATTAAGTCCAATCTTAATATACAGTATTATTTATGAAAGACATGGCTATAAAGATAAAATTTATCTTTTTGGCATGTTTCAGGCTGTAGCAGGTTTTTTTTGCATGGCCTTTCCATATCCAGCATATGGGTTATTTTGGGATTTAAGATATATACCACTAACTCTTGCGTTTCTTTATTGTGGCTATCGCTGGGGGATCGTGACTTTTTTAGCGATCTTATTAGCTAGAATCATATTAGGTGGAGACGCTATCATATTTGGTATGATCAGTATTACCTTATCCTCACTAGGGTCTTTAATTTTATTTAAATGGTTTTGGACATTTAAGCCTAAACAGAGAATAATTGCAACAACTCTTATTAGTTTATGGCCAGCTTTAGTTCAACTAGGAATCTTATTTACTTTTTTATTCGTAAATAAGATTAGTTTTAAAAGTGATTACAGACTATTTGGGTTAGTTCTTATTTTTATTGTAATAGAGTTAATCGCAATTACTTTAGGAGCAAAACTGATTGAAACACTAATTGAAAATAAAATACTACATAAAGAAATCCAAAGAGCTGAGAAACTTAATACGTTAAGTGAAATGGCAGCTTCTATTGCTCATGAAGTTAGGAATCCACTTACAGTTGTTAAGGGTTTCTTACAATTAATGCAAGAAAGCAAAGATAATCAGTCTATGGAATTTTTGCCTCTAGTATTAAGCGAATTAGGTAGAGCAGAAGGGATCATTAATGATTATTTAAACTTTGCCAAACCACAATTTGAAAAAGTAGAAACGTTCAATTTAAAGCAATGCGTTTCAGATGTAGTCACCTTATTAGTTCCTTTAGCGTTAAAGCAAAATGTTAAATTAAAAGGTGATACAGAGGTCGAAACATTTATAAATACAGATAAAAATCAATTTAAACAAGCACTAATAAACCTAATTAAAAATGCAATTGAGGCAACTAGCTCAGGGGGATATGTACATACGAAGCTACACGAAGAAAAAGATAAAACGGTCATTACGATTAGAGATAATGGAAAAGGAATGACTAAAGAACAGCTTTCACGTATTGGTACGCTATTCTATTCAACTAAGGAAAAGGGAACTGGCGTAGGGACAACAGTTTCTGTTCGAATCATTGAAGCAATGAATGGAACAATCACCTTCGAGAGTAGCGTTGATGAAGGAACAAAAGTAACGATTAAACTACCAAAAGTTGAGCCTAAAGACAGTAAATTGGTTTGACCTATTGGGAAAAGGAAAAACGCTTATGAAATTTAGACTAAGCGTTTCTATTAATGTGAGTATTGTCTATAATATTATATCTTTCTAGCAAACCAAACCGTCCAATAGTCTTTTTCAATAATAGCAGATTGATGCTGAAGCTTATAATCGATGAATTTCACTAATTGATTTAGCTCTTCATCAGTGAGTTCATGAAGAATTGATCGACCTGTTCTAAGTAATAAATCACTCCGAAGTGATTCTAGGTCAGCGTAGATACGTCTTGTTTCCCAAAGTTTTACTGTGTTCTCTATATGAAACCCAGCTGATTCTAATGCTGAGTGCATTTCTTGCGTATCATATCTTCTTGATATTTCTTTCGTTTTCAATTTTGGGTAAAGGTCAAAAAAATAACCTCGTATATGGCTATCATCTCCAGGAAGTAAACAATCTTCTGGCGTCCGGTCTTGTACGATCAATATTCCGTTCTTTTTTAGTAAACGATTTGCCTCAGTGAAACAGGCATTTAAATTATTTAAATGATGGACTAAAGCTCTTTCCAAAACTACATCATAATTTGAAGATGGAAGCTTAGTATGATATGCATCTCCTTTACTAAAAGAAATATTACTGTAGTCTTTACAGTTTTCAACAGCACCTTTAAGCATTTCCTCTGAAAAATCTACCGCCGTAACGTGGTTTACTTTTAACTTAGAGAGAGCTTTCGAATAGATCCCTCCACCGCAACCTATATCAACTGCGTCCTTTCCAAACAAATCAATGTTATCACTCATTAACTGAATCCAAGATTGATCAGCCTCTCTAGTTGTATAAGTCTTATTATTTTGTGCATCGTGGAAGTTGATGGCCATTTGATTCCCTCCTTAAATTTGATTTAGGTGCTTCTATTTACTAGTATAGTCGATGATATTACACTGAATAATATCAATAAGTTATTGGCATTAATAAGATATTTTTATTAAGAAAAGCGTTAGATAAAAAGGAATGGTGAAAATGGAAGGTACAATCGAAAGATTTGAAAGCTTAAGAACTGAACTAATCAATCACTATGAAGCATCAAAAGGAAGTATCTTTGGCCATAAAGGATTAAAAATACAAGGTAAAGTTTTTGTATTCTATAATGAACCTAATATTGTTGTAAAGTTAAAGCCAGAAGATGTTGCAACAGCTTTAACATTAAGCGGAGCAAAGAACTTTGACCCAATGGGTGGGAAACCTATGAGAGAATGGGTTGAAATTCCATACGGGGATCAACAGTGGTTTGATTATGCAATAAAAGGTATGTCATACGTTAAAAGTTTACTAAAAAATTAATAACTTAAAATTTGTTGTTATAAGCTATGGATGGAAGTTTTATGATTTCCATCGCTTTAATGTTAAGGGAGAATGATATAAGTGAACAATCGTAAAGTAGCAGTTTCTTGGAGTGGTGGGAAGGATTGTTGTTTAGCATTAGACTTACTAATTAAAAATAAATATGAAGTGGCATGTCTAGTATCAATGGTATCGAAAAAGGATGAAAGAAATCATGCGCACGGGACGCCGCTTAATTTCTTACAAATGCAAGCTGATGCAATTGGTATTCCTCTTGTCATGATTGACTCAGCAGGTAAATACGAGGAGTCAATGATTAATGGACTAAAAACAATAAAAGAGGAATTTGATCTTTCTGCGATTGCATTTGGTACTTTATATGTCGAGGAAGATCGACAATGGAATGAACTAGTTGCAACTAAGGTGGGACTTGAACCGATGTTCCCAGTGTGGATTAAGAAAAGTGAAACTACTAATTTACTAGATCAATGGCTTGAGACTGGATACGATGCAATTATTTGTAGGGCAAAAGAGAATATTTTTGATTCTACGATCGTAGGTAAGAACCTAAATGACGACTTAAAACAACTATTCATTAGCAAAGAAATCTGTTTAATGGGCGAGAGCGGAGAATATCATACGTTTGTAATTGATGGCCCATTATTCAAAGAACGCTTAAATATAGTAGATGCGGATACAATTCTAAATAGTGGATTATGGTCTTTAAATATTAAAGAAATAGAAACAACTAAATAGATTTCCACTGAATTTTTATAAAGAAAATATAGTTTGAGATTGCTATTATCATTGCTTTAGAGAAATTAGCAAAAGCAAGCTAAAATCACTTAAATATATTTAATTTAGGTGACTTTAGCTTGTTTTAGTTGTCTTACTTTCAATTATTTGTAGTTAAGTACCAGTCAGCATAGCGCTTAATCCCCTCACTAATTGATACTTTAGGTTCATAGTTTAAATCACGTTTGATTTTTTCAATATTAAGTGTATAGTCATAGCTCAAGAAATTGGCAATATGCTTGGAAACTTTTGGTGGTTTGTTAGTAATCCTCGCAATTAGTTCTGAATTCAACGCGATAAATGACAGTAGTTTTGGTGAGATGTTTTTTGTATTTAACTCTTTATTTAAGGCAAAGAAGAGCTGTTTAAGCACGTCAATTAAATAAAGAGGTTGATCATTTGTAATATTGTAGTATTCACCATTAAAGACATTATCTGCATTCATACATGCGATGATCATATCGACAACATTATCGATATAAGTAAAATCCATTAGAACTTGTCCTTTATGAACTAATGGAATTCCTCCATTTTCATTTATCTGTATAAATCTTCCGAAAATCGTATGATCGAAAGGTCCGAAAATTTGTCTAGGTCTTAGTGAGATTGCAGGTAATCCTTTTTCAATTGCATCTTCAATAATTAAATCTGCAATATGTTTTGTTTCAGCGTAATAATTAGAGTGTTTTGATGGCAGCGGATCACTTTCTTTAACATCTTTACGACTCTCACTAGTAAAGTACACACTCGGGGTCGAAATATTAATAAATTTTTTTAAATCTGTTGAAAGTGAAGCTTTAACAATATTTTTTGTCCCTTCAACATTTGTTTTCTCGAATTCAGAAAAACGTCCAAAAGGTGCTGCAAGTGCAGCACAATGGATTACATAGTCTACATTATTTATATTTTCTTCTAATAAGACAGAGTCATTCAAATCGCCTTTGACAAAGGTGACATTCTCCATCTTGTTGAAAAATTTAGCTGCTTCCTCATTTCTTCCAAAGGCTATAACGGAATAGCCCAATTCACTTAATTTTTTAGTCGTATGTTTTCCTAAAAAACCCGTGGCACCACTTATGAAAACATTCATTATTCCACCCCGAAAAGAAATTATTGTCGTTCAAAGTTTATGAATCTCGTTCCTTGGAAAGTTAGTTTTCCTGTATCATTTTCTACTAATTGACCATAAATGAACCCATCAATTTGAAATTCAATTCTGTCTCCAGATTCGACTTCAAGTGTAACATAATAATGTGTAGAGGAATGAGCGAACTGATTCGTATTAGCACGCTGAACGTAATCTATTCTTTTAGTAACTATTTTTGCTGTGACAAATAATTTGGGTTGTTTATTATTATAATTCCATTGCTTTAATCCTTTTAATAGTGCAAAAAATATACCTGCAAAAACGAAGACGAAAATGATTGGAAATACGAAAGCAATAATTTTAAAAATATCAAAACCTGCATCAAACCCTGACATTATTAAGACCCCCTTTTAATAAATTGTAAGTCTCACACTTCTTAATCCTTTTTAAGTCAAATCGGTCTCTCTATATATAGTTTATTAAATTTTCTGAAAGTAATAAACCTATTTCTTTCAACAAGTTAATAAAATTGGAGCTGTATTGTAAACGTTAAATTATTTTAGTGAATTTTATTTCTTTTGTTATATAGATATAACGCTAAAATCGATCCGGTTAGTAAAAAATGTAAAATAATTACTATTAATAATCTAATAGAACTACAACACAAAAAAGCTTTAAATTAAGTGTAAATCTCGTTATTTTCCTTATATGAACATTAATTGTGACAGAATAAAAAACTAAGTAAAAAATACTTCCATTTTAGTAAATTTTAATTGGATTAATTATTGACCAATAATATCCAGGGGAGTAGGATACTTTTAATAGAACTCTTTTTTCTCTATTATGTTCCATCGCCATGGTAGTAGCTTTTAAAACTAGTATGGTGATCAATAAAATAAGGCTAGCAAGGAGATAAAGGGTTAGATAATTTAAATCTATTACTATCTAATCGAAAAGCGGGTAGGGATTATGGAAAATTAGTTATAGGAGTGATCAGGAAATGAATGTTAAAGATTTAATATCAGTTTACAATCAGTATTACAGTCATTCTAATTTACGCGTTTTTTTTGTATCAGGCCATTCGGACGAAATCGAAGAACTTACGGACTTTGTTGGAAAAGGTCGCAATACTTCACAATCATTTGGCATTTATGTGCTTTTGTCTAGAACAGAGACGCAACTAATTAAATTAGTATCCTTAAACTTTGAAGATTTAGGAATCATTGAAATTTCTTTAAATGATTTAGGTGAAGAAATAAAGCATGACTGGACTAGCTACTTAAAGAAAGTGATAAGTTATTTAAAACAAGCAGGGTATCGAATCAATAGGGGGATGGACATACTGATTTACAGTAATCTTCCAAATGAAGTAGGGCTATCTTCAACTAAATCAGTTGAAGCGTTAACAGATACAATGTTAAAAACATTATACGAATAGAAAAGAGAAACCACATCAATATTTTCAACAAGTAAAAAACAGCTAAGATTACTCCGGAAAAATTAAATTCTCCTCATGTAAATTATATTATTTCAAATTTGCTTAAATAAAACTTAATTATACGATCTAGATTTTAAAAAAATAAAATATGTAAAAAATTCTCCATATTTAATGAATAATCGTACAACCTTCAACTGTTAATATTAAAGTAATAGTTTCGAAAACAATTCAGATTGGAAGGTTACGAGGAGAGTTGTAATGACTACAATTAAAGATATTGCCGAAAAAGCAGGGGTATCGATTGCTACTGTATCACGAGTGCTTAATTATGACCCTGCACTATCAGTAAGTGACGATACAAAACAAAGAATTTTTGAAACAGCAGAAAAGCTTTCATATAAGAAAAAATCGAAAGTAAAAAAGAATATTGCTAAAATCGCACTAGTTAAAGGCGATCATGGTAATGAAGAATTAAGTGATCTCTTTTATATGCTAATTCGTTTTGGAATTGAAAATAAGTGTGAACAACATTCCTTGCACATTTCTACTTTTTTTCGTGGAAATGAAAAGGGGATGTTAGATGAGCAAATACTTGGTGTGATTGCATTAGGTAAGTTTGATGATCAGCAAATTAGCTCATTGAAAAAAGTATCGAAAAATATCGTTTTTGTTGATTTTTCACCAGATGAGGAGAAATACGATTCTGTTGTGACAGATTATGAGAATGCTATTATAAAAATTTTAGATCATTTTATATCGCATGGACATCAAAAAATCGGATATATAGGTGGACGCGAATATGATAAGAAGCAAGGTCAAAAAATTAATTCCCGTGTGAAAACATTTAAAAATTATTTGGAAGAAAAGGGACTCTTTCGCAAAGAGAATCTTTACTTAAGTGACTTTACAGCTGAAGCAGGATTTAATTTGATGAACAAAGCAATTCGAGAACAAGGTGGAGATTTACCAACAGCATTTATAATTGGTTGTGATACGATGGCTGTCGGATGTTTAAGAGCACTTCATGAAGCAAATATATCAGTACCAGAGCGAGTAAATTTAATCGGAATGAATGATTTCGTGTTTTCAAAATATCTTTTTCCTAGCTTAAGTACTTTGAAGGTTTACACTGAATTGATGGGTGAATCCGCAGTGGATTTATTAATGGAAAGACTTTTAGGCAGGAAAGTAGCTAAAAAAGTGATTGTTCCTACGACGTTAAAGATTCGTCAAAGTAGCCTTTAAAGCAACTATTTGCGAAATTTGTAAGATAATTCCTAAAAATTAAACATTTTGCTTTTAATCTTAACTCTTTTTAGTATAATTAAAAATTAAAAGGAGTGGGAACGTGAAGGTTGGGTATTTAGGTCCTGAGGCGACTTTTACACATGTTGCTGTTCGGTCTGTATTTAAGAATGATGAACATATTGCTTATTCTAGTATTCCTGTTTGTATGGATAATGTTGCGGAAGGTGAAGTTGATTTAGTTGTCGTACCAATAGAGAATTCGGTTGAAGGATCTGTGACCACAACAATTGATTATCTTGTACATGAACAGCCATTAAAAATGGTTGGTGAAATTATTATACCGATAAGACAGCATTTATTGATGGCAAAAGGACAAGCACATCGAGTAAAGGATATTGAGGTGATTTATTCTCATTCTCATGCGTTAGCTCAGTGTCACACATTTTTGCATAATCAATATAAATATACAAAGTTAGAACCAGTTACTTCTACAAGTGCTGCGGCTAAAATGGTTAGTGAGCAATCTAATGAGTGTATAGCGGCTATCGCTAACGAATTTGCTGCAAAGAAATATGGATTAGAAATTGTTGCTTCAGATATTCATTCAAATTCATATAACCACACAAGATTTGTTGTGTTGCAAAGACAAGATGCTAATTTTGAAACAAGTTATTTTCAACCTAAACATACTAAGGCAACTCTAGTTATTAACATGCCGGAGAATCATGCAGGTGCGCTTCACCAAGTACTTTCTGCATTTGCATGGAGAAAGATTGACCTTTCAAAAATCGAGTCGCGTCCGACGAAAACTGGATTAGGAAATTACTTTTTCATTATTGATGTTGAGATGGGCTACGATGAAGTATTATTACCTGGAGTAAAGCAAGAATTGGAAGCTTTAGGCTTTTCAGTTGATGTTGTAGGAAGTTATTCAACAATTTCACTATAAAAAAGAGAAGGTTTATAAGCCTTCTCTTTTATATTTTTTATTTTTACATTTTTAGTAGTAATAAGGGGGAGGACAATAGTATCCTGGTGGGCAATAGTAGTAAGGATAGCCATAACCATAACCACCCCAAAAAAATGGGAAAAATGGGAAAAATGGACGGAAAAATGGACGTCCAAATCCAAATCCAAACCCTGGTCTACCAAATCCAAATCCAGGTCTACCAAACCCGCCACCAAATCCACCATGAAAGCCTCCGAATCCACCGTGTCCAAAGCCGCCGCCACCAAATCCATGTGGACGATACTCATGTTCATTCGACATATAAAAAACCTCCTTTACTTATGAGTCTTACATAATCAAAATATGCAGGACAAAAGTGGAAGGTTTGGGCAGATTTGCATTTTAAACCGTACTGGAAACATAGAATTCGTAATGTTTAATGAAAATAAAACTTAATCATTCAATAAATTAAACTTACGAATACGATACTGTAAATTTTGTCTACTGATGCCTAATTGTTTTGCAGCCTGTGTAATATTGCCGTTGTGATCATTTAAAACATTTATAATATGTTGTTTTTCTTTGTTCAATAAAGTATTTTTTAAATTTGATTTATCATCTATTGATTCTACCTGATGTAATGTAACGTCTCTTTGTTGTTGAACGAGTGGAGTAGCACTTGTATTTCTTTTTTCGTTAAAAAATCTAGCTGGTAAATGAGTTGCAGAGATAGTTGTTTCATTTTCTACTAAGTTCATTGCGCCTTCAATCATATGTTCTAGTTCGCGTATATTACCTGGCCAGTTATGATTCAGGAAGAAGTTTGTTACATTTTCATCTAAATTAGTTACCCGATGGCCGAAAAGACGATTATATTTTTGAATAAAGAAGTTTGCTAATAATAATATATCTTCGAAGCGTTCACGTAGTGGCGGTAGAAATAATGAAACGACACTTAGGCGGTAATATAAGTCTTTACGTAAATGATTATTCGCGATTGCTTCAATAGGGTCTTCGTTTATCGTAGCAATAATTCGAACATCTAATTCTTTTTCGTTAATTTCACCAATTCTTCTAACTTTACGTTCTTGAATAACTCTTAAAAGTTTAGCCTGTAAGTTAGGGCTAAGTGAATTAATTTCATCTAATAATAATGTTCCACCATTTGCCTCTTCAAATAATCCAGGCTTATCAATTGCCCCAGTAAATGCCCCTTTTTTTGTCCCAAAAAGAATACTTTCAATTAAGGATTCTGGAAGAGCGGCGCAATTTTGAGAAATGAATGGCTTTGTTGCTCTTTTGCTAGCATTATGAATACTTTGAGCGAATAGTTCTTTACCTGTCCCAGTTTCTCCAACAATTAATACTGATGAAGAGGTCTTGGCAGATCTTTTTGCAGCTGCAATTATGTTTCTAAATGATTCAGATGTTCCAATTAATTGTTCAAATGTATAACGTGTATTTCTGTTTTGAAGAATGCCTTCCTGCACAGATTGCTTTAATTCTGTCACGTCGCGAACCATTTCAATCGCTCCAATAATTTTATTTTCTTTCATTATTGGGTAAGTATCATTGATTGTCGTAACTTCTTTTCCTTTATTATTAAAATAAGATTGTTTAATATTTTTTCGTACTTTACCTTTTTGGAGGGCATCAAGTAAGGTGCTCGATTGGTTTTTTTGAAACGTGAAGACATCTAAAAGGTTTTTATGTAAGACATCCTCTTCATTCATCATTTCGATTTCCATCATTTTGCGGTTATACACCATTGTATTTGCATCTTGATCAACTACATGTATACCGATATCAATTTCTTCTAATATTAATTGTAATAATTCATCAACAGCTAAAAAGTTTTGCTTATCATTTTTCATATAATTCTCTCTTTTCATTATAACAATAGAAAAAATTTGCACTTCTAACTATTTTTGGTAAGATAAAAAGGCAGTTTTTTCCGGATGTGCTAATTTTCTTTGTTAATCGTTTTTTGCTGCAAATATTCTATGCATATTTTAATTAATTTTGCGCCTGAATGCAAAAATATTTTGCGGTAAATTGAAAACGGTATCATGATTAAGGATGAATAACGCTTAGAATAAGTACATTTTGTGAATTTTAATTTATTTAACATGTTTGGCACGGAAATTGCTTATTCTTTTAGTAAGAGACTAAAAATTAATCAATAATATTGGGGGAACTCAAATGACAACTAATTCTCAAAAGATCATTGAACAAACAAATCAATATGGCGCTAATAACTATCATCCACTTCCAGTAGTAATCTCTAAGGCTGAAGGTATTTGGGTTACAGACCCTGAAGGTAACAGATATTTAGATATGTTAAGTGCATATTCTTCTGTAAACCAAGGGCATCGTCATCCAAAAATTATCCAAGCTTTAAAAGATCAAGCTGATAAAGTTACATTAACTTCTCGTGCTTTCTATAGTGAAAACATGGGTGAGTGGTATGAAAAGGTAGCAAAAGTTACGAACAAAGATATGATTTTACCTATGAACACTGGTGCTGAAGCTGTTGAGACAGCTATTAAAGCTGCTAGAAGATGGGCTTATGATGTTAAGGGTGTAGAGGAAAACCAAGCAGAAATTATTGCTTGTGTTGGAAACTTCCACGGTCGTACGATGGCTGCAGTTTCTTTATCATCAGAAAAAGATTATCAACGTGGATTTGGACCATTCTTACCAGGAATTAAGTTAATTCCATATGGCGATATTGAAGCATTAAAAGCTGCAATTACGCCTAATACTGCTGCATTCTTAATCGAACCAATTCAAGGTGAAGCTGGAATTAATATCCCTAAAGAAGGATTCTTACCTGAAGTAGCTGAAGTTTGTAAAAACGAAAACGTATTATTTATTGCAGATGAAATTCAAACAGGTTTATGTAGAACTGGTAAAACTTTTGCATGTGATTGGGATGGCGTAACTCCTGACATGTACATTTTAGGTAAAGCACTTGGTGGCGGAGTATTCCCAATTTCATGTGTTGCTGCAAATCGTTCAATCTTAGGCGTATTTGAGCCAGGTTCTCACGGATCTACATTTGGTGGAAATCCATTAGCTTGTGCAGTTTCTGTAGCTGCTTTAGAAGTTCTTGAAGAAGAGAAGTTAGCTGAGCGTTCAAATGAGCTTGGAAACTACTTTATGGAAAAATTAAAAGAAATCGATCATCCTCACATTAAAGAAGTTAGAGGACGTGGATTATTTATTGGTGTTGAACTTCATGTACCAGCACGTGTTTATTGTGAAGCATTAAAGAAACAAGGTTTATTATGTAAAGAAACACATGATACAGTAATTCGTTTTGCACCACCATTAATTATTTCAAAAGAAGATTTAGACTGGTCAATTCAACAAATTAACGAAGTATTTAGCCAATATAAAGCAACTGTATAAATGGAGCGATAAAAATGACAACTACAATCCCACAAAATGAAGTACAAAACAAAATCAAAGAAGAAGGAAGAGAATTAATTGAGTCTACTCAAGAAGTAATCTCAGAAGCTCTTCATAAACTTGGTTATTCAAAAGAACTTTATGAGTTATTAAAAGAACCATTACGATTTTTAACAGTTCAAATTCCGGTAAGAATGGATGATTGCTCAGTGAAGATTTTCACTGGCTATCGTTCACAACATAATGATGCTGTAGGTCCAACAAAGGGTGGAATTCGTTTCCATCCTGAGGTTAATGAGGACGAAGTAAAAGCTTTATCAATGTGGATGAGCTTAAAATGCGGTATCGTTGATTTACCATACGGTGGGGGAAAAGGCGGTATCATTTGTGATCCAAGAAAAATGTCAATTTATGAGTTAGAGCGTTTAAGTAGAGGATATGTTCGTGCGATTAGCCAAATCGTTGGACCAACAAAGGATATTCCTGCTCCAGACGTATATACTAACCCACAAATTATGGCTTGGATGATGGATGAATATAGTAGAATTCAAGAATTTGATTCTCCTGGATTTATTACTGGTAAACCACTTGTATTAGGTGGATCAGAAGGACGTGAAACAGCTACAGCTCAAGGTGTTACAATTTGTATCGAAGAGGCTGCTAAACGTAAGGGAATCGATTTAAAGGGTGCTAGTGTCATTGTTCAAGGATTTGGAAATGCGGGTAGCTTCTTAGCGAAGTTCATGGTTGAAGCAGGTGCAAAGGTAGTCGGTATTTCTGATGCACTTGGCGCATTATACGATCCAGACGGTTTAGATATTCATAGCTTACTAGAAAAAAGAGATAGCTTCGGGACAGTAACTAACTTATTTACTGATGTAATTTCGAATAAAGAATTACTTGAAAAACCTTGTGATATTTTAGTTCCAGCTGCAATTTCAAACCAAATTACAATTGAAAATGCTCACAATATTAAAGCATCAATCGTAGTTGAAGCTGCAAATGGTCCTACTACTCTAGAAGCTACTAAAATATTAACAGAGCGTGGAATTTTATTAGTTCCAGACGTACTAGCAAGTGCTGGTGGAGTTTCTGTTTCTTATTTTGAGTGGGTTCAAAATAACCAAGGTTACTACTGGTCTGATGAAGAAGTTGCTCAAAAACTTCGTGAAAAAATGGTTCGTTCATTTGATAGTGTTTACCAAACTTCAGTTAATCGCAATGTAAATATGAGATTAGCTGCATATATGGTTGGTATTCGCAAAATGGCGGAAGCATCTCGTTTCCGTGGATGGGTTTAATAGATTAATTGGTTTGCTCCAGATGGAAATTCCATCTGGAGCACTTATATTGTATTGACAGATAATAAACTCTATTTTTATAATTAAGATATTATTTCGGTACAATAATTTGAATACGCTTTCAAATTTTGTCTGATAATTTAGTTTCAAAATAAGTTAATTTAGAGCGCTTTTGTGTGCGGTAAAGTAAATTAGGGGAGCTAATATTCTGTTATATCAGAATATTTTAACTTATACGCACAATTTACATCTAGAGGAGGGACTTTCATGAAACAACAAGAACAACAGGGGTTAAAGAAAGAGCTTAAAAGCAGACACTTGTTTATGATTGCTCTTGGGGGAGTAATTGGGACAGGTTTGTTTATGGGATCAGGCTATACAATTAGTGAAGCTGGCCCAGGTGGAGCATTATTAGCCTACTTAGTAGGTGGAATCGTAATGTATTTAACAATGCTATGTTTAGGAGAATTAGCAGTTAATTTACCAGATGCAGGTTCTTATCAAACTTATGCAACTAAATATATCTCACCAGCGTCAGGCTATGTAGTTGGATGGATGGCATGGTTAAACTGGTCGGTAACAATCGGTTTAGAGTTAATTACAGTTAGTATGTTAATGAAGAGATGGTTTCCAGATGTACCGACTTGGATCTGGTGTGTAGTATTTGGGGTAATATTATTCGCAATAAACGCACTTTCAACTAAGAGTTTTGCTGAAGTTGAATTTTGGTTTGCAAGTATTAAAGTAGTAACAATTATTTTATTTATTATTTTAGGTGGAGCAGTAATGTTTGGCATTGTACCAGTAGAAGGGTCAAAAGCTCCAATGCTTACTAACTTTACAGACCACGGTGGACTTTTCCCGAAAGGCTTTTTAGCGATAATGGTCACAATGGTTGCAGTTAACTTCTCATTCCAGGGAAGTGAATTAGTAGGGATTGCAGCTGGTGAAAGTGAAGATCCAGCAAAAGCAGTACCTAAAGCAATTAATAACACTGTATGGCGAATTCTAGTATTCTTTATTTTATCAATATTTGTTTTAGCAGGCTTATTCCCTTGGGAGAAAGCTGGTTTAGTAGATAGCCCATTCGTAGTAGTATTTGATAACATCGGTATTCCATATGCGGCAGATATTATGAACTTTGTTATTATTACAGCTGTTCTATCAGTTGCTAATTCTGGTTTATACGCAACATCACGTATGATGTATTCAATGGCTCAAAAAGGAATGGTTAGTGCTAAATTAGGTAAATTAACTAAAAAAGGTGTACCTTTAAACGCTTTAACTTTTAGTATGTTTTTTGGATGTTTATCTTTATTAAGTGGTATTTACGCAGAAGACACTGTTTATCTATGGTTGCTATCAATTGCAGGATTTGGCTGTTTATTTGTTTGGGCAAGCATTGCATTATCACATCTGTTAGGTAGAAAGAAATACATTCAAGAAGGTGGAAAATTAGAGGATTTAAAATATAAAACGCCTCTTTATCCATTCGTTCCAATCGTTGCTTTTGTTTTAAATGTAGCTGTAATTATTAGCCTTGCATTTATCCCAGACCAACGCATTGCATTGTACTGTGGTGTTCCATTTATGATTGCATGTTTAATTTATTATCATTTATCTGCTAAGCATAAGATTGAAAAACACGAGCAAGAAGAGAATAAAAAAGTAAGTTAATAATAGTTTTGAGATTGTCACAAGAAATTGGTGAAAACTCGCTAGTAAGTTACTACTAGCGAGTTTTTTTATTTTCTTGAATTCTAGTTGAACAGGTTTAGCTTATTGAATAAAAATTACTACTTTATTAACAAATTTCACAATTTTATCAACAGTGTGCATATTTTCGTTAATATTTTTTTTGATTTTGAAGAGGAAAGCAGCTACTTATCCACTGTTTTGATAATCGTATTACTGTTTTCAACTGATCCAGCATTAACTATCAACAAATGTTCGCATGTACTTGTTAATAACTTTCAGTAATTCAGTACAGAAAGGAAGGGGGTAGTTACTTATCCACATTTTTACTGTTATGCTAATGTATTCTTAATGAGTTATACACAAAAAAGAACTGTCCCAAAAGTACGTTGACTTAAGGGACAGCTACATTTTTTACAGCTTATTTATTTTTTTCAGACTCTGCACTTGTTACAGTGATGTCTTGTAAGTGACCTTGGAAGCCTTGACCAGCTGTTAAGTCGTAACCTTTAACGCGCTTATTAACTCCATCTAAACCAAAGCGGAATAGAGTAGGGATAACTGGCACTTCGTCATTTACAAGCTCTTGCCATTTATCGTATACTTCTTGACGATATTTTTCATCAAATGCTTTTGCTGAAATACCTTCTTTTAATAGTTTATCATTGTCGTTATTTACCCAACGAACGTAGTTGAATGGTGCATTTTTCGCCCAAATTCCAGATGGGTCTGGGTCAGAACCTGTTCCCCAAGCTGCTGCGAAAATATCGATTTTTGGATTATCTTTTTCTACCATATCGTAGAATGAGTTGAACTCATGTAAACGTCCATCTAATAATTGAACATCTAAGCCAACTTCTTTCCAAGATTGTAAGTAGAATTGTGCTAATGGTTCAGCGATATCGCCACCACTCATAGAAGCGAAGTTGATTTTAAACGGTTTTCCGTTTGGATCTTCACGTAAACCATCTCCAGTTACATCTTTGTAACCAGCTTCGTCTAGTAATTTTTTAGCTTTTTCAGGATCATGAGTATATCCTTTTAATGCTTTATCAAAGTATTTAGGGAATGATGGTGGAATTACAGATGTTGCAGGCACTCGTAATCCTTTGTATAATTTTTCCCCAACTGATTTGTTATCAAGGGCATAAGCCATTGCTTGACGTACACGCTTATCTTGGAATTTTGGGTTATCCATTACGTTTACACCATTTTTCGCATCGTAATGACCTAATTTAAATCCAATGTAAGAGTAAGCTAACTCAGTTTTACCGATTAATTGGATATTTTTTAATTTTTTAGCTTGATCATATTGGTCAGCTGAAACAGAAGCGATATCGATATCTCCGTTAGCTAGAGAAGATGTAGCAATAGTTGGATTAACAACTTTTAAAAGTACACCGTCAAGTTTTGGAGCACCGTTCCAGTAATCTTTATTCGCTTCGAACTCTACAGCTTCACCTGGAGTGATCTTTTTAATTTTAAATGGTCCAAAGCCGATAGGAGTTTTACGAATTTGGTCAGATGATGCTAATTTATCGATTGGCACATTGCCTAAATATTTTTTAGGTAGTGGGTTAGTCCATAATCCAGTAAGGACAGATGGGTTAGCTTCTTTAAATGTAATTGAAATTGTTTTAGGATCAATTACTTTAACACCGGAAATATTTTTTGCCTTTCCGTTATGATAATCTTCCATACCTTCAATCATAGACATTTGTGAGTCATAACGTACACCTGTATATTTTGGATTACCAATTACTAGATAAGAATATTCTAAATCCTCTGCTGTAACTGGATCTCCATTCGTCCAATTTACATTATCGCGAATTTTTAATGTGATTGTCTTTTTGTCATCGCTTAATTTATATGTAGCAGCACCATCTTGGTCATAAATATAGTTTTCATCTGTTGAAAGAAGTGCTTCATCAAAGAATTGAAGAACTTGAGAATCTGGATCGCCTTCATAGAAAACTGTATTTAAGATACCTTCAAATGGCGTATCTGAAACTAAACCATATTTTAAAATGCCACCTGAAACCGATTTTTTGTTATTTGAAACTTTAATTGGAAAAGCAGCTTGATCGATTTGCTTAGTAGTAGTTGAAGTCTTTGTGTCGCCACCTTTACATGCTGAAAGAATCATCATAGATACTGCCATTGCGCTTAATACTTTAGTAAAGCTTTTTGCATTTTTCATATTTCCACTCTCCTTATTTTTTAATTAACCTCTTCTTTGTCTAGCATCAGCTGCACGCTTTAGCGCTTCACCGATGAAATTTATACTCAGCATGAGCACTAAAATCATGCACGATGCAGGTAACCATATCCACAACTTATTTTGTAAAACATCAGGATTTGTTGCATAACTAACTAGTGTTCCTAAACTTGGCGTACTTTCTGGTAAACCAAATCCAAGGAAGGTAAGACCAGATTCAATTCCAATATTTCCTGCTAGGTTTAAAGTGAATGCAACGATAATTAAAGAGCTTACATTTGGTAAAACGTGTGAGATAATGATTTTCCAATTCGGTGTGCCAATTGCTTTAGCTGCTGCCACATAATCTAATTCGCTCTCTGATAATACTTTTGAACGAATTAACCTTGCTTTACCTGTCCATAAAAAAAGGCTCATAATAAGGACAAAATTTATGATTGAGAATTTAGGTACAACTGTTACGAATACAATAATTAACATTAATGTTGGTAAGGATAAGAAAAAGTCAATAATACGCATTACGACACTGTCTACCCAACCACCAAAATAACCAGCTATTAAACCTAATGCTAGGCCTAGTAGATTTGTAATAATTGTGATGAAAAATCCAATCGTAAAGGAATTTCTTGTCCCAATTATTAGTTGTCCAAATATATCGCGTCCCCCGTAGTCAGTACCTAACCAATGAGTAGAGGAAGGAGGCTGATAGATTGATAGAAAGTCTACTTTAACAATTTGATCTTGATCTAGAATAAGAGAAGTAGCATACACACCTATTATTATTAGGCCAAGTACGATAAGAGAACCTAAAGCTAACTTATCTCGTCTAAATTCTGCCCAAATGACACTAAATCCTGATGGACTTTTTCGTTGCTCAGTAATATGAGTTTGATTTTCGATTTTTAATTCCATAAATTTCACCTACCCTATTCAATCCGTATACGTGGATCTACGATGCTTAGAATAATATCTGAGATTAATGTCCCAAAAAGTGTTGCAAGACATGTCATTAAAACAAGCGCATTTACAACAGTAAAATCACGTAACATAACGGATTTGACGAACAGTTGCCCAATTCCTGGATAGCCAAAAATTGATTCTAAAAATACAGAACCAGCAATTAAACCAGTAATCTCATAACCTAAAAATGCAGCGATTGGTAAAAATGAATTTCGTAAAACGTGTCGAGAATAAACCTTTGATTCTGGAACACCTTTTGATCTAGCTGTTCTGACAAAATCTTTTACTTTTGTATCGATAATTTCACTACGCAAATATTGAGAAATTCCAACAGTTGAAATAAGTGCACCTGATAAAGTTGGTAAAACAAGATGATCTAATTTGCTTACGTAATAAGCAAAAGTTCCGTCAGCAATCGTAGGGTCTACGCTACCGCCCGTTGGGAAAAGATCAAAATAAAATCCAAAAACAAACAGCATAACAATTCCAAAAATAAATAAAGGGGTAGCAAAACCTAAATAGTTATATCCGGTTATCAGCTTATCCGCCCAGGTGTCGCTATAGCGTCCACTAATAATACCAAGTGGAATTGCCAGTAAATAAGTTACAATAAACACGCAGAGGGCAAGTAATACAGTATTTCCAATACGGTCACCAATCACATCAACTACATTGATTTTATGTGTATAGGAAACACCAAAATCTCCTTTTGCAACATTTTTAATCCAATGATAATACTGAACATAAGCAGGATCATTTAAACCCATTTCTTCACGAATTTTTTCAATTTCTTGTGGATTAGCTTTTGGGTTAATTGATCGTCCAGTAAGCGCATCACCAGGCATTGCTTTAGCTAGTGCAAAGATTAGTATACTCAAGATCAGAAGCTGGGGAATCATGATGAGTATACGGCGAATGACAAATTTTAACATATTCGTTACTCCTTTCTAAGGTAATGCTACTCGATGAGTATCTGAGATTGGTTTTAAATCAAATGGTCGACCATTTTCATCAAAGTAAGAAGAAGCATTTTGTTGATATTCTTTTCTAACTTCTTGTCTTTCTTTAATTTTTTCTTCTCGAACTTCTGGACGAATATCTGGTATTGCTGCAATTAAGCGTTTAGTGTATATATGTTGTGGGTTGTTTAAGATATCTTCAGTAGTGCCTTCCTCAACAAGTCGCCCTCTATACATAACACCAATTCGATCACATAAGTGGCGAATAACGCCTAAGTCATGGCCGATAAATAAATAAGTTAATTTGAATTCTTCTTGTAAATCTTGTAAAAAATTAAGTACTTGTGCTTGTACTGAAACATCCAAAGCCGAAACAGGCTCATCTGCAACTATTAACTTAGGTTGTAAAGTTAAAGCTCTAGCAATCCCAATTCGTTGACGTTGACCACCAGAAAATTCATGTGGATATTTATATAATGATTCTGGAGATAATCCAACTTTATTTAAGTAGTAAAGTACTCTATCACGTTCTTCTTCAGCAGTTAAAGTTTCATAGTTTCTTAGCGGTTCTGCAACTAAATCAATAATTCTCTTTTTAGGGTTTAAAGAAGAGTATGGGTCTTGAAATATCATTTGAATCTCTTGGCGAAATGCTCGCATTTGCTTTTTATTTAGTGTTATTAAGTCCTTGTCTAAAAACTTAATACTTCCATTAGTAGCCTGAGTCAATTGAAGTATTGCCTTACCTGCAGTAGATTTTCCACTACCTGATTCTCCAATAAGGCCATATGTTTCGCCTTCGTTTAGTTCAAATGAAATTCCATCAACAGCTCGAACATGATCTACAACTGTTCGAAAAATACCACCACGAATAGGGTAATGTACTTTTAAGTTATCAACCTTTAATAGAGACATTTACGATCGGTGCTCCTTTCTCGTTCTTGAAATGGAAATGCTTATAACAAGAACAACGTACATAATGATTTGGTGTAACTTCGTGCAAGATAGGTTGATTTTCATGAGCATAATTTTGAATCCAAGGAATACGGTGGCTGAATCGGCAGCCTGTTCTAGGTAGTTTGTCTAATGGTGGAACTGTACCTTCAATAATATGAAGTCTTTGATTTTTTGAATGGGTAGTAGGAATAGAGTTTAATAGTGAGCGCGTATATGGGTGTAATGGATTATTTAGTATTTCTTCTACTGAACCAGTCTCAATAATTTGTCCAGCATACATAACTGCAACACGATCTGCTACTTCTGCAACAACACTTAAGTCATGCGTAATTAAAATGATGCCTAGCTTCGTTTTCTTCTGTATTTCTTTTAATAAATCTAATATTTGAGCTTGTATTGTTACATCTAAAGCAGTAGTTGGCTCATCTGCAATGATGAACGAAGGGTTACATGCAATGGCAATTGAAATCATAGCACGTTGTCTCATACCACCAGATAATTCATGCGGGTACTGTTTATAAGTAACCTCTGGCTTTGGAATTCCAACTTGATCTAATAACTCTAATGCACGCTCTTTTTTTTGTGAACGTGAAAGATCAGTATGAAAATCTAAATTTTCTTCAATTTGTTTACCAATCGTCATTAAAGGATTAAGAGCAGTTAGAGGTTCTTGGAAAATCATTCCGATTTCCTTGCCTCGAATTTTATTCAATTTACTATCATTTAGCGTTAGTAAATTTGTACCCTTGTAAGAGATCGATCCATTCATTTTTGTACGATTATTTGAATGTAGTCCTAGGATTGATAGGGCTAGTGCACTTTTACCGCAGCCTGATTCACCCACAATTGCAAGAACTTCATTTTCATGGACAGTTAGTGATACATCATCCACAGCAGGATAGTATTGGTTGTTTATACGAAACGATGTCGTTAAATGTTCGATTTCCAAAAGAGGTTTTGACATTTCGTGTCTCCTTTCGAGATTTCATGAGCAAAATTGTTGATATATTTTGAATTTTCATAAGTATAATATTATTACGCGAATGTTTCAATATGAAAACATTTTCTGTAATATATAGTCCTTTTTGACTAAAAATCATTCGAAATTCAGATTAACTAGTAAATTAATAGGAAAAAAATGTCACTATGATTCGATAAAAAGGTTGATAGATTAAATAAAATAAGGGAGAGTAAGGAAAATACAAAATGAAAACGTTTCCAAAACAGTTTGAAGTTAGATAAAAAGATGTGTTTGAAAATAAAGGAGAATAAAAGAGGTTTTTGTCGGAAATTGAAATAATTTAGTGGAAAATATATTTCTGATGTACAATTTGTAGTTTTAAATTCCTAGTTCAAAATACCTGTTTTCACACGAAAAAATAAGAATTACATTAAAAAATATATGTCTACTAATATTTATTTTAGATAAATTAGGAAAGAAAAAAAGCAGTATAAAGATAAAAGGATGAATAATCCATTTTATTTTATACTGCTTTTCTTAATTTAATCTTAAGTCTTAATTCAATTTAAGTAGGCTGTTAACATCCAAACATGCTTTGCAAGTTGTTCTCGAATGGCTAAAAGTAAATCGTGAGTAACTGAATCATTTTCAGACTCTGCAATTTCCATACCATCTTTTAATTCTTCAATTAAATAATTATAGTCCTTAGTAATGTCCTGAACCATTTCATCAGAAGTAATATTCTTATTTGCTTCTTTAAGGCTTGAAGTATCAAGATACTCTCTCATTGTAGCTAGTGGTTTTCCACCAATTATTAACACTCGCTCTGCTAGCTCATCAATATGTAAACTTGCCTCATTGTAAAATTCCTCAAATTTAGTGTGTAGAGTGAAAAAATTTGGACCTTTTACATACCAATGATAGTTATGTAACTTTACAAATAGAATATTCCAGTCTGCTATTTGCTTATTTAGCACATCAACAGTCGTTTTTGAGATGGATGATGTATCCATTAAAATCCCTCCTCTAAATGATGTAAAAGATTAAAAAACCATATAAACCATCTTAACTGATAATGGGGAAAAATAGTCATGGTAATATTTGATAGCTAAGACAACAATTAGTAAAATTAACGTTAAATTGTAAATAGCTTTATATTGAAATAAAAAAATCAGCCTATTTGAGGGTTTGGATGGAGATTAGAAGATGAAAAGTACTTACTCATAACAGAAATAGAAAGAATATAAAAATAACATACTCTTAACAGGTTTATGAGTAAGTAAAATACCCCCATCCCTAAGGATGGGGGTTATTCTATGAATGTTCATTTTCTTTAGGCAGGGAAAGTTTCGGATCAATTCTAAGTGTATCATCCTCATTTAAAGCTTTTTTCAATAATAAAAATAATGATCCAATCATACCAAGAAGAATAATTACAAAAAAGAAAAAGATGATTACATCATAGACCAATGTTAAAACCCCCTTCGAAACTTTTCTGTATTCATATATATGATTGAAGAAAAGGACAGATAACCAAAATTCACAAAGTGTTCAAAATTAAAATGCATATTTAAAATGTGGATAGAATGTTTTTACTATTTGGTTGGATCAATCTAACTAAAAGCAAGTGACATCACCATTTGTAGCAGTTAAACCTAAAATAGTAAGAAGAACATCTCAAACAAAAAACAAGTTAAAACTCAACGTGATTACCGTTGATATAGGTAAAAAATGTCGTTGAACCATCGAAGATAATCATGTTACATTTTTCACATATTAACTGTGAGTTCAGCAAAGAAACAAAGTTGGAGGTTTTAATGTGATTTTCAGATCCGGAAAAGGATAGTGAAGAAAATTTTTTATTTTGGAATGGAGAAATATAATGGTGAAAAAAAGAAAACGACTTTTTAAAGCGATTGTTTTAGCATCCATTTTTGTCATCATGACGAGCGGGACGCAACCTAGTCTACTTGGATTAAAGGGACTACTTAAACCAACAATTACAGAAGCAGCAACATTTCCAAACTTGGTCCAAAACCCTACTTTTAATTTTGATAGTCAAACAACTACTTTTCCAAATTGGTCATTTATGGCGTATTTAAATAAAAGCCAAAGTCTAGGTCCTTATAGCTTCAATTTAGAGGATCAAGGTGACGGCTGGTATAAGGTATTTGGTGAAGTCAACCCAAAAAGTTATGTTAAACCTATTCCAGGAGGTGGGATTTTAATAAAGGTATTAAACACTGTAGATTCTCAAGAGTTAATAGCAATGAACCAAACGATTAACACAATTCCAGGACAAACTTATATCTTAAAGTTTCCTTTTAAACTTATTCAAAATGCGAATACCGATCCTAAGTATTCTTGGTTTGTATCTGACACAGAAAGTAATACCGCTCTAACGACAGATAAAGAATGGAGAGAATACACAGGACCTCAAAATATAACGACTACTTTCACTGCGATCGGAACTAAAGTGAATTTTAGAATTTATTTTGAAGACGGTATAAAAGATGCTCTTGATGGTAGTGGATTTCAAATCTTTCAGGTTGATCATGTTTCTGTTACAGTACTAGATACTGAGGCACCAAAAATAACGAATGCGACTATTACCATACCAGAAGGCTACACAGGTGGTGCATCATGGACCAATAAAAACACGACAATTCACTTTACAGCAACTGACGATCATGGTGTCGATCCCACAACGTATGAAGTTTCTACTGATAATGGTGGCACTTGGAGTAAAAACGGTTTAAGTAATGCCACCTCAACAGGCGTTGATTATACAGTTTCAACTCAAGGTACGACAAATATTCTAATTAGAGCAAAAGATGATTCTGGAAATCAAAGTAATCCAGTAACCGACCCTGGAGCTAAATTTACAGTCAAAATTGATAAAGAACTACCTATTACCAACTATGCTGACGGGCAATTATATAATAAAAATACAGCAACAAACATTACATTCAGTGATGCACTAAGCGGTATTGATACTGCTAAATTAAATGGGGCAACTATTTCTTCTGGCACAATAAACCCAACTGATGGGGAACACACATTAGTGATCACTGATAAAGCAGGTAATCAAAAAATTCTACACTTTACAGTAGACAAAACTATTTTACCGCCAGTTGTAAATCCGATTACAGATATCAGTACAAGTATAACGGGAACAGCAGAGGCGAATAGTACTGTGAAAATAGCATTACCTGACCAATCATTTTTAACGACAAGGGCCGGAGCGGATGGTTCATTCTCCGTACAGGTACCACAGTGGACATTGTATGATGGGGATGTAGTACGTGCAACTGCAACAGATGTCGCAGGTAATACCAGTACAGATACAAATGTAACGGTAACGGCAGAAACAAAAAATCCAGTCGATCCAACAAACCCGACAAGTCCAGTCGAACCTATTAACCCAACTGACCCAGAGAATCCTCATGAACCTGGAACAAAGAGTTCGTTAAGTATTGACTATGTGTCAAATTTCCATTTTGGTGCGCAGGAAGCTTCAGGTAAAAATGAAGTTTATACTGCTCAATTAGATGAAGTAAAACAAACTTCAGATGGTTCGATCATTAAAGTACCAAATTTTATTCAAGTAACAGACCATCGGAGAACAAAAACCGGATGGAAACTAACAGTGCAGCAAAATGAACAATTCAAGAGTGGTAATAATGAATTAACAGGTGCAGTTTTAAAATTAAATAATCCTATTTTAAACTCATCCACTCATGCGCAGTATAAACCAGTAGCCAATACAGTGACATTGATACCCGGTGGAGGTGCCCAGAATCTAGCTTTTGCAGATGAAGGAAAGGGACTTGGAACATGGACTATTGCATTTGGACAGAATCCATCTAGCATAACCCTTTTCGTGCCTGGAGCAGCTTATAAAGAAGTAGGTGCCAAATATAAAACAACATTAACATGGACATTAGTAGATGCACCACTTTAAAATCAAGAAACTTCCTATATAGATGTTAAAATGAAAGTAAATACCCCATCGAGTAAGTAATAAAAAAGACTACTCGGTGGGGTATCTTGTACTTTCTTATTTGAATGCGTTGGAACTTTAGACTGACTAAAAACTTATGCTGCTTGATTTCGATTCTTTTTAACATGAACAAGAACTGGTGCAGATGAAAGTAAAATGATTAATAAAACTGCACTAATAATAAAAGAAGGAACCATGTACCAAGCATTATATACTAATGAATAAAGAGAAACTGGTGTACCCTTTGGAGCGTATGAACCGTAAAACACGATCCCAGCAATAAAGTGGCAGATGAATCGAGCTAGTGAACCGATAAAAGTTCCTAAAATTATATAAGCAGCTGCACTTTTTTTATTGCCATTTGCTAAACTATTTTTTATTTGTTTATATACAAGACCAGCTAATCCGAGACTAGTAAATGCCAGAATATAGTCTAAAAATACTTGGATTGGATGAACAAAATATAGCTTTGTAACGATTTGTAGTGCTGCTAATAAAAGCCCAGTAATTAAACCTTGCTTTAATCCCCAACGAAAAGCAATTAGAAAAACTGGAATCATTGATAATGAAACAGAGCCACCTTGAGGTGCAGTAAATAATGGTAAGAAATCAAAAACGATTGCTAGTGCTGCACACATTGCTATTTCTGTCATTAATTGAATCTTTGATGTCTTCATATATATTTCCCCCTTTATCTAGTGGACAACTTATGTAGTGAAACACTTTGTAAGTAATGATGTCTGGGCGATTAGTCACATTTTATAATGTCTAGTTCCAGCGCCTTGCCCTTTGTGGTGTCGGGGCAAAAGCGAGCCGCTTCCACATTTCAAATTAAGGAGATTTCAGTAGGAATAAATAAAAAAAGCAATACTGGGTAGCATGATGAGCCCGGCGTTGCTTTTTCATCGTGCCACATCCCTACGTTAGTACTAACTAACAGGTTCAGAGGGTAAGAATAGCTACTCTATTCACTCTCAGCCAAATGGCTCCCCTTGTGGTTTTAGCTTACATTTAGTTGTCTTTACTAAATATAGTCAAGGTCATTTAAAAATACAATTAATTTATCTTTAAAAATTAAAAAAATTTGGCCATTATTAATGGAATCTTTGTGAGAATCGCTAAAAACATTAACCAATTTAAACTTTTAGATAATCATTAAAATTATTTTTAAAAAATGAGTGTAATCATAGCTATTATGTAAAAAATAAGCATTATAACTTTTATCTTATTTATACTAGTCATAAATTATTCACAATGGCTTGCTTTTCATTTTAAAATTTACCGTGTAGAATGAATACGAAAGAAACAGCTAAATTTTGGCAGAAAGTGTAAATAATTTGAAGGAGACATTTTAGATGATTCAAGTATTATTTGTCTGTTTAGGTAACATTTGTCGATCGCCAATGGCTGAGGCTGTTTTTCGTCATTTAGTGACAGAAAAAGGGTTAGATAAACAATTTATGATAGACTCAGCTGGTACTGGAGATTGGCATTTAGGTCACGCTCCACATAAGGGAACACAAGGTTTATTGAGTGAAAAAGGTATAACCTGCGAAGGTATGAAAGCTCGAAAAGTGACAGAAAATGACTTTAAATATTTTAGTTATATTGTTGCTATGGATGCACAGAATAAAGAGGATTTAATGAATTTAGCAAGAAATAATTGTATAGGAGAGATTTCACTACTTTCAGATTATGTTCCAGCATCAATGTGGAAGGAAGTGCCTGATCCATATTATACGGGTAATTTTAATGAAGTATATGACATCATTACAGAAGGATGCTCTCATTTACTTCAGCATATTTTAAAGCAACACCAATTAACAGTTTAGAGGAGGATGTAGAATGTCAAAACGTAACAAAGCTTTACGCAATATTCTAGTCGGAGTCGCAATTGGTGCAGGGGTTACTCTACTTAACAAGGAAAATCGTGAGAAAATCTCACGTAAAGGAAGAAGCGTAACAAACAAATTAAATCAAATTAAAGAAGATCCAGAAATCGTAAAAGGTGCTGTTCGAAATCAATTGAGAGTAGTACAAAACTCAGTTGAGAAATTAGAAGGCAATGTACAGATTGTAAAGGATAAATGGATCGAAATTAAAGATTCAACATTAAATAAGTTTGATAAAGGCTCTTCTAAAGTAACAGAGAAAGCAGTGGAAGCTGTAGAAGAGAAAATTGAAGATTCAATCGATCTAGAAGAAGGTAAATCGCAAATTTCAGCGACTTCACTAGAAGTAAACCATGAGAATGAATCTTCTGAGACTGACGAGCAGTTAGAAGCTACTCTTGAAGGTATTGAAGATTTAACTGATGAAAATGCAGATGAAGTACAAGAGAAAGTAGAATCAATTTTATTGGCAGGTAATACATCTAAAGAATAACAATTGAAGGTGTCAATTTGATTAAGAAAAAGAATTCTATTGTAGCATTTGTTTGGGATTTAGTGAAAAAGTGTATGGAAGACGAAATAGTATCTCGTTCAGCGGAGCTAGCATATTACTTAATGCTATCTCTTTTTCCATTTCTACTTGTTCTAACTCAAGTCGTAACCTATTTACCGCTTTCTACTGATCAAATATTGTCATTCTTGAGTCAATATGCTCCGCCAGATGCTATGGCTATTATAAGAAGTAACTTGCAGTTAATAATCGGGCAATCACATGGTGGAGTTTTATCAGTAGGGTTAATTGCAACTATTTGGGCAGCGTCCAATGGGATTAATGCAATCATCCGAGCACTTAATGATGCGTATGATGTAGAGGATAAACGAAATTACTTTGTTACAAGAGGAGTTTCAATTCTTTTAACAATTATTATGATTTTTGTGATTGTCTTTGCATTATTAATACCAGTGTTCGGGAAAGTAATTGCTAAGTCTGTATTTCAATTTTTGAATATATCTCAGGATTTTTTATATACTTGGAGCCTGATTCGCTGGTCACTAAGCTTTGTAATCCTAATGATTGTATTTACTGTTCTATATTCCATTGGACCGAGTAAAGTAGTTCACATTAAAAAGACATTCTTTGGTTCACTTTTTGCAACATTTGGATGGATCATTTCATCATTTGGATTTGCTTTTTACGTTGATAACTTTGGTAATTACACAAGTCATTACGGTAGTTTGGGTGGAATTATTGTCTTGATGATTTGGTTTTTTATTTCGGCAATGGTTGTGATTATTGGTGGAGAGCTTAATGCATTAATAAAGCAAAGACAATATGGTAAGCACAAAGCTAAACCAAAATTGATTGACCCTAATAATCCAAATCCAAAATAATTTCTTCTATAATATATTGGAGTTTTCTTCCATGAGTAGTCTTATTTTAGTGAGGTAAACTAAAAAAGACTTCAAAAAGGGAGGAACTTTAAAATGAGTAATAATAAGAAAAACCATAATGATAAATCAAATAAGAAACAAAAAAGTAGCTCACATCCAAAGGGCAAAACTAGCGGTTCTGCAAACGGACATAATGATTACCATTAATTTTTAGACTGATAAGAATACTGCTTTTCCTGCTAAAAGGCTCATTACTAGTCAGTTTAAAAGAAAAAGCATCGTACACTTTTGTACGATGCTTTTTTTTAATCTCTTAATAATCTTAATGAGTTAAGAATAACTAAAATTGTACTTCCTTCGTGACCGATTACTCCATAAGGTAAATCAATGATTTGTAGGAAATTCGAGCAGATAAGGAATGCGATTACGCTTAGTGAAAAGATAATATTTTGTTTTACGATCTTGTTCATGCGTTTAGATAAAGTGATTGCTTTAGCTATTTTTGTTAAATCATTTTTCATCAAAACGACATCTGCAGTTTCTAAAGCAACTCCAGTTCCGCCACCCATTGCGATTCCTACATTTGCAGTCGCTAGAGCAGGTGCATCGTTTATACCATCACCAACCATTGCTACTTGACCGTAGTTGTCTTTTAGCTTTTTAACAATCGAAACTTTTTCATCCGGTAAGCATGATGCAAAGTATTCATTGATTTCACTTTCGGCAGCAATTGCTTTTGCCGTTTGTTCAGAGTCACCTGTAATCATGACTGTTTGAACACCTAATTTATTTAAAGTAGATAAGGCTTGCTTAGTTTCGTTACGAACTAAATCTTTTAATGAGAAAATCGCAACAACTTTATCTTGAGTACCTACATAAACAATTGTATTTCCTTCTTGTTCCCATTTTTGTTCAAAATGGATGAGAGGATTTTGTTTCATTGTTACGAATTCTTTTTTACCTACTCTATACTCAGAACCATTTAATATCGCTGATACACCGAAACCAGGGTGGTCATCAATTTGTTCAAATGACGAAGATACTGTGATTCCTTGTTTCGTTGCGTACTCAACAATAGCTGAAGCTAGCGGATGAGTTGAATATCTTTCAATTGAAGCTACGATTGATAATAACTCTGTGCGATCAAAATCTTCTATTTTCTCAAAACCAGTTACCTCTGGTTTACCAATCGTTAAAGTACCAGTTTTATCGAATGCGATTGCTTTTAAGACGCCTAATCGCTCTAAATGAATACCACCTTTAACAAGAATTCCCGACTTTGCTCCATTCGAGATTGCAGATAAAACAGCTGGTGTAATTGATGCTACTAATGCACAAGGTGATGCAACAACTAGTAAAATCATTGCTCGATAAAATGTTGTTGTCCATGACCAATCTAATGCAAAATGCGGTAAAAACATCATAAATAATACGGAAACTAATACTCCTTTAACATATACACCTTCAAATTTCTCAATGAATTGTTGAGAAGGTGTTTGTTCACTTTGAGCTGTTTGTACAAGATTAATAATTTTTTGGAAAAGCGTTTCATCACTATGTTTCGTAATTTCTACTACAAGCGTTCCTTTAATGTTGATTGTTCCTGCAAACACTTCATCATTTAAGTTTTTAACAACTGGAACGGATTCACCTGTAAGAGCAGCTTCATCTACTAATGTTTCTCCTTTAACGATCTGACCATCAGCAGGAATACGCTCTCCTGCTTTAATTAAAATATAATCACCAATGTTTAAACTTTTAATGCCAACGACTTCTTCAACTTCATCGACTAATCGAATTGCTGTTTGTGGCTGAAGAGATAATAGAGAAGAAATCTCTTTATTTGTTTTATTTAACGTATAGGTTTCAAGTGCGCCACTTAAAGCAAATATGAAAATTAGTACTGCACCCTCAGTCCAATATCCAATTGCAGCTGAACCAACTGCCGCAATAATCATTAGCATTTCAACGTTTAGTTCCTTTTCAGCAATCGTATCTTCAATACCTTCCTTTGCCTTTGCATAGCCTCCAATACAAAAAGCTAAAACATATAAAATAATCGACATGATTGAATTATCGTTCTTAACGAATGAAGCAATTAGAATTAATACACCAGAAACTAAAGCGGCAATTAATTCTCCATGTTTTGAAAGAAATGATGTAGATTCCACATGGTCGGCTTCATATGTAGCATGAATCGTAGTAACTTTTGGACTTGCTTCCATAATAAATACCCCTTTCTTATTTTCAATTGAGAAAAATAATCAAATTCACTATCCTTATAAAACGACGAAAGCTGCCGTCCTAGGACAGCAGCGTACATTTTATAAGACCTTACTATTTATTTAATCTCTAAGTTGTGTAGTTCACAGATTTCTTAATTAAAATAATTCTTATTAAATATATATTACCACATTCCCTTAAATGTGAAGAAAAAATTTGCTTGTTAATTAAAAATTTTTTAATGAATGTGATGGAGTTGTGAAATTAGTTGTAGGTGTAGGGGGAAAAGGACTACAGTCTGCCTAATTAATTTTAATATTTTTGACGTTTATTAAAGAATTTTAAGTATCCAACCGATATTTATACAGTAAGCACATTAAATACATAATTGTTACTGCATTAGAAGCTAGTTCATCTATTTCAAATTCAAAAAAGTATAGCAAATAAAATAAAAATAAAAAGCTGGTGGAGATTTTGAAAAAAAAAATTATACAATCGATTGCAATCATAGGATCTGTTTCATGTATTAATTCTATGGATCTATTAGAAGCGGATGCAGAAAGTACAATCACAAATCAACCTAAAGAATTAATCTCGAACGTAGATCACTATATCTCAACAGGGAATGGGGTACGTATTCGTTCAGGGGCAGGAACGAATTATAGTATTTTAGGAAGTGTAAATAAGAATGCTAAATTAGATGTCATCTCTTCCTCAAATGGTTGGTATAAGATTAATTACCAGGGAAGAATTGGATACATCAGTGGTACTTATGTTAAAAAACAAAGCAGTGATGCTGAAAATGAAAAAATAGAAAGCAATGCCTTCAACTACATCTCAACAGGGAACGGTGTACGTATTCGATCGGGAGCAGGAACGAATTATAGTATTTTAGGAAGTGTAAATAAGAATGCTAAATTAGTTGTTAAATCTTCCTCAAATGGTTGGTACAAGATTATTTATAAAGGAAGAACCGGCTACATAAGTGGCACTTATGTTCAGAAACAAAAGAATATTGAAGATGAAAAACCAGTATACAATACGATTAAATATGTAGTAACTGGAGCTAGAGTAAATATTCGCTCAGGTGCGGGAACGAATTACAATATAATAGGTAGTGCGACAAAAAGTCAGAAGTTAGACGTTATTTCTACTTCAAATGGTTGGCATAAGATCATCTATCAAAGTAAAACGGGTTATATAAGTGCTGGATATACTGAAAAAGAAATTGATCATCCAAATGATTCGACTAGTGATGAGCACAATATGCTTTCTTTTGCAAAACAATTTTTAGGAGTACCTTATAAATGGGCAGGAGTATCACCTACAGGTTTTGATTGCAGTGGCTTTATTTATTATGTCCTTAAGGAAAATGGTAAGCCGTTTGGAAGAACAAATGTATAAGGTTATTGGCATAACAATACTTCATTCCAAAAAGTAACATCTTCACAGCCCGGTGATTTGATATTTTTTCAAAATACATACACGTATGGACCATCACACATGGGCATTATGTTAAACGAAAATGAATTTATTCAAGCTGGTAGTAGTACTGGCGTTACGATTTCCAATATAAATGACTCGTATTGGAAAAAGCATTTTTTAGGGTATAAACGAATTAATTAAAATTCTCATAAAAAGTTTTTCAACAATTGTCTTTACCATCAGGCCTTTCTCATAATCAAACAATAGTAGGAATGCCCTATTGATGATAGAATAAACTGTATTCTATAGAGAGAAAAAGGCTTATGGAGGGAAACAATGTCTGCAAAGAGATTTTTTACACATCCTTTGGGAGTGATTGCATCAGCGGTTATTACAACTTTTTTATGGGGAAGCGCATTTCCGTTTATTAAGCTAAGTTATGAGCACTTGCATATTGGGAAGAATGAGATTTGGAAACAAATGATTTTTGCGGGTTATCGTTTCTTTTTGGCCTCATTTTTAATTTTAATATTTTTTACGATAATTGGTAGAAAGTTAACTTTTAAGCGAGATAGTTTTTTTGTAGTAGGAAAAGTAGGTTTGTTTCAAACGTTTTTACAATATGTGTTGTTTTATATTGGATTAAGTTTTTCAACGGGAGTTCAAGGCTCGATTATTGCTGGAACTACTTCGTTTTTTCAACTTTTAGCAGCGCATTTTATGTATAAAAATGATCGTTTAAACTTGCGTAAAATTCTTGGAGTAACGGTAGGATTTACGGGTGTAATTATCGTAAATATTACAAAGGGCACTCTTTCGTTACATTTAGGAATTGGCGAGATTTTATTATTGTTTGCAATGGCGTTTGGTGGCTATGGTAATGTACTTGCTAAAGAAGCTGCAAAGAAAGTGGATGTTGCCTATTTAACAGCATATCAAATGATGATCGGTTCGATTGGATTGTTATTAATTGGTGGTTTAACAGCAGGGTTTTTACCGTTCCACTTTGATTTAAAAACGTTTGGCATGCTAGTTTATTTATCGGTGCTTTCATCTGTAGGTTTCATACTATGGAACAATGTCATGAAATATAACCAAGTTGGTAAAGTATCAATGTACTTATTCTTAGTTCCTGTTTTTGGTGTCATTTTATCATCAATCATGCTGAATGAAGTGTTATCTTATCTTGTATTTATTGGTTTAATTATGGTTACGTCAGGTATTATTATTGTGAATTATCAAAAGGATCAACGAAGCACTCATATGAAGAGTGCGTCTTGACTCGAATAGGATGCATTCCGTATAAAAGCAACTCTACTTTTTAATAATAAGGTGGAGTTGCTTTTTTTTTGTAGATCGTTATGAAGGGAGGTACATAGTTGTCAAAGTTTGATAAAGCAATGAATAAAGAAGTTGAAACAGTTGTAGATGATGCTACTGACTTTAAAGTCTCCTATCGAAAGAAACGTAGAAATAGTGGAAGTTTTATCGTATTTGTTGGTCCAGCCTTTCTAGTATTTGCAGCTTTAGTGCTTATTCCATTTTTAATGGGTCTGTATTATTCCTTTACAAATTGGAATGGGGTAGTTGGAAATATCCATTATGTTGGTTTTGATAATTATAAGTACATATTTACGCAAGATGCAGACTTTAAGCATTCTTTTTTTATTACAACAAAATATACAATTTTCGCTGTGATCTTAACGAATTTGATTGGTTTTGGCTTGGCATTATTAGTTACTCAGGCACTTAAATCAAGAAATATTCTTAGGACTATTTTCTTTTTACCTAACTTAATAGGTGGTTTATTACTCGGTTTTATTTGGCAATTTATTTTTAATAAAGGGCTAACTTCATTAGGAGCTGCGTTAGGGATTGATTCTTTAATGCAATCAATGTTAGGTACTGCAAATGGAGCATTTTGGGCAATTGTTATTGTAGCAATTTGGCAAGGTGCAGGTTATATCATGATTATTTATGTAGCAGCACTTCAAGGAGTACCCCAGGAATTGATTGAAGCAGCTCAAGTAGACGGCGCAGATCGTTTTACAACTTTAAGAAAAATCATTATTCCAATGGTAGCGCCAGCTGTAACTGTTTGTTTATTCTTAACGATCTCATGGTCCTTTAAAGTATTTGATCAAAATTTATCGCTTACTGGTGGTGGACCATTTAATTCAACACAAATGCTTGCGTTGAATATTTACACAGAATCGTTTGTAAACAATCGATATGGATTAGGGGAAGCAAAAGCAATTGTCTTCTTCGTTGTTGTTGCAGCTATTTCAATTCTCCAAGTTTATTTAACGAAGAAGAGGGAGGTTGAAGCGTAGTGAATGACGAGCGGTATAGCGGACTGACGTTTTTGCTTGAGTTGTTTGGAATCATTTTAGCAATCTTGTTTCTAGTTCCCTTTTACTATGTATTAGGAAACTCATTTAAATCCTTTGCGGATATTCTACAAAATACTTCATCGCTACCAAAATCCTTAGAGTTTACAAATTACTCCCAAGCAATTGTCGTTATGGATTTCTGGAGAGCTCTATTGAATTCTCTAATTGTAACGGTTGCCAGTAATGTGTTGATTGTTTTATTTTGCTCAATGGCAGCTTATAAACTCGTTCGCACAAGGCATAAAATTTCAACGATTATTTTCTTTATTTTTGTTGCAACAATGGTAATTCCTTTTCAATCAATTATGATTCCACTTGTTAAAGTTGGAAGTACACTTCATTTAATGAATAGTCATTATGGACTTGTTGTTATGTATTTAGCGTTTGGCTCAGCACTTTCTATCTTTCTCTATCACGGTTTTATAAAAGGTATTCCAATTGAGCTTGAAGAAGCAGCGATTATTGATGGTTGTTCACCATTCATGGTTTTTTGGAAAGTAGTGTTTCCTTTATTAAAACCGATCACCGTAACAATTGTTATTTTAAATACTTTATGGATTTGGAATGATTTCTTGTTACCATCTCTAGTTTTGCGTGATGCAGAGTTACGCACAATACCACTGGCTACTTTTTATTTTTTTGGCGCTTATACGAAACAGTGGAATTTAGCACTTGCTGGGTTAGTTTTAGGCATTACGCCATTATTAATCTTTTTCTTCGCTGCCCAAAAGCAAATTATCCGAGGTATTACAAGTGGCTCAATAAAGTAAGTTAAGGAGGATCATATGAATAAAAAATTAGTTAAATCGATTGCCGTTTTATCAACTACTATGTTGTTGTTTACTGGATGTAATAATAAAAAAGAAGAAACAAAAAAGCCTGGTGCTGGTGAAAAAATTACATTAAATATTTTTCAATTTAAAGCTGAAATTGCAAAAGATCTAGAGGCTTTAACAAAGGAATATCAAAAGGAAAATAAAAATGTTACGGTAAAGGTTCAAACAGTAGGTGGAGGTGCAGATTATGGAGCAGCATTGAAAGCTCAATTTGCATCAGGAAATGAACCGGATATTTTCAATAACGGTGGATACCAAGAGGCTGTTACTTGGAAGGATAAACTCGAGGATCTGTCGGATCAAGATTGGGTGAAGGATTTATATCCGGAAACTGAAAAACCGATGACAGTTGATGGGAAATTACTCGGAATGCCTATGAACACAGAAGGCTATGGATTCATTTACAACAAAGACTTATTTGATAAAGCTGGTATTACCCAATTGCCAAAAACATTATCTGAATTAGAGGCAACAGCAAAAAAATTAAAAGACGCTGGCATTACGCCGTTTTCAGTTGGATATGGTGAGTGGTGGATTTTAGGAATTCATTTATTAAATATTCCATTCGCACAACAACCAGATCCTGATAAATTTATCGCCGATTTAAATGCAGGCAAAGTAAAAATCCCTGATAATGATAAATTTAAGGAGTTTATAAAATTATTTGATTTAACGATTAAATATGGAAATAAAAATCCATTAACAACGGATTACAATACACAAGTTACTAATTTTGCATCTGGAAAAACAGCTATGATGCAACAAGGAAACTGGACACAAGGTATGATTGATGGCATTACGCCAAATATGAAACTTGGTCTTTTACCAATGCCGATTAATGATGACAAAAACGCAATGGACAAAATCCCGGTCGGTGTACCAAATAACTGGGTAGTTAACAAAAATTCAAAAAACAAAGAAGAAGCGAAGAAGTTTTTAAATTGGATGGTTTCTTCTGATACAGGTAAAAAATATATCGTTGAAAAGTTTAAATTCATTCCAGCAGTTAAAACAATTGAAGGAAAAGGCTTAGGCCCGATTGCTGATGATATTCAAAAATACTCTGCTGACGGAAAAGTACTATCGTGGAACTGGTTTAAGTATCCAAACGGAGCAACAAATGAATTTGGTGCATCAATGCAAGCATATGTTGGCGGACAAAAAAATCCACAGCAATTACTGCAATCACTTCAAGATACTTGGGATAAGTTAAAGAAACAGTAGAGCTGAGGGAATTTATGACAAACCTTATTTCGAAATAATTTCGAATGAGGTTAGTCTTTTTTTGTACACATTTTTAATGTGGATTTTGTTAATGATTTACCAATTGGAAGATTTTATGTGATGAACAGAATTAATTATTGTGATATAGTAATTAACGTTGCGAATATAAATGAAATTCCTGAGTTTAACCTAGATAAATAGATTAATAGTAAGGGAGAGTAATCAAATATGAAAAAATCGATTAAAAATGTTATTTTATCAACTGCGATTGTCTTTTCTTTAGGAACAGTAGTCGGGCCAGCGAATGCTGCTTCTGTTAATTATAAAGTTAAAACGAATAGTCCCGTGAAGCTTCCAGCAAGTGAATCAGTTAAAAAAATGTCACTAGAAATCACTTCGTGGTATGAAACATCATCATCTGAAGCTGATGCATTTGGAGCAACAAGTGGTAATTTCGACGGTGCCGGTTTATCTTTTGGCGCGCTTCAAGAAAACTTTGGAACAGAAACTTTACAACCAATTATGAAAAAAATGTTTGCGAATCATAATGATGTTGTCCTAAAAGCTTTCAAAGGAGATACGGATTCTTATAATACATTTAAAGATGTAATTATGAACAAAACGACAAAAGAACAGGTAGCTTGGGGAGATTCAATCAGTAACCCTAATAATAAATACGAACTTAAAGAGCCTTGGAAGACTTATTTTAAAAATCTAGGAACAAGTAAAGAATGTATTGATGAACAAATTAATGCTTCAAAATCGTACTTTGATCAAGCAGAAAAGTATTACAAAACATTCGGATTATGGACAAAAAGAGGATATGCATTAATGTTTGATATCTTTGTTCAAAGTGGTGGAATATCGGATAAAACGAAAAATTTAATTTTAGATGACTTTAAAAAAATTGATACAAAAAATATGACAAAAGAACAAATCGAAACGAAAAAAATGAATATTATCGTTAATCGTCGTGCTGCAGATGTAAAAGAACAATGGAGAGAAACATGGAAATCTAGAAAATCAGTCATTGCGAACGGTAGTGGTACAGTTGTTGGTTATGGAGACTTCTTTGATGTAACTCCGTATGGTGCGACGTTAACACATGTGAATAAGTAAGTTTTTTGATGAGGGAGTCCCAGATTTTGGGCTTCTTTTTTTATTTGGGCACTGATATATTTCATTTTTTTATGTAATTTGATTTTCTTATGGGAATAGTAAAAAGGAAGTATACACTAGCTTTTAAAATAATTTCTTAGGAGAGATCAGTTGTGCAATGGTATTTAAAAGTATTAAAGAATTATGTAGTATTTCATGGTAGAGCGAGTCGAACTGAATTTTGGATGTTCATGTTAATTAATACAATTATAACTTTTTTACTTAGTTTATTAGATAACTTTGCAAATACAGATAACATGATTTCAGGAATTTATGGTTTGCTTACTTTGCTGCCACTAATTGCAGTCGGTGTTCGCAGATTACATGATATTGGTAAAAGTGGTTGGTGGTATTTAATTAGTTTAATTCCGTTTATAGGATCAATTATTTTATTAATACTTGCTTGTTTTAAGAGTGAAAATCACGACAATCGTTATGGACCAGTTCCAAGATAAGGTTAAAATAAATAATGTTCATTGGGTATTAAGAAAAGACTTATACCATATTACTTCTTAAAATATTTACTCATTGAAATCTTATACCCAATGTATGTCCCTAAAGTATTTAAAATAACATCATCTATATCTGAGGTTCTAAGAGTCATCAAAAATTGGACTACTTCTATGCTTACCGATAAAAATAAGCCAATTAGTATAACTTTTTTTGATCGCTTAACGGATGTTAAACTAAACCCAAATGGCACAAAAAGAATGATATTTCCAAAGATATTTACTATAAATTGTTTAATGCTGCTAAACTCGTTAAACATTTTGATTAATGGAATTAAATTTAATCCACCTTCAGAAACACCTATTCCTAATGTAGCGACTGGAAAAAATGTAAACCTAAAAATAAACACAAGTGAAAAAATTAACAGTAAATATTTTATGATAATAGGCTTCAAAATAAATCTCCCAAAAAATGTTTTAATTAATAATAAGTTATTATACATTAATAATTTTTGTAATTCCTCAATAAACTTTGTATTAAATGATGTTCGCTATAGCCAAAAACCGAGATAAACTAAGCTTAACCCGCCTAATTTTAGGGGGTTTTTTTGTTTTAATTCAAAATAAATTGTCCTATTATTAAAAATTAATAATGTTACCTAGGTATTAAGAATAGACTTAAATGTACCGTATTTACTTCTTAGGAGGGATTCATCGTGGAATGGTATTTAAAAGTATTAAAGAATTACGCAGTATTCAACGGAAGAGCTAGAAGAAAAGAGTATTGGATGTTTTTCCTGTTTAATGCCATTATCACTATTATACTTTCGATTTTACAAAGCATTGCGGATATCGATAATCTATTAACTGGAATTTATGGTCTATTGACCATACTGCCATCTTTAGCAGTAGGAGCGCGCAGATTACATGATTCAGGTAGAAGTGGTTGGTGGCTGTTGCTTGGAATAATTCCGTTTATTGGTGCGATTATTCTTTTAATTTTCTTCTGTTTGGATAGTGAAGAGGGAGATAATCGATTTGGGGTGAACCCTAAATAGTAATGTATGACTGAATATTTAAGTGATAAGATGTAAACCGCCTGAGGGCGGTTTTTTCTTTTTATCGTATTTCTTATTATTTCACTAATAGTTCAATAATAAGAAATAATTCTAGTTAACTCCATGATAAAATATATTTGTGAAAATTTTCACAAATATATTATAATTGGAGGAGATACATATGGTTTGTAGTGAAATTTATTTAAAGGATATTGAAAAGATTTTGCTAAATTATTTAATTGATAACCAGTTAAATTACGAAATGGGCTCAAAAGACTTTTATGCTTATTTATTTAATCAATTAATGTATGAGAGTGATCTAAATTTAATTAATCATAAGGATTATTCTTTAATACTTGCATATGCAGCTGAGTATGTAAATGAATTCGGAAATCAAGAGGAAAACCCAGATGCAACTTCACCTTTGGAGATGGGTGAATTAACAAACTTATCGATAACAGAATTAATAAATAAAAACAATGATATAGAAGAGATAGCCAAGTATACCATTAATAAAACCCTAAGAGCAGCAGCTTCTTGGAATATCACCAGGGCTGTAAGTTATGCTAGAGCATGGGGAAAAGGTCGCAATTCTGAGTATGCAAAATATGCAAATGATTGTACAAATTTCGTATCTCAAATTTTATTTGCTGGAGGAATAGTAAAGACTAGACCTAGTAACCCACCAAGTGGAACTTATTCAACTTCAAATTATTGGTATAGTGATCAAGTATCTAATCCCGGAGGTTACCCAATAAAAACGATTAGAAACTCAACGTCTTGGGTTAGAGTAAAGGATTTTTATAGCTATTGGGGACCAAAGGTAACTGATAAAACTTTATATACACTTAAAGATACGATATCATACGCAGCAGTGGGGGACGTTATTCAATATAAAAACGCTAAAACAGGTGAAAGATGGCATACTGCATTTGTTACTTCTAAAACATCTTCAACTGTAAAGGTAACTCAACATACTAGAGATGATATAGATTTTGATATAAGAGACGCAGGAACATCGAATCGTAGTTGGTCCGTGCTGAAATTTTCTAAGTATTAGTGAAAAAATAAGAGTGTTCTAATTAGAACACTCTTTAAGCACGTTAATTAATTATTAATAAAGTGTAATTCCATCTTATCATTTAAAGAAATAATATTAACTATTTCTCCATCCTTGGTGAAAACTTTTCTTGCGCCAAGGGCTTCTTCTTTTACTTCATTCCAACCCCACATTTTTAAAATTAATTCATAATAATATGGTAAACCATGTTCTTCAGATGCCATTTTCCAATTGTAGACTTCATATTGATTTTTGTAGTCAATATTGGACTGAAATGCAGTTAACGGAATAGGGAAACCCTTATTTAATTTAGATGGTTTATGTACAACAAAAAATAAAATAATTAAAAAAAGAAATGTAAATAAAATCTTCTTATTTATTTTATTCATTAGATACCCCCCTTTTTTTCCAGGTTTATAAACATTTTATCATTTTTAATAAAGTGTTTATTAAGAAGTAGTAAGGAGATTATGAAACTTTTATGAATATAGTCTCGGGGCAAGGTGTTTTTTATCAGAAATAAACAGATCAAAGACTAAGTAGAAATTAATGAATTATTTAAACCTAAAAATTAATATAGTCAGCATATTCCACTCTACTGTTCATAGGAGGGATCGGTCGTGGAATGGTATTTAAAAGTATTAAAGAATTATGCAGTATTCAACGGAAGAGCTAGAAGAAAAGAGTATTGGATGTTTTTCCTGTTTAATGCCATTATCACTATTTTACTTTCGATTTTACAAAGCATTGCGGATATCGATAATCTATTAACTGGAATTTATGGTCTATTGACGATACTGCCATCTTTAGCAGTAGGAGCTCGCAGATTACATGATTCAGGTAGAAGTGGCTGGTGGCTGTTAATTGGAATAATTCCGTTTATTGGTACGATTATTCTTATTATTTTCTTCTGTTTGGATAGTGAAGAGGGAGATAATCGATTTGGGGCGAATCCTAAGTATTAAATTTTGAAGGTTAGTTTTAAGGGATAAGATGTAAACCGCCTTATATGAGGGCGGTTTTTTGCGTTCACCAGATTGTTAAATATTGTACTAAATTTCGTAAAATGTAAAACAGAATATGATGGATAAATTTGCTAAGCTAATTTTATTAGAAATTTCTAATAAAAATGTAGAGGAGGAAATAGTATGTATTTCAAAAAAACATTAAGTATTTTATTATGCACAGCTTTTTTGACGGTGCCAATTAGCACAAATGCACAAGAAAAAAGTAATTCCACTTTGGAGGATATTGAGTATGGATTAGAAGAAAAAGTATCTAAAGTAAATACCTTATTAAAAAAAGATGTTGGCATTGAATCTAATAGTAGGGAAAATTTTTTTAATGAGGTCAATCAACTTCATATTGAAATTGAAGATTATTTAAAATCATTGGAATCAGATAAATTTTATAATACACAAGTTCATATCGAGTTGATTGATAAACTTGGAGAATTAGATTTAAAAGTAGAGCAATACAGTAATAAAAATCTGCTGCGAGCATCAAAAAGCTGGCGATATGGTGATATTCTTTATTATGGGATAGGCAATAGCAATGCTGCTGGAGAAAAATCATTAACCGGACACACTGCAGTATTATCAAATATAGACTTTTTTGTTATTGAGGCAGCTAGAACAAAAAGTAATGGAGCGAAAGTTTTTCATTGGAACAGGGATAAATTGTGGAGTGGGGCTAGCGGCATTAAACAATATAAAGTAACAAGTAAACTGGGGAAAGATGCGACAGCTGTTGAAAGAAGTAATGCTGTTAAATTTGGTAAAGAACAGATAGGGGAGCCATATGCTTTAAAAACTTCAATCTGGTCTACTAATGCATGGTATTGTTCTAAGCTAACAAATGCAATGTGGAATGATGTCGGCTATAATTTACAATCATCAAATGCTTATACTATTGACGGAGTTATTGCGGTACTCCCTAGAGATATAATTGCTGACGCTAATGTTCGCCTTATTAAAAGCTGGGGAAAAACATTACCTGGAAATTTATAGAAAATATTAGGTGGTATTATGAAAAGAAAATATACATTTTTATGGATGGCACTATTAATCGCAGGAATAATTATTTCTGCACTTTCAATTTTTAGAAATACAGAGTATGAAAACCGTACTATAATCAATGGAATTGAAAATTTCAAACCAAATTATTCTGATAAAAAAGAGAATTTTTTATTATTTTATCCAGCCGATCCAAGAGTTTCACAAGAATCTACCATTGTAAAAGAAGTTACTAAAAAGGGTAAAATTATTCGAGAATACGCAATTAAGGATAGTGATTTTGGAAGAATGTTGATTCATCAAAAGCCTAATAACTTAAACAAATTATTTATATCATTTTTTGGCGACGCTACAATAGATAACTATTTTTTTACTTATGATATTGTAAAAAGAAAGTTCGATAAAATAAATCTTGAATATTTTAAATATCCTGTGGGAGTAGATCATATTCAACATTATGGGGAAGACACTTTGTTTCAAACAATTGTCTCGCATAAAACAGGTGATCAAAATATAGATCCAAAGACGAAAGAATTTAAAATGTCTATATCTAATTATTCAACTAAAAAAAGCATTGAAACTGAATATGGATTTGTTCCAAAATGGACACCCTTATTAGGTTTTAAAAATAAGATATTTTATGGGACGAGTGGAGAAGTTAATGAAAAGGAAACAGTTGAATATCCAGGAATCGGTATTATTGATTTAGAAAATCAAATAATTCATTACGAATCACCAGAATCAAACGAAGTTGACTTATTTCCTATCTGTTCTTCCAAAGACCGTGCCTATATAGTAAGTGATACAGGAAAATTGTACGCGTATAATAATGAGCTTAAATATAAGGTTTTTGAACCATTTAATAAATTGCAAAAGCAAGATTTCTATTATTATCAGGAATTTAGACCACTAGTGATCAATGAAAAAACTGCATTATATAATTTGTATAGTTACGAATATGGGAACACACTTGGTCTACTTACATTTGAGCCTGTACCAAATTTCAAGCCATTAAAAAAGAGCTATGTAAATAATAAGAACCATTACAAGTTTATTTATCAAGATATTGATAAGGAAGAAATATATGTACTATCTAATAATGAAGAGAGTTATAAAGTATTAATATTAGATAATAAAACTTTGGATTTAAAAGTAGAATTTCCGGTTGAGTATGGTCATCTGCTTGATTTTATTGTACGGATTTAAAATAATATTAACTAATTTGTGACTGCGAATCTTCAATAGGAGATTCTTTTTTTTATAAAAAATAGCTAGTCCCCTTAAAAACATAGTGGAACATTCGAATTTTATCTAAAATTTAAATTCATCAAAAACAATCATCAAAATTAATCTAGTCAATATATTCCACCCTACTGTTCAAATGAATACGTTTTCACAACTTGAGAGGTATTTTATGATGATAGTGGAGGTGTTACAGATGATTGAAACGAAAAAAGTGATTGATACAAATTTAACAGATGCCAAGACAAAAAAGTCATCTAAAAAATTAAGAGATTTTTTAAATTATCTTACGTTTGTAGGACCAGTAAGTATTGTTTTTGCAGCGATCGTGTTAACGCCATTTTTAATCGGCTTTTTCTATTCATTTACTCAGTGGGATGGTGTAGCTGATTCTACTAAGTGGGTCGGACTTGAAAATTATAAATACATTTTTACGAAAGATACGGATTTTATCCATTCGTTTATTTTAACTGGTAAATATACATTTTTCGCCGTGATCTTAACCAATGTGATTGGTTTTGGTTTAGCGTTAATCGTTACGCAAGCTTTGAAGACTAGTAATATTTTAAGAACAGTCTTTTTCCTTCCAAATTTAATCGGTGGATTATTATTAGGTTTCATTTGGCAGTTCATTTTTAATAAAGGTTTAATTTCAATTGGACAATTATTGCATTCAGACTTTTTACAAAGAGCACTTTTAGGTGAAGAAAAAGGTGCGTTCTGGGCAATTGTCATCGTGGCAGTTTGGCAAGGTGCAGGTTATATAATGGTTATTTATGTAGCGGCTCTGCAAGGAGTACCACAGGAATTAATTGAAGCAGCTCAAATTGATGGTGCAAATAAATTCCAAGTGTTACGTAAAATCATTATTCCAATGGTAGCACCAGCTGTAACAGTTTGTTTATTCTTAACAATTTCATGGTCATTTAAAGTGTTTGATACAAACCTATCATTAACAAATGGTGGACCATTTAAGTCTACTGAGATGTTGGCTTTAAATATTTACACGGAAGCTTTTGTTAATAACCGTTATGGATTAGGTGAAGCAAAAGCGATTGTATTCTTCGTAGTCGTAGCGTTAATTTCAGTTATTCAAGTATACATCACGAAGAAGAGGGAGGTTGAGGCATAATGCTAAAAGAACGATATACTGGCTTTACTTTTATATTAGAAATAGCGGCAATTATACTTGCTCTCATCTTCTTAGTTCCTTTTTATTATGTATTAGGAAACTCATTTAAATCATTTGCTGATATTTTACAAAATACATCTTCGCTTCCAAAAAGCTTAGATTTTACAAACTATCAACAAGCAATTGAAGTCATGAATTTCTGGAAAGCGCTAATGAACTCGTTAATAGTGACAATTGCTAGTAATGTTGTAATCGTCTTTTTCTGTTCGATGGCAGCTTATAAACTAGTTCGTTCAAAAAGTAAAATTTCAAATATCATTTTCTTTATCTTTGTAGCAACAATGGTTATCCCGTTCCAATCAATTATGATCCCATTAGTGAAGGTTGGAAGTACGCTTCATTTAATGAATAGCCATTGGGGATTAGTAGTAATGTATTTAGGTTTCGGGTCAGCATTATCAATCTTCCTATATCATGGATTTATTAAAACAATTCCAATTGAGTTAGAGGAAGCAGCAATTATTGATGGATGTTCTCCGACTATGGTTTTCTGGAAAGTTGTTTTTCCACTATTAAAACCAATTACGGTTACAATTGTAATCCTAAATACGTTATGGATTTGGAATGACTTCTTATTACCGTCACTTGTATTAAGAGATATGGAGTTAAGAACAATTCCTCTTGCTACATTCTACTTCTTTGGAGCATATACAAAACAGTGGAATTTAGCGTTATCTGGACTTGTTTTAGGTATAACACCACTTTTAATTTTCTACTTTGCAGCACAGAAGCATATTATTAAAGGTATTACAAGCGGTTCAATTAAATAAGGTGATTGGGTGGAAGCTATCAATATATTCCACCCATCATGTCAATTTAGACTATCCAAAGTTGATTGTTTTTAAATGTATAATGAAAGCGTATTCAAAATAAAGAATATTAAGACGGGGGTTTTTAGGATGAAAAAGATGCTAAAGGTAGCAGCAGCATTAACAACTTCAGTGATGTTATTCTCTGCATGTTCTGGAGGATCTTCAGACAAAGCTTCAAATGATTCAAAGGATAAAAAAGTAACATTAAACGTATTCCAGTTTAAAGCTGAGATTGCGAAGGATTTAGAACAAATGGCGAATGATTACCATAAGGAAAATCCAAACGTAACAGTTAAAATTCAAACTGTTGGTGGCGGTGCTGACTACGGTGCTGCATTAAAAGCTCAATTTGCTTCAGGTAACGAGCCTGATATCTTTAACAATGGTGGATTCCAAGAAGCAGTAACTTGGAAAGATAAATTAGAAGATCTTTCTGATCAATCATGGGTAAAAGACTTATATCCAGGTACTGAAAAACCAATGACAATCGACGGCAAACTTTATGGTATGCCAATGAATACTGAAGGTTATGGCTTTATTTATAATAAAGATTTATTCGCAAAAGCTGGTATTACGGAAGCACCAAAAACTTTAAGCGAATTAACTGCTGCAGCTGAAAAGCTTCAAAAAGCAGGTATCACACCATTCTCAGTTGGATACGGTGAGTGGTGGATTTTAGGAATTCATTTATTAAATATTCCTTTCGCTCAACAACAAGATCCGGATAAATTCATGGCTGATGTGAATTCAGGTAAAGTGAAAATTCAAGACAACGAGCAATTTAAACAATTTATGAAACTGTTTGATTTAACAGTTAAATACGGTAACAAAAATCCTTTAACAACTGATTACAACACTCAAGTTACAAACTTTGCTCAAGGTAAAACTGCTATGATCCAACAAGGTAACTGGATTCAAGGTATGATTGATGGAATTACTCCAAACATGAACTTAGGCGTGTTACCAATTCCAATCAACGATGACAAAGCAGCTATGGACAAATTACCAATGGGTGTACCAAATAACTGGGTAGTTAACAAAAACTCTAAAAACAAAGAAGAAGCTAAAAAATTCTTAGAGTGGATGGTTACTTCTGACACAGGTAAGAAATACATTGTAGAAAAATTCAAGTTTATCCCAGCATTAAAAACAATTCAAGGTAAAAACTTAGGACCAATCGCAGACGACTTACAAAAATACTCTGCTGAAGGTAAAACATTATCTTGGAACTGGTTCAAATACCCAGATGGAGCTACAAATGAGTTTGGTGCATCAATGCAAGCTTACGTTGGAAAGCAAAAATCTGCTGATGAAATGTTAAAATCTCTTGAAGATACTTGGATGAAATTAAAAAAATAAATTCTTAATTTGAGGCTTCCCTAAAATTCCTCTATAGATTAAGGCAACCCACAAGGAATAATTTTCTTGTGGGTTTTCTGTTTTCTACAGAGGCTGGTTTGTTGAAGCTATGCACATAATGCCCCTACAACCGTATTAAACTAAGTGTGTAAATAATTATAAAAAAGTGACTATTATTTTTTTATAATTGTTAATGTAGTTTTCTTCCCATTTAAATAGACTTCTAATTCATTAAAAGGAATTTCGCTCTTCAATTCACCAAAATACTCATCTGTGACTTCAGAATCTTGTACAGCATTTTGTTCTTCAATATTGATTCGATATTTATCATTAAATTTATCAACATTAACATTTATTAATGAATATAAGTGTTTATTATTTTTAAATTTAACATAAAGAATTCCTTCTTGTTTATTTAATTCTTTAAGATAAATGCCATTAGCTAAGTCGTTAGTCCAATTTGTTTCTGTTTTAGCTAGTTTTTGATTTTGCTTAATAGAAAGTTCAGTAGTTTGGGAGCAACTGTTTAAAAAAAATAAACTAATCATAAAGATAGCTATTACGATCATTAACAAATAATTAATTCTAAATAAATTCAAAAAAAATCTCCTTTTTCATTTTAATACTGACTAGATTCCACAATAGAATCCTTATAAGACTAACAAAAAAATGGAGGGGTTCTTGGAAATAAAATGAAATGTATGTGAATTATTTGAAGAAATGTTTTGATATCTATCAACGGTAAACTAAAAGTTCAAAAGATCGCGAACTTAAGGAGTTATTTAAATCGTATAAGGGTGTTATTCGCACTTTATCTTTGATAAACTAATAATAGAAGTGCAAACGTTTCCGCAAAGGATGTTATCATGAAAAACAGTATTAGAAGTAAGCTAATAACCTTATTATTAATCGCAACCATTATTCCATTTGGATTATCGATTATAGCAAGTTATTTTTATACGAAAAACACGGTTACGAAGGAATTTGTCAATACGAATTATGATTTATTGAAGCGTAGTGGAAATGATTTATTGAATTATTATAATGAAATTTACGGAATTCCATTGTCCATTTATAGTAATAGACCATTTTTGTCGGTGTTAGAAAATGGTGCGACAGCTTACATCGAACAAAATTCTGCTGAAATACAACGTAGTTTATTAGGACTTTATTTTTCTAGAAGAGAAATCGAGCAGCTGCATTTATATTTAACGAAGGGTAAGGATGATTACACCGTATACAATGCAAAGGTGAGTAGTCGAGGGAAATTGTATAATTTCAACCAAATTCCCACATATAGAAATTTAAGTTTCTCGAGGGACTCGTATTATATTCAACCGACCCATCCGATTCAAAATTATAATAATTTATCTGATTTTCGAATTGAGCCAGTTAAGCAGGTTGTATCTCTTCATTATTTTTTAAGTAATGTGACATCCGATCAATGGCTGGGCTTTTTATCAATCGATATTGAATTAAGTAGAATTAATGAAATTTTTGATCGTATTTATAAAAAAGGAGAGGAACATCTTTTCGTTGTTGGTGATGGGAATGTTGTTCTGTATTCTTCTGAAAAAAATCTAATTGGTAAAAAGCTAGAAACAAAATGGTATAAAAAAATTAGCTCGGATCGTTCAGGTGAAACTAGTTTTGAATGGAGGGGAAAGGATTTTAGTGGGGTCTATGTGTATGACAATATAAAAAGCAGCAATCATCAACAATGGACAATCATTAAAAGTATTCCTTATAAGAATCTCTATCATAATTCGAATCAATTATTGAAAATTACAGTTACACTCGGAGCAATTTCAGTCTTATTAGTCATCATTTTAACCATTATCGTATCCTTCAGATTTACAAGACCGATACGAATCTTAATTCGAGATATGCAGCGAATTGAAAAAGGAGAGCTTGCTGTTTCTTTTGATACGTTAGGAAATGATGAGTTTGGTCAGTTAGGTAAACATTTTACTTCAATGGTCGATACGTTAAATGATTTATATATAAAAGAATACAAGCTTCAAATAGAGAATAAAACGAATCAACTAAAAGTACTTCAGTCTCAAATAAATCCGCATTTTTTATACAATGCCTTGCAGTCAATTGGAACTCTTTCATTAAAAAATGACGGAATCAAAGTTTATCGATTAATTATGTCACTATCAAAAATCATGAGATATAGCATGAAAAATAATGAAGATTTTGTAACGCTTAAGGATGAATTAAACCATATAAAAGATTATTTATCGCTTCAAAATGAACGATATGATGGCAGATTTGTTTATAACCTGGAAGTGGATGAAGGGTTAAACAAAGTAAAAATGCCAAAAATGATTTTACAGCCAATCGTAGAAAATTTCTTTAAACACGGTTTTGAAAAGCAACAAAAGCTTGGTGAATTAAATATTTCGATTCATAGACAACAAGATGAACGCTTAAAAATAGTCATTGCTGATAATGGTGAAGGTGCAACGAAAGAGGAATTAGAAATCATCAATTCATCGCTATCAGAAGGTGGATTAAATACTCACGAGAGTATCGGTTTAAAAAATATTTCTGATCGCATTCATTTCTATTATGGTAAAAAAGCAGACGTAAAAATAGAAAGTGTGAAGCATGAAAACTTTGTTGTAACGATAATCTTACCGATTGAAATGACAAGAGGAGAAGTTAATCATGAAGGTTCTACTAATAGATGACGAAAAGCATGTACGAGAAGGTGTAAAAATTCTTGCAGATTGGGATGCAATTGGTGTTACTGAAATATTAGAAGCAGAAAATGGAGCAATCGCTCAAGACATCATAATAAAGGAAAGACCGACAATTATATTTACTGATTTAATGATGCCAGAGCTAGACGGTAGAGGATTATTAAAGTGGCTTCATTCAGAAAACATTAATTGTAAAGTAATCGTTGTAACTGGGTATGATGACTATCATTATATGAGAGAAGCCATTCAGTTCGGTGCGTCTGATTATTTATTAAAACCAATTGATCCTGATATATTGAATGAAACTTTAGTAAAAGTTGTATCAGATTGGAATGAAAAAGAAAAAGAGAGAATTGATGCGTTAAATGATTTTCGTTTGCTGCAGGAAGTTTTACCTGTTTACAGAGACAAACAATTAACAAATGCAATTTACGGTAAGGAATATAATCAGAATATGTTAAACCAATTAGGATATGAAGACGGGCAAACTTTACATGTTTCTTTACTAAAATTACGAAATCTAGAGACATTCAAAGATATTTGGCCAGAGGATTTATGCTTTTTTGCCCTATTGAATATAGTAAATGAAGTTCTTCAAAACCAAAATGGAGGAATTGCATTTCGTAATTTACAAGGTACAAAGGAAATTTGCTTACTATATTGGGGCGAGCAAGTGACTGACAGTATCCAGCATATAGCTAAAATTTTATCGACAGTTGTACCTTTCCCGTTTCATTTTGCAATCAGTAGAAAGTTAACAATTGAATCGATCCAGTCTGGGTATGAGGAAGTTGTAAATGTTCTACAGCATGTAAATATTTTAGAAAAGCGAGATGTACCAGTTTATTTTTATGAAGATATAAAAGAGTATAATCCAATTAATTTAGTAGAAATCATCAACTTGTTTGAACAAATGGTTGAGAAGCAGGATATTTATATTTACGATGAAGTCATTCAACTTTTTAGTAAACGAATCGCACAGAAGAATTATCTTCCTTTTGCGCAGTTACTTTCATTGCATCAGGAGTTTCTAATCTTCCTTAATCATTGGATTAATAAGCTATCGCTTCAAACCATTCAGGAAGTAAATCTCGAATTGTTCTGGAATGCGAGAGGGCATTTTGAAATTGGTGATTATATTGCGACTCAAAGGGAAAGAGTTCAGTCGATTATTCAAGAAAAGAATCAAACGAACCAAGAACTAAATAGTATAGAAGCAATCGCAAATTATATTCAGCTGAACTATGCTGAAGAAATTTCACTTCAGGAGTTTTCAGAGAAATTTTATTTAAGCCGCGAATATATATCCCGTAAGTTTAAACAAATTTACGGTGTGAATATATCAGATTATATTGTTTCAATTCGGATCGAAAAAGCGAAGGAATTATTGAAGTTCCCCAATTTAAAAATTTATGAGATAGCAGGGAAAATCGGCTATCAAGATGATAAGTACTTTCGAAAAGTGTTTAAGAAAATCGTTGGGATGACCCCAAATGAATACCGAAATATGAATGATTAGTAATTCTTTAGTAAAAAAGTTGCAGGAAATCCTTGGAAACTGAGGAATAAGTAATTAGATATTTATTCTGCATATTTATTCTATGCTTTTATTCTATGTTTCGGGGGATTAAAAAATGGAACAGGCAGTTGAAAGAGTTTTTACGAAAGAGATTTTAACGAATGCAGCATCACAATTTGGTATTACAGTAGAAAAAAAACCTGTTGGAGAGTTCGAGAACTATCTATTTAAAGGTAAGTTAGCAGACGGAACGGATCGCATTTTACGATTAACGCATTCATCTCATCGCTCAAAGGATGAAATTGAGGCAGAGCTAGAGTTTTTAAAATATGCTAGAGAAAACGGAGCAAATGCAGCAGGTTCTTTAACTTCTTTGAACGGTAATTTAGTAGAAGTCCAAAATGCAAGTGATGGCACAAGTTTTTACGCATCAATGTTTGAATGGGCAGATGGGCAATTAGTTGATCGGACAAACCCAGCTGTCTGGAATGATGATCTAATGTACACATGGGGTAAAACAATCGGAAAACTTCACGCATTAACAGTTGATTATCCTGTAACAAATCATCGTGAGCATTGGGATGAAGAAGCTTATTTAAATGAAATGGTAGCTGATGAAGAACTTGGCATTTTTACGAATGAATTAATAGAAGAAATCCAAGGTTATGACAGAAAGAAAAATTCATATGGATTAATCCATAGCGATTTGCATCTCCACAATTTCTTCGTAAATGATAAAGGTGAAATAACGGCTTTTGATTTCGATGATCTGCAATATAATTATTTTATTTCAGATATCGCAATTGTTCTATATTATACAGCTTGGGGTAGTAAGGCACCATTCGAAGAAAAGTCTAATTTCGCAAAAAGACAGCTAGAAACCTTTCGAAAAGGTTATGAAACCGAATATGTATTAGATGAAGAATGGTATAGCCGAATTCCTTCATTTTTAAAATGTCGTGATATAACGCTTTATCATGTACTGAATATGAAATATGAAGAAAAAACGCAAAGAGTAATTGAACTTTGTGAAGAACTAAAAGAGCGAATTATCAATAAGAAGACGATCATTGATCTTTAAATTAAACAAAAAGCTACGATTCAAACACGAATTGGTCTTATCCCTGTCAAGTAGACAGATAAAAAAAGCTATGCTGCCAACGCGTGTCGGTATTCAACTGGCGCGCGTTTTTTTAATTTTTTTTGAAAACGTTTGTAATTATAGTGGTAAATATAGTCCTCGATCGCTTGTCTAATTTCATCTTCTGATTTACACTGTTTTATATACAATTTCTCTGTTTTGAGATGCGAAAAGAAGGATTCAATGCACGCGTTATCTAGGCAGTTTCCTTTGCGAGAGTGGCTGCCTTTTATGCCATAATCCTCTAATCGTTTATTGTATGCTTTAGACGTATACTGAAAGCCTTGATCTGAATGGAGAACGGCTTCAGCTACGTCTTTTTTTCTTGCCCATTGCGTAACTGTATTCAAAACTAGTTCAAGGTCATTGCGTTTTGATAGCTGCCAGCCTACAATTTCATTATTAAATAGATCTTGAATGACTGATAAATAATAAAATTGTTTACCATCCGAAACATAGGTAATATCCGTAACCATTTTTTGATTAGGTCCTGTAGCCCTAAATTTTCTCTTAAGTCGATTAGGATATATAACCGAAGAAGTCTTTCCATGTCGTTTTCTTTTCTTTCGAATGATCGATTGAATCTTCATTTCCTTCATCAGGCGATACACTTTTTTATGATTAATTCTGTAGCCATTTTCTTTTAAACTGTCAGTCATACGTGGGTATCCATACTCTGGATTAAGTAGATGAACAGCTACCATGTGTTCCCGTATATCCTGTTCCTCTTCAACTCTGATTTCTCTATTTATTTTTGTACTTCTCCACTTATAAAAGCTCGCAGGCTTCACATATGCGATTTCTAATAACCATGTAATTGGGTGGGTATCTTTTAGTTCTTCAATCATTTCATACTTTATTTGTTGGGGGAGATCATCTACTCCTTTATCAGATTTGGATACTGCTTTTTTAAGTATTCTACCTGCGCTTTCAAGTAGTCTCTTTCTTCTTCAACCGATTTAAACTTTGTTCGTGGTCTACCTTTAAATGGATTTATAACACCACTTCGAACATCAAATGGTTCGCCAATTTTCCACTTCTTAACCCAGACTTTAAGTTGGGTGCAATGGCGAATTCCTAGTTCTTCCGCTAATACTCGATAACTTTGGTTACCATTCACGTACTTCATCACTGCTTTTAATTTAAATTCTTCTGTATAGCTTTGAAACTGTTGACCTCTTTTAGCCATAGTAAAATCCCCTCCAAGTCACATTCATATCTCCATGTTAACATGAAGCTTTTTTCGAATGTCTACCTAAAGGGGATAATATCAAATCGTAGCTTTTTTTATATTTAAATTGGGGGGAAAGTAAGGTTATTTGTGTCTAGCTTCTTCTATTTTATTTATATTGATTTCATATTGCTCATCTTCTAAAGGGATATAGCCAACTTGCTCAGCTAAAAGTGGAGCATTTTCATTCGCAAATTTTAAGTAGTCCAAAACGACAGGACATTTAAGTGAGTTACTATTTACATATGTGTAGAGTTCACGTGAAAGGGGGTAAATCCCATTTTTGATCGTCTCTTCAGTCGGTAGAACTGCTTTACCTGTTTTTGGATTAACGATTGGTACGATTTTCAATTGATCTTTGTTTTCTTCATAGTAAGCATGACCAAAGTATCCAATTGCACCTTTTGCATTAGCAACATCAGCGACAAGAGTTTTGTCATCTTCAGACGTTTGAGCATCTTTCCGTTCGCTAGTTTTATTTAAGATTTTTTTATTAAAGTATTCGTAAGTTCCTGACTCAGGACCAGGGCTGAAGAATTTAATTTCTTCCTTTGGCCAAGCTGAGTTTAGTTCATTCCAAGTTTTTATTTTGCTATTAACGGACCATAACTTTTTTAATTGTTCAACTGTTAATTGATTAACAAAATCATTATCTTTATTTACTACAACAGATAGACCGTCGTAAGCTAATTTTATTTGAATATAATCGATGTTATTATGCCTAGCGATTGAATCTTCTTCATTTGTTATTGGACGAGATGCGTCGTTTATATCAGTTATACCATTTGTAAATTTTTTAAAACCATCAATTGTACCACTATTACCTAATGAAATAGTTACCTCGGGTTGTGCAGATCTATATTGCTTCGTTATTGTTTGCATAATCGGGAAAACGGTAGATGAACCGTCAATTAGTACACTACCAGTTAATTGTTTTTCAGCTGTACTTGAATTAGGATGATATGCAATTCCACAGGCCGCTAAAGATAACATGGCTGTGATTGCGACGACTAATAAAAGTACTTTGTATAGTTGCATCTACAGTTTCCCCCCCTCGTTGTGTTTGCTACATTTCTTACAATATCCCACAAAGATTAACTTGCTTTTAACGCTACGTAAAGAATTTGTAAAGGTATAGTGAAAGTCCCCCTTTTTTGTTAATAACCAATTAAAATGACCGTATAAACAGTAAAAAATGGGAGAGATATACGGTGGAGCAAATTGTCATCATCCAAGATCAAAACGAGATTGAACATGTGCTTCAACAAAGTAAACAATTCGGATTAATTAAAATCAACACATATCGATATGGAGAGTTTAATGAAGACATACATCTTGGTTTCTTAAAAGGTTGCATAGTATTAATGAAAAGCCAAGTTTTGGACGAGTTTATTCCATTAATCATGAGAATAAGACGGATATCAGAAATACCGATTATATTATTAGTTGAAACGTATGATTCATACGAGGCAGCGATTTGCATTGAAGCTGGAGCAGATCAATATGTTAAATATCCAATTCATCCAAGAGACTTATCCGCAAGAATAAAAGCAGTTATGAGGAGGGCAGGCACTGGAAAAATAGAAGAAGACCGAGAAAAAGTTTTATATTTTGGAGAGATTTCCTTCTATTTAAATCGAGAAGAGGTTTATAAAAACAAAATGAGGATCGAATTAAATGGTAGAGAATACGCAATTTTACTCTTTTTAATAAAAAAAGCCGGCCTTATTGTAACGAGAGAAGAATTAATGGAAGTAATTTCTGTTTATAAAAATAGAAGATTAATTGATATTTATATTCATAGTTTACGACATAAAATTGAGGAACTGCCTAATTATCCTAGATATATTAAAACGATTAAGGGGAAAGGCTATCGGTTTGAAACGCTTGTTAATTGAATATGAGTAAAATTAAAAAGCTAGGTGAATTCTTTTAAAGGATGCATTTTAGCTTTTTTATTTTTTATAAGGCAGAGGTTTGGATAGAGAAATGTACTTTTATTGTTCTTAATAAAAAAAACTTCTTTTGTAAAACCCTAATAGACAAAATAACTAGGGAAAAAACGGATAAATTGTATGCAATTTAATAACTAAACAACAAAAATGTTCAATTTATCCATTTGCCATATACTGGTAAAATTAAAATTTCGATATAACAAAAAGATGCATAGAAATACCCTTATAATATGTTTTTGTTACAAATTGAGGTATCTAGTTGCAAAGTAGGACTTTTGGGGTCTTTTATAAATTCATAAAAAAGAGGGGAAATAAGTAATTAGATACAGCATTAACCATAGAAAAATTCGTAAATGAAAAAGCTAGGTGAATCCAAATTAGGAAATTCACCTAACTTTTTATTGGTTTTTATTTTAAAAGTGCAGTAATCCAAATTTGTAAGATCTTACTCAGCCTGATGTAACATATAAGTATACGCCGTGTCGTAAAGATGCTTTAAATCAGCATCCGTCATGAAAACTAAGTCCTCAGTTGAAAATCATCTTGTTAATTTGAAAAATTGAACCATATTTTTACGCTCTTCTCTACTAATTATTAACAACACTCCCTTTGATTTAAATGATTGACTAATTTGTTTCTAACCTGATTTAATACGGTATATTTATTTACTAATTGTTATATAACAGAAAAGTTGAAATGTGCTCGAGATTTTTACTGAATAAATAAAAAAAATAATTTAATCAGTTCATTCATTATTATTTAAATTACAACACAATAATTATTTCAGAATAATATCTAATATTACGATTTTCATTAATTAATGTAACGAAAATAGACCAGTTTGTAAAGATTTCAAAAATTAGGTAAAAAAAATCGACAAAAATCTTTGTTTTATGGTAAATTTAAACAAAATTCCCTATTTATAGCTTAATTTCTACTTAACTTTTTGTTAAGTAATTGTTATACTAGGCATTGTTGAATTTTAGGGTATATTTTAATGGAATAATAAACGGATTAACCCCAATTTATCAATCTTCAACTCAATTATTAGTTAACTAAAAAGAAATAAAAGATTCTTTAATTTATCAGAATAATCAAATACAAACAAATATTCAATTGGTCAATACATACAATGTCGTAATTAAGAGTCCAGCTATTTTAGACGAAGTTATTAATCAATTAAATTTAGATTGTACAAATGCATGAACAATATGATGAGATTTTTGTTTGATGCTCCTTAATAACTCTGGCAACTAGCGTCTAAGTAGATCATTACAAGTCATCACACACTTGTGAAATGATTTTTTGCATCAGTAACTGCTAACAATGAGTGTGAGGAGGGGTTGGGTACCCTAAATACTATTTATTTTAAAAGAAAATAGAGTTTCTTCTTGTGTATTTAATCACATGAATATAGAAGTGGAAACTTTATTCATTTGGGGAAGGAAAGCAATGGAGGGATTTTGTAAATGAAGAAAGTAAGAAAAGCAATTATACCCGCAGCGGGTTTAGGAACACGCTTTTTACCTGCAACAAAAGCTATGCCGAAAGAAATGCTACCAATCGTAGACAAACCAACAATTCAATACATTGTTGAAGAAGCAATTGAATCAGGCATTGAAGATATCATTATCGTAACAGGTAAAGGAAAACGCGCAATTGAAGATCATTTTGATTTTTCATATGAGCTAGAACAAAATTTATTAGAAAAAGAAAAGTATGCGTTATTAGAACAGGTTAAAGCTCCATCTAATATTGACATTCATTACATAAGACAAAAAGAACCTAAAGGATTAGGTCACGCTGTATGGTGTGCGCGTAATTTTATCGGCAACGAACCATTTGCAGTATTACTTGGTGACGATATTGTAGAAGCAAAAACACCAGGATTAAAGCAGCTAATGGACCAGTATGACAATACATACTCTTCAGTAATTGGTGTTCAAACAGTACCAGAAGAAGAAACGCATCGATATGGCATTGTTGAACCAATTATGCAAGAGGGTAGAAGATACGAAGTAAAAAACTTTGTCGAAAAGCCAGCACCAGGTACAGCACCTTCTAATTTAGCAATCATGGGTCGTTATGTATTTACACCTGAAATCTTTATGTACTTAGAAGAACAAAATATCGGTGCAGGTGGCGAAATTCAATTAACGGATGCAATTCAAAAATTAAATTCAATTCAACGTGTGTTTGCATATGACTTTGAAGGAAAGCGTCACGACGTTGGTGAAAAATTAGGGTTTATTAAGACAACAATTGATTTTGCTTTAAAAAATGAAGACTTAAGAGAAGATTTATTGAAGTATTTACATGAAATGTTAACAGTCAATATTAGTTAAGGATAGATGATTAGATTGAAAGCAATGAGATTTGAACAATCAGAATATGCTTCTAAAGCCACTCTTACCGAAAGAAACAATTGAAAAAAGAAGGATCTATTTATTTACTAAGCGCTTAGTGGATGTATCTGGCGCTTTTTTTGGGGTCTTATACTACTATTACCAGTTCGTATTATTATTGCTATTATTTTAAAGTTAGAGGATTCTAAAGGTCCAATTTTTCTTTTTTTAAACTCCGGTAAAAGTGGAAAAGAGTTTATTCGGAAAAGGATGGGAGATTTTTGACGTGACAATTTAATCTGCCCACCCATAAATAGTTGAAACATTGTATTTTTTTATTTACCCAATAATAGGGACTTGACTAACAAGAGGGATGAACAAAATGAAAAGACAACTAAACACAGAAAGTAATTTGGAACCATTACCAAGAGTGCATGAAAAACCATCCACTGCAAAATTGACATTAAATCGAATCTATATTTTGTTTACGATTGGATTTTGGCTGCTTTATGTAGCATCCACAATTTTTGATCAACTGCATAATGGGAATGGTAGTTTTAAACAAGTCGTTGAAGCGGGATTATATATCTTGATTGTTACGACACTATGTTTTTCCGCATTGATGTATCTTTTTTCTAGACAAGGGGCATTGATCCGCTTTAAAGAGCATGCTCGGATCCCACGGGAAACCCTATCTGCTTATTTTTCTGAGAATCAACCAGGAATTACTGTTTTGGTTCCATCGTATGATGAAGAGGTTGACGTTATTCGAAAAACATTACTATCAGCTATTTTACAAGAATATCCGAAAATCGATGTACAACTGCTGATTGATGATAAGCCGAATCCAACAGATCCGCAAAAAAAGGAAAAATTGCAAGCAACTATGAATCTTGCAAAAGAAATTACAGAGCTTTTGGAAGTCCCTTATACTAAACTAGCAAAAGCTCGTGACGTTTTTGAAGAGACGTATAACCAAACTGGGGAAATCTCTTCTTCTACTTTAAATGATTTAATAAAGCAATATAATTATGCTGCCAAATGGATTAATAAATTTGCTGATGATGAACCTGAGGAGACTCATGTAGATGATTTCTTTAATAATCATGTTTTAAGAGATTTAGCTGAGGAATTAGCCGTAACGGCAGTAGCATTAGAGAAATCCTCAAAAGAAAATTATAGTATGAGCTATGAACGGATCTATCAGTTTTATTCTCGATTAGTATGGATTTTCACCGGAAAAGTAGGGTATTTCCAACGAAAACAGTTTGTTTCTTTATCTGATGAAGCCAATAAAGCTATGAATCTTAACTCTTATATTGATTTAATGGGAGGCAGTTACAAGATTCGCCAAACACCAGCTGGTAAAGTATTGCAGAGAGTATCTTCAGAGGCAGAAGCAGATTTAGTCATTCCAGATACAGAATTTTTACTAACGCTTGATGCCGATTCGATTCTGCTAAAAGAGTATTGTTTACGTCTTGTATATCTATTGAATCAAGAAGGAAATGAAAATGTAGCTGTAACACAAACTCCTTATTCTTCTTTCCGTGGATGTCCAACTCGAATCGAACGAATTGCTGGTGCTACAACAGATATTCAACACACTTTACACCAAGGAACAACGTATTATGGCGCGACCTTTTGGGTAGGGGCGAACGCGGTCATCCGAAAACGTGCGATCGAGGATATTGCTGAAACAGAATATGTAAATGGATTTAAGGTTCGCCGTTTTATCCAAGACCGTACAGTAATTGAGGATACGGAGTCTAGTATTGATTTAGAAAAAAATGGTTGGACCTTGGCGAATTATCCGGAGCGTTTGAGTTACTCAGCAACTCCACCAGATTTCGGTTCTCTAGTCATTCAACGTCGTCGTTGGGCCAATGGTGGATTATTAATTATGTCGAAACTATTTGCTACTATTCGCCAACGCCGTCAGGAAGGGAATCCAATCAAGTTAATGGAAATCTTGTTGAGAGTCAATTACATGGCATCGATTGCTTGGTCTAGTTTTGGCTTAATCTTCCTTTTAGCCTATCCGTTTGACGACCGATTATTGAGTGTTTTTATTGTTGGTGCTGCTGTCCCTTACTTTACTGCAATGGCGAGTGATTTAAAATACAATCGTTATAAACGAATGGACATCTTCCGAATTTATGGTCTCAATCTAATCTTGTTGGCTGTTAATACGGCTGGAGTGCTAAAGTCGATCCAACAGATATTAACAAGTGAAAAAATTCCTTTTGCACGAACACCTAAGGTTAATGATCGAACTGGCACGCCAACACTTTATATCTTAGCGCCGATCATTATTATTGCTTATTCTGCTTTTATTTGCTGGCGCTCTTTCATGCTCGGAAATTGGCCGAATGCTATATTTTCCTTATTTAACGCCTTTACTTGTGGGTGGGCTGCATTATCATTTATCGGACCTGTCAATATGATTGTGGATTTAATTCATAACTTTAAAGATTGGATTTTTGTAGAAGTAAAACCAAAGCAAATTCAAAAAGCTGAAAAAGATCAATCAGAAATCAATTGGCAATCGGTTTTATACTATGGTGATGAGAAGGGGAATACAGAAGTTCCTTTAAGTATATCACTTGGTAAATGGGAAGATACAGAGACAACTGAAGTTGAAGATAAACATAATTTCAGCAATAAAAAAATAGGATGAAAAAAGATTATGCAAAATAAAAAGAAATTATCAATTCCGCGTTTAATGTTGGTATGTTTAGTTGTGGTAGCTGTAGGAGTTAGTTATTTTTATCGAGATAATATAGTCGTATTTAGTAAAATAGAAAAAACAAAAAAAACAGAAAAAACAGCGGCAGAATCAAATCCTTGGTTTGCCCCTTATGTCGATGCTACACTGACACCGCAATATGAATTTGAAAAAATTGATGGTAATGTTGTGCTTTCTTTTGTAGTAGCTAAGAATAAAAATAGTGCTGTTCCTAGTTGGGGAGGCGCTTATTCGATGGATCAGGCCTCTGAGGATTTAGATATAGATCGACGAATTGCTCGCCTACGACAAAAAGGGAGCGAAGTCATTGTTTCATTTGGTGGCTTATCCAATTCAGAATTAGCAATTACAACAACAGATGTTGGAAAAATAAAAAATGCATATGCTAAAGTAGTAAAGCGTTATGATCTGAATACAATTGATGTAGATTTAGAGCAAGAAGGCTTAACAAATAAGCATGCCGCTAAACTTCGTGGGGAAGCTTTGGCAAAATTGCAGCAAGAACGAAAAAAAGATAAAAAAGAGCTAGCTATTTGGGTAACATTACCAGTAACCCCACAAGGTTTGACTGAGGATGGTACGGATGCCGTAACAACATTATTGAGAGCTGGAGTAGATTTAGCTGGCGTCAATATCATGACAATGAATTATGGGGAAAGTCGTAATTCAGAACTTTCTATGGCAGACAATTCGATTAATGCCTTGAAAAAAACCCATCGCCAACTAAAGATTATTTATCAAAAACAAGGAGTTAACTTGAGCGATAAAGCATTATGGAGAAAACTCGGCGCAACACCAATGATTGGCCAAAATGATATCCAAGGTGAAGTTTTTGATTTAGAAGATGCTGCTAAGCTGAATAAATTTGCCATAGAAAATGGTTTGGGACGATTGTCTATGTGGTCAGCAAATCGTGACAGGAAGTCCAGTGAGAATAGTGTTGGAATTCAAAGTGTTTCCAACTTTTACAGTGGTGTTAAACAAAACAATCAAGAGTTTGCAACGATTTTGAAACAGAATATGAATGGTAGTGTTTCTAGTGATGCAAAACGAACAACCAAGTCAGATGTAACGAATATAGATTTGAATAAACCTGATGATCCGAAAACTTCCCCGTATGAGATATGGAATGAATCGACAACCTATTTAAAAGGTACGCGTGTTGTCTGGAGGCACAATGTGTATAGAGCTAAATGGTGGACAAAAGGAGATGCTCCTGATGCACCTATCTTAGATGAAAATACAATTCCTTGGGAACTTGTTGGTCCGGTATTGCCTGGAGAAAAACCAATACCAAAAGTTAGCTTGCCTAAAGGGACCTATCAGGAATGGGAAGAAGGACAAGTCTATGGAGCTGGTGATCGGGTAATAGTCAATGGCATCCCGTATGAGGCAAAATGGTGGAACAAAGATGAAAATCCTGAAAAACCACTTGCTAATGATGATGCAGCACCATGGGAACAGTTGACTCAGGATGAAATTAAGAAAGTGTTGAAGGAAATTCAGTAATAATGATGGTTAGGCTTATGATAGAAACGTGCTTAATTTTTGCCTACCCAAAATGAAAACAATGAAACAATATGAAAGTCCATATACCAGAAATGTCGATAAACCGGTATATGAACCCATTTAATAGCTTTCCACATTCAAGTATGTAAAAATAGAAGATTAATCAATATTTATATTCATAGTTTTTACATAAAATTGAGGACCTGCCGAATTACCCTAAATATATTAAAACAATTAAGGGAAAAAGCTATCGGTTTGAAACGCCTGTTAATTGAATATGAGTAAAACTAAAAAGCTAGGTGAATTCTTTTAAAGGATTCATTTTAGCTTTTTTATTTTTATAAGGCAGAGGCTTGGATAGAGAAATGTACTTTTATTAAAAATTAAATAAAAAATTTTTTTTTATACACACCCATTAGACAAAATGACTAAGAAAAAAACGTACAAACTGTATACAATTTTAAGGGTTAAACAACAAAAATGGACAATGTGTTTATTTATCATATATTGGTAAAAAATGAAATTTCGATATAACAAAAAAATACATAGAAAATACTTTTTTAAATGTTTTAGACTTAAATTAAGAAATTGTGTCAGAAAAGTAGGACTTTTGATGTTTTTTGTAAATTCGAGAAAAAGATGAAAAATAAGTAATTCGATACAGCATGGACGTAAGAAACATTGGTAAATGAAAAAGCTAGGTGAATCCAAATTAGGGTGTTCACCTAGCTTTTTATTTTATAAGTGCAGTAATCCAAAGTTGTAAGATCTTACTCAGCGTGATGTAACATATACGTATAAGCCGTGTCGTAAAGGTGCTCTAAATCAGCATCCGTCATGAAAACTAAGTCCTCAGTTGAAAATCCTTTTGTTAATTCCAAAAATTGAACCATGTTTTTACGTTCTTCTCTACTCATCATTAACAACACTCCCTTTGGTTTAAATGAATGATTAATTTGTTTTAATTCTGTATTAATACAGTGTATTTATTTATATTTTATTATATAACAGAAAAATCAAAATGTGCTAGTGATTTTTACTAAATAAGGAAAAAATTATTTTTATCATTTCATTGATTATTATTCATTTTTACAACGAATATATTATTTTAGAATAATATCTAATATTACAATTTTTATTAATGAATGTAACATAACTAGACAGGTTTGTAAGGGCTTCCATAAAATGGGTAAATAATCCGACAAAATACCTTGTTTTGTGGGAAATTTAACCAAAGTTTCCTATTTGTAGATTAATTTTTGCTTAACATTTAATTAAGTAATTGTTATACTAGGCACTGTTGAATCTGAGGGGATATTTTAATAGAATAATAAATGGATAGAATTTAAGGAGGAAGCGATGGAAGAGACGATTAGTTTACAGGAATTATTCGGCGTTATTAAGAAACGTCTAATCATGATAATTAGTATTACAGTTGTAGCCACAGTGGTTACAGGAGCTATTAGTTATTTATTTTTAACCCCGATATATCAATCTTCAACACAATTATTAGTTAATCAAAAAGAAACAAAGGATTCTTCGATTTATCAGAATAACCAAGTACAAACAAATGTTCAATTGATCAACACATACAATGTAGTTATAAAGAGTCCAGCTATTTTAAATGAAGTTATTAATCAATTAAATTTAGATTATACAGTTGCAGAACTGACTAAAAATATCGCAGTTGCAAACGAAGCAAATTCACAAGTATTTACGGTTTCTGTACAAGATCCTGATCGAAAGCAAGCTCAAGCGATTGTAAATACGATTGCAAGTGTTTTCCAGGAAAAAATTAAAACAATTATGAGTGTAAATAATGTAACTGTTTTAGCTAAAGCAGATTTAAGTGAAAATCCGATTAAACCAAATAAGAAATTAAACATTGCAATTGGTTTTGCTGTTGGATTAATGCTTTCAGTTGGTATTGCCTTCTTACTTGAGTTTTTAGATAACACAGTTAAGACTGAAAAACAGCTTGAAGAATTATTGGAGTTACCGATTCTAGGTGTTATTTCTGAAGTAACAAAGGGAAAGATCACTCCTAAAATAAAATTAAAATTGGGAAAGGGTGCGTAAAATGGTTAGAAAAACAACTAAAGAAAAATTAAAAAGATTTCTTATTACATTAACAAACCCTAGGTCACCATTTGCAGAGCAATATCGAACAGTGCGTACGAACATTCAATTTTCTTCGATCGATCGAAAAATAAAGTCAATTTTAGTGACGTCTTCTGAACCTTCAGAAGGTAAAACAACGACAATTGCCAATCTAGCTATTACTTATGCTCAGCAAGATAAGAAAGTTCTTTTAGTAGATGCTGACTTACGTAAACCGCAATTACATTCTGATTTTAAATTAGAGAATTTTAAAGGTTTAACAACTGCTATTGCACAAGAAAAGCCCTTAAAGGACGTTATACAAAAAACTGATATTAGCAATCTATCCATTCTAACTTCGGGTCCTATTCCACCAAATCCATCTGAACTATTATCTTCAGAGAAAATGAAGAAATTGATTGCACAAATGCATGAACAATATGATGTGATTCTTTTTGATGCTCCTCCATTGTTAGCAGTTACAGATGCTCAAATCATTTCACAAGTATGTGATGGAACGATTTTAGTTGTCCGCAGAGGATACACGGCAAAAGAAAAAATTAAAAAAGCAAAAGAGTTATTAACACTAGTAAACGCTAATATCCTAGGTGTTGTATTAAATCGAGCGGCACAGGATAAAGACGGTTATTACGATTATTATGGTAGTGAAAAGTGATTGATCTTCACTGTCATATTTTACCTGGCCTAGATGACGGTCCAATTACAATGGAAGATAGTATTAATATGGCGCGAGCAGCCGTGGACAATGGGATTCATACAATTGTTGCATCACCTCATCATCAGAACGGACGTTATAATACAGACAGAAAAGTGATCTTAGAAAAAGTAGAAGAGTTAAATAATGTATTAAATGAAAAAGCTATACCTTTAACGATTTTACCTGGTCAAGAGGTAAGGCTTTATGGGGAATTGATCCAAGACTTTGAGCTTAATCGAATTGTTTCAATTAATGATGGAAGACGCTATTTACTTTGCGAGCTTCCGTCATCTCATATACCACATTTTACAAATAAGTTGTTTTATGAGATACAAGCAAATCGAATGATACCGATTCTTGTACATCCTGAACGCAACAAAGTTCTTATAAACGAACCAGATATTCTTTTTGAATTTGTCCAAAAAGGGATTTTAACTCAACTGACTGCTTCATCAATAACAGGAAAATTCGGTAAAAAAATTCAAAAGTTTGCTTTTAAATGTATTGAGGCAAATTGGGTACATATTATTGCATCCGATGCACACAACACAAATAATCGGAATTTTGAGTTAATTGAAGCGTATGAAATCATTCGAGAAAAATTTGGGATAGAAACTGAGTTCCAAATGAGAGAAAATACTCAATCAATTTTGAATGGTGACGTTCTTTATCCAGAAGAACCACTTAAATTTAAACAAAATATTTTTAGTCGTTTACTCGGTATCTGATAAACGATTGGTGATATCTCCTAATCGTTACCAATGGGGGTACTCGGCTATATTGTGGTAGATGATTAAATTGATTAGTTTTCCGTTTATCTTAGTGCACAAATAGACCCCATGAATGACTCAAACTAAAGGGCTATGTGTATTTGAGAAAAGGAATGACAAATTTGAAATGATCTGCTTAGACGCTTGTCGTCAGAGGTATAGTGTGAGGAGGGGTTAGATGCCCTAAATACTATTTAAATTAAAAGAATATAGAGTTTCTTCTTGTGTATTTATTCACATGAATATAGAAGTGGAAACTTTATTAATTTGGGGAAAGAAAGCAATGGAGGGACTTAGAAAATGAAGAAAGTAAGAAAAGCAATAATACCAGCTGCGGGATTAGGAACACGCTTTTTACCTGCAACAAAAGCAATGCCGAAAGAAATGCTACCAATCGTAGACAAACCAACAATTCAATACATTGTTGAAGAAGCAATTGAATCAGGCATTGAAGATATCATTATCGTAACAGGTAAAGGAAAACGCGCAATTGAAGATCATTTTGATTATTCATATGAGCTAGAACAAAATTTATTAGAAAAAGAAAAATATGCACTATTAGAACAAGTAAAAGCTCCGTCTAATATTGATATTCATTATATTCGACAAAAAGAACCAAAAGGATTAGGTCATGCAGTTTGGTGTGCTCGTAATTTTATTGGGAATGAACCATTTGCAGTTTTACTAGGTGATGACATTGTTGAAGCAAAAACACCTGGCTTAAAGCAGTTAATGGACCAATATGACAACACATATTCTTCAGTAATTGGTGTACAAACAGTACCAGACGAAGAAACGCATCGATATGGCATTGTTGAACCGATTATGCAAGAAGGTAGGAGATACGAAGTAAAAAACTTTGTCGAAAAGCCAGCACCAGGTACAGCACCTTCTAATTTAGCGATTATGGGTCGCTATGTATTTACACCTGAAATTTTTATGTACTTAGAAGAGCAAAATATCGGTGCAGGTGGCGAAATTCAATTAACAGATGCAATTCAAAAATTAAATTCAATTCAGCGTGTGTTTGCATATGACTTTGAAGGAAAACGACATGATGTTGGTGAGAAATTAGGGTTTATAAAAACAACAATTGACTTTGCATTAAAGAATGAAGAATTAAGAGAAGATTTATTGAAGTATTTACATGACATGTTAACAGTAACTATTAAATAAGGATGGATGATCAGATTGAAAGCAATGAGGTTTGAACAATCAGAATATGCTTTACAACCACTCTTATCGAAAGAAGCTGTTGAAAAAAGACGGGGCTATTTGTTTACTAAGCGCTTAATGGATTTAATTGGTGCGTTTTTGGGTCTTTTATTATTATTACCAGTCTTTATTGTAGTAGCAATTTTTATTAAGTTAGAAGATCCAAAAGGTCCTGTATTTTTTTATCAAACTAGAGTAGGTAAAAATGGAAAAGAATTTAAAATGTACAAGTTCCGTTCAATGGTAACTGATGCAGAAGAACGATTAAAAGAACTTCTACAATATAATGAAGTTTCAGGTGCGATGTTTAAAATGAAGGATGATCCGAGGATTACTAAAATAGGGAAGTTTATTCGTAAAACTTCTATTGATGAATTACCGCAATTCTTTAATGTCTTATTAGGTGACATGTCTCTTGTTGGGCCAAGACCACCACTTCGGAGAGAAGTAGATGTATATACTACTTATGATAAACAGAGGTTACTAGTTATACCCGGTTGTACGGGTCTTTGGCAGGTTAGTGCTAGAAATAGTGTTGGTTTTGATGAAATGGTGGAATTGGATTTAATTTATATAAAAAACCGTTCGATTAGTTATGATATTAAGATTGTTATAAAAACAGCAAGTTTATTATTAGGTTCCAGAAATGCATTTTAAATTTTATAAAAAATTAGTTGAAAACTTGAATATTGCAATCGTTAAAGGGAGAACAGATGAGAATATTACACATAGGTGAATATGCTAGTGGAGGAGTAGCAACTTATATCAATACTTTATTAAAATACCAAGTAAAAGAAAAGAATCAAGTAAAGCTTATTGTAAGTGATGAGAATTCGGAGTCATTTAATAATTTTAAATCCCTAGTAATAAGAAAGAAATATAAAAGAAGTTTACTGTCGATTATTAAATATATTTTTAGTGTAAATAAGCTTATAAGAGAATACAATCCAGAGATTATTCACCTTCACGGCACTTTTGCTGGGCTAATTGGAAGGGTTTCGTTTATATTGGATCGGCTGTTTTTTAGGGAGAAAAAATCAAAATTAATTTACTGTTCACATGGTTGGTCTTTTTTAATGGATACTTCAAATTGGAAAAAAAAGGTATATTTTTATGTGGAAAGGGTACTTGAAAAGGTTACAGACTCTATTATTAATATCTCTCAATTTGAACATGAAGAAGCTTTAAAAATGGGAATGCCTAAAGAAAAAATGAAACTAATTAATAGTGGTGTAGAAACAGAGATAAAGAAGATAGAAAATATTAGTATAAAATTATCAGAAAATCATATTAACTTACTTTTTGTAGGCAGATTTGATAAAGCAAAAGGAATTGATATTTTACTTAAAACCTTTGAAACTAATAAATTCGAGAACATTCGACTGTACTTAATTGGGGATAAGGTACTCAATGATTTAGACATTAATATTCCTAAAAATGTATTCCATTTGGGTTGGGTTATGAATGAAGTAATGGATGCTTACTATAAACAATTTGATGCTGTAATAATTCCGTCTAGATGGGAAGGTTTTGGGTTAGTAGCAGCCGAGGCTATGAAAAATTCAAAGGCAATTATAGTAAGTAATAAGGGGAATTTACCGAATTTCATTGAGTATAATAACGGTTTAATTTTTAATATTGATTCTCCTAAAGCATTAGTGAAGATACTCGTATCATTGGAAAAAGAAAGATTGAAAGAAATGGGTAGAAATGGGGAAAAATTATTCTTACAAAAGTATACTAGTAACCATATGATGGAAAATATTGATCGCTTATATAAATCGTTAATTTAGATAAAGATTATTTTGTGAAAATCAGAGGTGGAATATGACAAAATTAAGTTTAGTCATACCAATATATAATGTTGAAGATTATCTTGTTGAATGTTTAGAATCAATAAATAATAGCAAAGAAAAGTTAAACGGCAAAGGAGAAATCCGTGTATTGTTGATTAACGATGGATCAAGTGATAAATCGGGCGAGATTGCAAAAGAATATGCTGAAAAATTTGATTATGAATATTATGAAAAAGCAAATGGGGGATTAAGTGATGCAAGAAATTATGGTTTAAGGTTTGTTAATACAGATTATGTTGCATTTTTAGATAGCGATGATAAAGTTACCCCGAATTATTTTCTTGAGGTTTTCAATGGGATAAATGAGAATCCAGATTTAATAGTATTCGATTGGTTAGATTATTTTTATGATAATTCAACAAGGAAAGTTAAAGGAATAGAGAACCAAGATGACTTATGGAGTGTTCAACCAAGTGCTTGGAACAAAATATATAGAACTGAATTGTTTAATGATATTAAGTATCCAGTAGGTAAGATTTATGAGGATGTGGGTACAACTTATAAATTAATTTCTAAAATTAAAAAATATAAATATTTGGACTCAGCATTAATTTATTATAGGAAAGGACGTAAAAATTCCATATTAACTACAATAAGCCCAAAAATTAACGATATTTATAGTGTTTTAGATGATACTTATAAGTATTATTATCCTGAAATTAAAGAAAATAAGATGTTATCTAAAGGTTTATGTTATCAGTATATTAAATTATTACTGTGGTCGAATATGTATAGGCAATTAAAATATTATAAATACAATTTTTGGGGATTCCATAAAAAAATGAAGGAGACTCGTGACATAATTTATAAATCCTTTCCAGATTGGAAGAAATGTGAGCTACTAAGAGAAAATAAACTTTATTTTGTCGAAAGGTTAGGTACAGATTATATAAGAAAGTTAGATAGTATTGGAAAAAGTCCGTTTCATACTTTAAATACAATGATATACGTAGTATTAAAAAATATAAAAAGAAAGTAGCAATAAAATGGAAATATATTTAATCTTTTATCTATTAACGTTCATTACTGGGATAATGACTGATAGAGAAATAATTACAATAAATAATAAGACTATTATAAATAAAACATTTTTTCTTAGAGCTAGTCTATTTATGCTATTTTTATGTGCTGCGTTACGGTTAGAAATAGGATCGGATTATTTATTGTACCAAAGTATATATAATTCTAGTTATGAAAAATATCTATCTATGGGTTGGGTATATACATTTGAAAGTGAATTTTTTAGATTTCTTGGCCTAAGTTTCCAATATTTTATAGCGTTTAATAGTTTTATATTTATGTTAGGAATTTATATATTACTAAAAAAATTTTCTAATTATAAATATATTTCTTTATTAGCATTTCTAGGATCATATGCATATTTTTCCAGTTTTAACGGGTTTCGTCAATATTCATCAATCTCATTAGTAATTATTTCTTTAATTTTATTTTATGATAAAAATAAAAAAATAACTGCAATATTAATATTCTTAATTTCATTGGGTATTCATAAAAGTTCAATAATGTTTTTACCTTTATATCTATTTTATATTATAAAAATTCGGCATAAAAACTATATTATTATTCTATTTATATGCCTTTTTTCGTTCTTTTTAATACCTGATAGTTTAAAGGATTTACTTTTTGTTAAAATTTTAAATTTAGATAGTTTCTTTCTAGATAAATACAGTGACACTGAAAGCATTACCGGGCTAGGAAGATCCGTATTTAATAAAATATTTTTTCTATTCTACTGGCTAGCCACTTTTATATATGTCATCTATAAATATAAAGAGAAAAAAAAGTTAGATTGGATTGATTATATTTATTTAGTATTTTTCATTATTAACGGCTTTTTACCGTTTTCCAATATTGTAAAAAGAATGTCGTATCTATATGAAATATTTTCACTTGTAATCTTCTCAAGATTATTAACACAAAAATTTTCAATTACTACTAAAAATGTGTTTAAAATTATTATTTTTAGTGTATTTCTAGTAAGGCTAATCTCAACATTAATGAATAATGGAGATGGAGTAGTGCCTTATAAAAATATTTTTTACCATTAATGGTTAGGGTGTGAGCGTTTGTTACCAAAAGTAAGTATTATTGTTCCAATTTACAATGTTGAAAAATATTTAACTAGGTGTTTAGATTCATTAATAAATCAAACTTATACTAATATCGAAATAATATTAATAAATGATGGTTCTTTAGATAAATCTGATGAAATCGCAATGAATTATGTAAACTTAGATAAAAGAATTAAACTATTTAATCAATCCAATCAAGGTCAAGCAAAAGCACGTAATGTTGGTATCTCTAAAAGTACTGGGGACTATATTATGTTTGTTGATAGTGATGACTGGCTTGATACAAGTTGTATAAGCTGTTGCGTAGATGAAATATTAAAAAAAGATGCTGACTTAGTAATTTTTGATATGAATCTAATAAAAAAGAATGCTACTTATTACCTGTCTTATGATCTTTCAATCTATGGGTCGCATTCGGGTCCTTGTAACAAATTATATAGTAAAAAGCTGTGGGTTGATAAATACTTCCCAATTGGAGTTTGGTACGAGGATTTAGGTATTATGCCTATAATTGTCAAAAATGCTAGAAATAAAGTTAAAATTAATAAGGCTTTGTATAATTATGATTTTACAAGAGAGAGCTCGCAATCTCATCAAATCCAGGAAAATAAAATTAGAGACATTCTTAAGATGTTAGATCTTGTTTATCTTGAATTGGTTGATTATCAAAAAAAGGATGAGTTAGAATATCTTTTTATTCAACATATATTAGGTGGAGCAGTGTATAGAAAAGCACTATTAATTAAAGATAAAAATGTTAGAAAAGAAATAATAGATGAGTCAATGGAATATCTTGAGGATAAATTTCCAAGTTGGATTATGAATGGCCATTTTAGGTCTAATAATAATCTAGTATCTATAATTGAAAGAAAACTAGCATATTTTATTATAAACAAAAAATATTCAACGATAACAATAATTTGGAATCTTTTAAATTCTATACGGAGAATAAAATGAAAAAAATACTAGTAGATGTTTATTGTAATAAAAATTTTGGAGATGATTTGTTTTTAAAAATTTTGTTTGAAAGATATGAACATGTAGATTTTTATTTGCAGAATGCAGATTATCAATATAAAAACATAATTAAGGATTCTAATATTTTAAATAATAATAAGATGAAGAGATTAATTTTTAAATTGTTTCAGCCATTTATTATTAGTAAATTTGATGGTTATATTTTAATCGGTGGATCCATGTTTATGCAGAATTCATTATGGAAAAAAGTATTTTATACAAGAAGTAGCTTAATAAAGTCTTTTGTTAATAAAAATAAAAAGGTTTATATATTAGGGAGTAATTTTGGTCCATTCAGTGATCAAAACTTTTTAAAAAGTTATACAAATTTATTTAGCAAATTTTCAGATGTATGCTTTAGGGATATGTATTCATTTACATTGTTTAAGAATTTGAGAAATGTAAGAGTTGCTCCAGATATAGTGTTCAATTTGAAGGCTCCTAAAGTTACTAAAATAAAAAATTCAGTAGGTTTCTCTTTAATAGATTTAGAAAATAGACATGGTTTAGAACAGTATAGTTCCGATTACGAATATAAAATGGTAGAACTAGTAAAAAAATTAATCGATTCAGATAAACAAATTACCTTCTTTTCGTTTTGTGAGGAAGAAGGAGATGTAAAGGTTATAAATAAAATATTATCTCAACTAAATAAAGAATATTCTAAAAAAATAAAAATAATTAATTATAATGGTCAAATCGACTATTTTTTAGAGGAATTGGGAAAAATGGAATCGTTTATTGGAGCAAGATTTCATTCTATTATTCTTGCGAAAATATTTAACCAAAGTTTTTATCCCTTAATTTATAGTGATAAAACTTTTAATGTGTTAAAAGACCTAGAGGAATCTGATAAATGTACTTATATTAGGGATATTGCTTCACTTGATACTAACGAATTAATAAAGCATTTAAATGAAAAAACAATACTAAATCAACATGTAAAAGTGGAGGCAGAAGCACAGTTTAAAATGTTAGATAAATTTTTAAATAATGAAAACAAAAATAATGTAAGTAATAATTATAAGGTGATGAATAAGTGAAAAAAAAATTTTTAATATATTTATTAGGGAACTTTGGATCAAAGTTTTTATCTTTTTTAATAATACCCTTATATACAAGCTTTTTATCACCTAAAGACTTTGGAGAATATGATTATTGGATAACAATTATTAGTTTGTGTTCTACAATAATTGGCATGCAAATATTTCAAGCTGTTTATATGGAAGTTATTAGTAGTAAAAATGATATAGGGAATGCTAAAGAATTTATTAATGTTGGTTTAAATCTAATAATAATACAAGTTTTATTTAGTCTAGTTATTTTGATATTTTTGAATGTCCTTAATATAACTAATTCATTTTACATTTGGTTTATTATTATCTTAAATATTTTTAATGATTATTTTAATCAAGGGATAGCTAGAGGCTATGAAAAGAATGTTATTATGGCTAATTCTGGAGTAATTCAAACTGTAATTTCAATCTCATTAACAACAGTTCTATTATATAATAATGAAAAATTTAATATTCATAAACTGGATATTTTATTTATTGGCCAATCTTTTGGGCTGTTAGTGTCAGTATTGTTTACTTTTTTTGCACTAAAAAAAGTAAAATTATTACCTAAACTAAATATTTCCCTCGAACAGCTAATGAAATCTTCCAAAATGTTAGCTTTTGCTCTTCCTTTAATTCCTTCTACTATTAGTTGGTGGGTTGTAAATGTATCCAATCGATTTATTATTGTAAATTATTTAGGTAAAGATGCAAATGGAATTTATGCTATGGCAAATAAATTTCCGGCATTTATAATAATTATCAACACAATTATTATAACAGTTTGGCAAGATCAAGCTATATTAACTTCTAAAGATTCAAATAAAAGTAAATACTATTCCTATCAGTTATATAGGTATATATTTGCTCAATTTATTGCAGTAATTATTTTTACAATTGGATTTAAAATTTTTGGCTCATATTTATTAAAAAATTCATTTGATCAAGCGATACAGTATGTACCTCTACTATTATTTTCGACGACCCTTTCTGGTATTGCAGCTTTTTACGGAACTTTTTACATTTCTGAAAATGATACACTTGGATCCTTTTTTACAACTTCCTGGGGTGCAATATTGAGTATCATTGTTAATTTAATTTTAATAGATTATTTAGGTCTTTACGCTTCAATTCTTTCCACAATAATATCTTTTTCATTAATTTGTTTATTAAGAGGTATTAAATTTAAAAGGATAATAGGTATAAAATTTCCACATAAGATATTTTATATATATATAGTAGCATTTTTTACATTATATCTGTTGTTTTATCAATCGAAAGTCTTTTTTTGATAATATATTTTTATAGTTTAATGTAAATTATTTATAAAGTTATATATTAAGTGAAATTTATATTTAAATAGAATAATAGATAGGGTGAAATATGAATAAGCATGCATACCTAATAATATCTCATAATAATTTTGAAATATTAAAGAAATTAGTTCAACTTATTGACGATGAAAGAAACGATATATTCATTCATATTGATGCTAAAGTAGAAGATTTTGATTTTTATTTCTTTAGTAATTTGCCACAAAAATCTAACATCTATTTCACCGATAGGATTTCTGTAAGTTGGGGAGGGTTTTCCCAAATTGAAAGTGAATTAATACTATTGGAAAGTGCATCAAAATATAATTATGAATATTATCACTTGTTATCTGGAGTGGATATGCCATTAAAAACACAAGATTATATTCATGATTTTTTTGAAAAAAATAAAGGTAAGGAATTTCTTGGTTATTCAAAAAAATGGGATAAAACAAGAGTTAAATACAAGTTTTACTATAATGAAATATTAAGACATAAAAATAATAGTTTATCGATAGTGTATAAAAAGCTTTTAAACAAAATATTTTTAGTGTTTCAGGTATTATTGATTATAAATAAATCAAAAGAAATTAATTTTTATAAAGGTACTAATTGGTTTAGTATAACTGATGAATTAGTTAAGTACATTATTAAAAATAAGCAAGAAATAAATAAAATTTATAAACATTCTATTTTATGTGACGAAGTATTTATACACACTTTAGTAATGAACTCTAGTTTCAAAGATCGCCTTTATCGTTTTTACCATGAAGATGAATACGAAGCTAATTTAAGGTATATAGATTGGGTACGAGGCAATCCATATGTATTTAAGGTAAATGATTTTGATAGTCTTATAAATAGTGAATTTTTATTTGCCCGTAAATTTGATGAAAAAGTAGATTTTGATATTGTTAAAAAAATATTTATTAATTTAAAAGATAAATCATATGAGTAAAATATGTAAAAAAGTTAACCTTTAACCAGCAAAGTTGTTTAAAGAAGAAACTTGGAGGGAGAGATACTCATGATATTAGTCGTTGGTGGAGCTGGATACATAGGTAGTCACACAGTTAAAGAACTAGTCGATCAAAACTATGGAGTAGTTGTATTAGATAATCTAACAACTGGTCATCGTGAAGCAGTAGATGAGCGAGCGATCTTTGTTGAAGGTGATTTAGGAGATGCAACTATTTTAGAAACTATTTTCTTAACTTATAATATTGATGCCGTAATGCATTTTGCTGCTTATAGTTTAGTAGGTGAATCAGTTATGAATCCATTAAAATATTATCAGAACAATGTTGGTGCGACATTAACATTACTAGACAATATGATAAAGTTTGACGTAAAGAAATTTATCTTCTCTTCTACTGCAGCAACATATGGTATTCCTGAAGCTGAAATCATTACAGAAGAAACAGTTACGAATCCAATCAACCCATATGGTCAATCAAAGTTAATGATAGAAAAAATCTTAGCTGACTTCCACAAAGCATATGGTTTAGGCTATGTTGTTCTACGTTACTTTAATGCAGCGGGAGCACATGCTACGGGATTAATTGGAGAGGATCACACTCCTGAAACTCATTTAATTCCACTTGTTCTACAGCATTTACTTGGTCAACGTGAGTCAATCAGTGTATTTGGAAGTGATTACCCAACTCCAGATGGAACATGTATCCGCGATTATATCCATATTACTGACTTGGCTTCGGCACATATATTAGCTCTAGCAAGTTTACTAGAAAATGGTGACCTTAATAAGACGTACAATTTAGGGAATGGAAAAGGATTTTCTGTAAAAGAGATTATTGAAACATGTGAACGAATTACGGATAAAAATGCAAATGTTATCTTTACTGACCCTAGGGAAGGCGATCCAGCTCAACTAATTGCTTCATCACAAAAAATATATGAAGAATTAGGCTGGGAGACGAAATATTCTTTAGAGCAAATAATCGAAACAGCCTGGAATTGGCATCAAAAGAATCCAAATGGATATAAGAAACAATTTATTATGAACTGAAGTTAACATGACCTTCTTTCGGAGGTTGTGTTTTTTTATTTTTCAAAAAATTACCAATAAAAGTTATGCAAATGCCTGTCTAATCAAGTAAGATAGAAAGGTAAGTAATTCTGACTATTTTTCATCGGAAAATAAGTTCGTAATTAAAGGAGAAAAATCTTGTCCAGATCAGAAAAAAGCTCATCTGAAAAAATGTCCACAACAAAAAAAGTACTAATAATCGTACTAAGTGTACTAGTTGTCATTGGTTTAGGAATAGGCGGTTATGCATATTCAATTTACCACAATGTAAATAAAACATCAGACGCAATCTATAAAGACATAAAGAAAACTGATAAACGAAAAGAAGAAGTAAATGTTGAGAAGAAAGAACCTTTCTCTATTTTACTATTAGGGGTTGATCATCGCCCGGGTGACAAAGGTCGTTCAGATTCTATGATTGTGTTGACTGTTAACCCGAATAACAATACAACTAAAATGGTTAGTATTCCACGTGATACAAGAACTGAAATTGTTGGAAAAGGTAAAGAAGATAAAATTAACCATGCATATGCATTTGGTGGAATTCAAATGTCTGTTGATACAGTTGAAAACTTCTTGAATATTCCTATTGATTATTATCTTGAAGTTAATATGGAAGGCTTTAAAGACATCGTTGAAGCAGTAGGTGGAGTTGATGTAAATAATGACTTAGACTTTACTTATGATGGAGTGCACTTTACGAAGGGACCACTTCATTTAAATGGTGTAGATGCCTTAAAGTTCTCTCGTATGCGTAAGTTAGATCCTCGTGGTGACTTTGGTCGAGAGCTTCGTCAAAGAGAAATTCTAGAAGCAGTAATTAAAAAGGGAGCATCAATTTCTTCCTTATCAAACTATCAATCAATTTTACAGGCAATCCAAAAGAATGTTGTGACGAATATTACTTTAGGTGATATGGTTTCGATTCAAAAGGATTACCGTCAGGCTGCGCAAAATATTAGTAAGACCCAAGTTAAAGGTGAAGGCAAGATGATTAATAAAATTTATTATTTTATTGTTCCGAAAGCAGAAAAAGATAGTATATCTAATGATCTTCGTCAGCACTTAGAATTACCTTCAGAAACAAAATAATATCTAACTCTCAAGAACCACCGTTAAAATTTATCGTTTTAACGGTGGTTCTTTTTTTATGTCTTTTTTACCTCTAGGACCCTATTCTATTACACTTAAAATTACCATTTCATTCCAATGCCCTAAGAATTTAACCTACACAACCCTTTAACCAACATCATAATAATATATATATTCCTAAATGTTTAGGAGGTCTTTGCGATAAAAGGAATTATACTTGCAGGTGGTAGTGGTACTCGACTTTATCCATTAACGATGGTGACTAGTAAGCAGCTATTGCCTGTGTATGATAAACCAATGATTTATTATCCGTTATCAACTTTAATGTTGGCCGGTATTAGAGAGATTTTAATTATATCGACTCCAGAGGATCTGCCTCGTTTTGAGGCTTTATTAGGTGATGGTTCTCAGTTTGGAGTTTCGTTGAAATATAAAGTACAACCTAGTCCAGATGGGTTGGCTCAAGCTTTTATTATTGGTGAAGAGTTTATAGGAAACGACTCTGTTGCGATGATATTAGGTGACAATATTTATTATGGCAGCGGGTTGCGCAGTATTTTGAAGAAAGCTGCGATGAAAGAAAAAGGGGCAACAGTGTTTGGTTATCATGTACAGGATCCTGAGCGATTTGGTGTTGTTGAGTTTGATGAGTCTGGGAAAGTATTGAGTATTAAAGAAAAGCCAGTGGCTCCGAAATCAAATTATGCTGTAACGGGATTGTATTTTTACGATAATCGTGTCATTGAGATTGCTAAAAACGTAAAACCATCGAATCGTGGTGAATTGGAGGTTACTTCTGTAAATGAAGCTTATTTAAATTTGGGTGAACTAGAAGTAGAGTTATTAGGTCGTGGCTACACGTGGTTAGATACTGGAACGCATGAAAGTTTAGTGTCTGCAACAAATTTTGTCAAAACAATTGAGGAGCATCAAGGGATTAAAATTTCTGCTCCAGAAGAGGTCGCTTATATTAATGGATGGATCGATAAAGAACAATTATTACGTTTAAGCGAATCGCTTAGTAAAACAAGTTATGGTAACTATTTACGAAAAGTTGCAAACGGTGAGATTAAATATTAGCTTAAGGAGTCATTATCAATGAAAATTACAGAAACTTTTATAAAAGGAATTGTAGTTATTGAACCAACTGTTTTTGGTGATCACCGTGGTTGGTTTATGGAAACATATAATGATTCTAAAATGAAGGATTTTGGAATGGATTCAAACTTTGTTCAAGATAATCAATCATTTTCTGCATTGAAGGGAACTTTACGTGGATTACATTATCAATTGTCTCCAAAAGCACAAACGAAGTTAGTTCGTTGTACAAGGGGTTCGATTTTTGATGTGGCTGTCGATATTCGAAAAGGGAGTCCGACATACAGAAAGTGGTTCGGAATCGAGTTAAGTGCAGAAAATAAAAAACAATTATTCATACCAAAAGGGTTTGCTCACGGTTTTATGACTTTAACAGATGATGTGGAAGTCCAATACAAGGTGGATGAGCTATATTCACCTGAATGTGATCGAGGCATTGCTTGGAATGATCCTGTAATTCAGGTGCAATGGCCAATCAATATTTCTCCATTATTATCTGCAAAGGACAAAATCGCACCATTATTAAAGGATGCTGAAAATAATTTTATTTATAAGGAGTAATATAAATGAAGGTTTTAGTAACTGGTTACGGTGGGCAGCTAGGCTATGATGTTGTTCAGGAATGTGAGCGACATGGTTTACATGTTAAGGGCTGCGGTCGACAGGAGCTTGATATTACCAAAAAAGAATCAGTTTTTTCTTTAGTAGATTCATATAAACCAGATGTTATAATCCACTGCGCTGCTTATACAGCGGTAGACAAAGCTGAAGATGATAAAGAGAATTGCTGGAATGTGAATGTTGAAGGAACGAGATCTTTAGTTGAAGCTGCGAAAAAGCATCATTCAAAGTTCATTTATATTAGTACAGACTATGTATTTAATGGGGAAGGTGAAAGTCCTTTTAGTGAAGATGACCAACCAGACCCAATCGGTTATTATGGATTAACAAAGTATGAAGGTGAAAAAGTCGTTCAATCATTCATCGAAAACTATTTCATCATTCGTATTTCGTGGGTATTTAGTGTTAATGGGAATAATTTTATTAAAACAATGCTAAGATTATCAGAAACTAGAGATGAATTAAATATAGTCGGAGATCAAATTGGTTCACCAACCTATACAGTTGATTTGGCTAGCTTAATAGTAGACTTAATTAAATCCGATAAATATGGAATCTATCACGCAACAAATGAAGGCTTTACTAGTTGGGCTGAATTTGCAGAAGAAATATTCAAACAAACCGACAGTAAAACTTTAGTAAAATCGATTGCATCCGAAGATTATCCTACTCGAGCAGCTAGACCGAAAAATTCGAGATTAGCAAAACAAAAGCTAGTAGAAAATGGCTTCCAATCCTTACCTTCATGGAAAGACGCATTAGCTAGATATTTAGTTCAATTAAATAAAAGAGACGAGGTACAATAAAACATGAAAGTAGCTGTTACAGGTGGTGCCGGATTTATCGGTGGAAACTTTGTTCAATACATGATCAATAAATACCCATCCTATTGCATTTACAATCTGGATGCTTTAACTTACGCAGGTGACTTAACAAAGCATAAAAACATCGAACAAAATGAAAACTATCATTTTATTAAAATTGATATTTCAAACCGTGAAGAAATCATGGCATTATTTAAAAAAGAAAAGTTCGACTATATCATCCACTTCGCAGCAGAAAGTCATGTCGATCGCTCTATAACAGACCCAGGTATATTCGTGACAACAAATGTATTAGGAACTCAAGTTTTACTAGATGCTTCAAAGGCGATAAACGTTAAGAAATTTGTACATGTATCCACAGATGAAGTGTACGGTGATCTAGATTTTGACCCTACAACCTTTTTTACAGAAGATACACCTCTACAACCGAATAGCCCGTACTCTGCAAGTAAAGCATCATCTGACTTATTAGTTCGTGCTTATTACGAAACGTATGGATTTCCTATGAATATCACACGTTGTTCAAATAATTACGGACCATATCACTTCCCAGAGAAGCTAATTCCATTAACCATTTCACGAGTTCTAAATGACCAAAAAGTTCCTGTTTATGGTACTGGTGAAAATATTCGCGACTGGTTACATGTTCTTGACCATTGCTCTGCAATTGATTTAGTCATGCATAAAGGAGAAAATGGGGAAGTTTACAATGTAGGTGGACATAACGAACGGACAAATTTAGAGGTCGTTAAAACTATCATTTCTACTCTCGGAAAATCTGAAGACTTAATCCAATTTGTACAAGATCGCTTAGGTCATGATAAAAGATATGCGATTGATCCTAGTAAACTAGAAAAACTAGGCTGGAAACCAACTTATAATTTTAATACTGGTATTGTTCAAACGGTTCAATGGTATGTAGATAATAAGGAATGGTGGGAAACGATTGTTTCTGGTGAGTATAAACAATATTTTGAAAAACAATACGGTAAATAATTAGAAATGAACTTGATGAGGAATTTCATTAAAATATAAGAGTAATTTAGACGTTTTCTATTAAAGTGAAAACGTCTTTTTAAATTCCAATTAAATAGTACTTTAGAACTACTAGTATAGAATGTTTATGTGCTATCTCAACCAGAACTAATAACCTATTAAATTCTAATTAATTTCTAATTCATTGGGAAATATCCCTAAATTAAATTCTTTTAATCGCTTTTTAACTATAATTTTAATTACCATTTATAAGTTATATTTTTTTATGTTATAATACATTTTATATCAATAAATGACAATTTCATTACAAAATTGTAAGTTTTTTTATTCGAAATTTACAATTTTTTTATATTCAAAAATGTTTCTTAAATGTTATGTTTTTTCAGAAAAATATAATGTTGTAGATTACTAGTTATATCATTAAAAACTGGTTAGAAAACAACGCTTGTTTTAATGAGAAATTTAATTTTAATTCAAGGAGGATAAGGGATGAATCAACCGCAAATCTCGGTAATATTGCCTATTTATAATGTCGAAAATTATATTCATGAATGCTTAAATTCATTATTAAACCAAACGATTGGTTATGAAAATTTAGAAGTAATTATGGTAAACGATTGTTCTAATGATCGAACCCCTCTAATTATTGATGAATATGCCGCAAAATATGAAAATTTTAAAGCAATTCATTTCACAGAGAATTCTGGTGCTCCAGGTAAACCAAGGAATGTTGGAATAGAAAATGCCACAGGTAAGTATACAATCTTTTTAGATCCGGATGACATTGTACCTGCAGATGCATATGAAAAATTAATTAACGTAATTGAAAATAGTGATTCTGATTTTGTAATGGGTAAGATGCAAAGTTTTGATGATGAAACTAAACGTAGGCATGAACACGTTACATTTAAGCAATACCAATTACAAAAGAAATATATCGATGTAAATATTGATAATGTCCCATTTTTCTATCAAGTTAAAACAGCAATTATTTTAAAATTAGTTAAAACTGAGTTTTTATTAATAAATAAAATTGAATTTATTGAAGGTATGAAAAATGGTGAAGACAAATATTATGACATTCAATTATTCTCTAAAGCCAAAAAGTTCAGTTATATTCCTGAAGTAATTTATTTATATCGAGCAAGAAATGATGAGAAAAATTTATCTCTAACACAAAGAGATATTATTAGTACTGTAGAAAACGATGTAAAATCGGCTTTAATTATTAAGCCTTTACTTTCACAAGAAGAATTTAGATATTTTCAAATAAATGTGTTTAGATCTATTTTTTGGAAAATTGGAGATGCAGACTTTAAGAATTTAACAAAGGACCAAAAAGATTATCTCTTTAATTTAATAAAAGATGTAGTGGTAGGATATGATTCAGAAATAACTAAGGAATATATGGAAGTAGAGGAACCAATCATTAGTTTAATTAGCTCTGGTCATATCGAGGAAGCTTTAGATTATAATCATTTATTAATTTCTAGAAGATGGTGGTTTAAAATAAGCAAAGAACTAGAGAAAGATTATAAAAAGTCATCAAAAATAAGAAATAGTAATTTTTGGAAAGTGACAAGTCCATTAAGAAAAGTTATCAGACTTGTGAAGAGGGTGTCGTAAGTTGCAATTTAGCATCATAATTCCATTCGTAAAAGAGGAACTCAATCAAGCTCTTGATTGTATTAATTCAGTTAAGGATCAAAGTATTAAACAAAATCAAATTGAATTAATCCTTTTTAATACAGAAAATGAAGTACTGAATGAAGAGGCTGAGAAAACATTAACTCTTCAGTTTGATGACCTAAGTGTAATAAATACAAAATTGAAGCCAGATGACCTAAATGGCAAATATGTCTTCATTTATGATCGTAAAACTAATATAAATAAGCATTTATTAGAAGTATTTTTAAGAATAGCAAATTCTGGAAAATACGATTGCATTTTTACTACTCAAAGTACAAAAAAATTAGAAGTAAATCCAGTAAATATGAATGATTTTACATATTCAGATCTAATGAGTATGAATTTGTTGAGAACTGTTACTTTAAAGGACTATCTTGTAAAAAATAAAATTCAAGAGTTTAATTATTTTGAATTAAAGCATTTTCAATTAAGGCAATATTTTACAAATGAAAATATTGGAACGAATGATGTATTAGCAATTAAAAATACTGAGATTAATGACAAGTATATTCATAATCAAGTTCAAGAAATCAACTATTTGTTTGTAAAAGTAAGAGAAGCATCCGATAAAGATCTTCAAAAAGTAGTATATGATATGTTCATTAAGCAACTAATGGATTTAGTTGATAAAAAGATATTTGTCGAAGAATTAGATGAAGAGCTTCAAATTCAATTATTAAAACTATTACAATTAATAACAAAAGAAGTAAATTTACCAGAAACTTTAAAGAAAACAAAACTAGAAGGCTATAAAGGATTTTTTGCAATCCTAAGCATGAAAAAATATTCTGAATCCATTAGTTATATGAAGTTGTTCAGGAGTAAGAGATACCAATATCATACGGCAAACAAATATAGCAATTATTTAGAGAAACATCCAGTCGATCCTAGTGAAGACTTAACATGGAAAATGACTAAACCATTACGTTTAGTAAAACCAGCAATACGCAAAGTAAAAGGACTTATTATTAAGTATTTATTACTGCTAATTGTATCTTTCTATAAACTTCTATATTTAAATAAAGAGGTTTGGTTAGTATGTGAAAGACCTGATCAAGCTGAAGATAATGGGTATTTCTTTTTTAAGTACTGCAGAGAGCAACATCCAAACAGAAAAATCTATTATATAATCGAGAAAAATTCTCCGCATTATGACAAAGTAGCTAGATTAGGAAATGTTATTCATCACTCTAGCTTTAAACATAAAATTTACACACTATTAGCGGATGTATATGTTAGTGCTTGGACATTTAGTGAAAGTGGTTTTCCAAATCCTTCAAAAGATTTTACCTCAAGATTTAGAAAGCAATTAAAGAACAAGTTTCAAGTATGTATCCAGCATGGCGTTATTATTCATAATATTTCTCCGTATTTATCAAAGAAAAAGTATCAACAGAATTTAATTATAGCTAGTTCAGAATTTGAAAAAGAAATTATTATGGAAACTTTAAACTATCCAAACGATGAAGTTGAAGTAACAGGTTTAGCTAGATTTGATAATTTACATGATGCGATTACGAAAAGACAAATATTAATTATGCCAACGTGGAGACGCCATTTATTTAAAATAAATAAAAAACAATTCTCTAATTCGGAATACTTTAAGACGTATAAAAACTTGATATCAAATAAGAATTTTCAAGATTTTATTAGTAAGGAAAATATACAGGTTAAGTTTTATATTCATCATCAGATGCAGCGCTTCTTAGGAAGCTTTATTGTAAAACATCCAAACATTGAATTCTTATTAAAAAAAGATGCCAAAGTTTCAGATTTACTAAAAGAATCGAAGTTATTATTAACTGATTACTCATCAGTTTCAAGTGATTTCTTTTATATGAATAAACCAGTAGTATTCTATCAATTTGATCCACTTAAAAATCATCATGCACCTACTGAACAAATTAAATATAGCGATCTTGGAATTATTGTTAATAATGAAGAAAAATTACTTGAGGAAATCATTAATATTTCAAATAGAGATTTTACAGCAGATCAACTATATCAACAAAATTCGAGAAGAATATTTAAATATAAAGACAGAAATAATTCAAAGAGAATATTTGAAGCAATTGAAACATCTTATCATAATTTCAAAATTAATAAGAACGTTTAATAAATCAAAAAGAGGGTGAAATAAATCACCCTCTTTTTTTATTGCGTTAATTTTATTAATTCAGCTAGAAAATTCTTATAATAATTTGGTTCAAAATGCAAATGAAAAATACCCCAAGCATGATCTGCAATAGAAATATAGTTTTGTTTTACATTTATTGTTGAAACCTCGTAATTTGAAATAACGTAGTCATCCAATTGATCCCAAAAGGCATTTAATAATTCGATATCAGTGTTAGAATTAATTTTCTTAATGTTTTGTTCCTGATCGTAGTACATCCCAGTAAATCTAGCTTTGTGAAGTATGATTTTACAATTCGGAAGTTCTCTATTAATAAATTGTAAAAATTGATCAATCGAGTGTTTCCAAAGTGTAAAGTATTCGCTAAGATTAGTATTCAAACTAAATGTTGTGACTTCGTTTAATTCTCTATAAAGTGATGTTTTCGTGATCTTCCAACGATTATTAGTAATATATGAACTATTCGTCTTTAAACAGCCAAAATAAACATCCCCAAAGAAATCAAGAATGAGAGCTTCAGGCTGCTTACTGATTAAATCATTTAAAAAGTTCTTTTCTAAGTCATCGAAAACATCATTTTGCTCATATTCATTTAAGTTGTCAATTTTCTCTCGATTATATGGAATCGGATTACTCATTAAACTAATGATTGACGATTGGTTTTGATAGCGAAGTAATTCAAAATGATTTTTATAATTTAAGTTAAATTTACTATTAAAATTATCTCGTGTAACACAAGATCCAAATGCAGCGATTTTTAATTTCTTTTCATTGCTTTTAATAGAAATAACGTTCTTATTTAATGAAAGAGATAAGTTTTTAGTTTGATGATTATATTCATTCTCAGTTAATAAGTTAATTAAAACTTTAATATCCTTGTTTAATGTAATTTGCGCATATAGTTCTAAGTCAGTCGATTCAGGGTATCTATTTAATAAATCAAATCCATTAAAGGTTGAATACAAAATCTCATTGTTATTTCCACTATGTGTACGAAATGAATGAGTATTAATCGTTAATTCGGTTTTGATTTGATTGAATTGTTTTTGATCAAAAACAGAGAGTTGAACAAAATCTTCGTAACACTCTGTTTTAGCTAGATTAAAATGTAATTTATCTTGCGTTAAGTAAAGTGCAATACGATTATCATTTGTTATATATGTCTTTACATAATAAATGTTTAGTAGTTTTGTATTCATATATTTAGTTGGTATTTCAGCATTACGATTAGTTTCTAATGGTAATAATTCAGCATCTTTAGCTAAATATAAATCAAAAATCTCGATTGGATATAATGTGACACTTCTCAAATCAGAAAAGTTAATATCTACTATATATTGGTTATCAATCTTTTTTATTAAGCTCTGCAATATTTCATTGCTTACTTTCACATGTTTATTTGACCTCTGTTTTACGACTAATGAAGATGTTTCATTTATTTTCCCATTTAGATCTTCTATGCAGAGTCTAATTCCGTCATTTAGGTATTCAATTTTTTTAAGCATAAAACAGCCCATCCCATTTAATTAAAAGATTTTATGAATTCGTAAAAAAATTTACGAAACGCTAACAGATATTAACATTAACATAATGATTATAAATATTAAACAAGACAATCGCTTTTTTTATTATTAAATGAATGAATAGTAACAAGAATTTAAGATTATTTATCAATGGATTATATACTATTCTCCGATTTTAGCATTCTCTTTCTATTGGAAAAGAACGTTACAGTTGGGGATTTTTTATATTTTTAAAAATTCTGATGCACTATTCAATTGGAAAATCATCTCATTATTTTTTTTACATACTTTTAACATGGATACTCATTAAGATTCACATAAAATCGTTAATCTTAAATTAATCATAATATTTCCTTTTTTTAATAAACACCTATGTGTTTATCTTATTGTTCTGGAGGTTTGAAATGAAGAATAGTGAATTATTGAATAGTAGTCATGTGGATTCAACAACTGTAAATTTTAAACCAAGTTTAATAGAGGTTTCGACTGAGGATTTCGATGCTAATATTCTACGGGAAAATGAATTGTTAATGAAAGAAAATGAATCCCTTTCTAATAAAGTGATGGAATTAGAAAAGAGAATGGAAGAGCAATTATTTCGTCAGTTGGATTTAATCGTAGAGCATGAGGAATTTATGATGGGACTCGATGATTATGTTCTTGTAAACGAAGTGAAGCAGTCATTTGGTTCGTATGAATATGAAAAATTGCAAGAAGAATATCAAAAGCTGCAATTAAACTATGAAACATTTAGGAACTCAAAGTTTGGCAAATTAGCAAGGAAGTATTGGAAGCTCTTGAAGTATTTAAAAAGAAAATGAGGGGTCATTTATGTTAAAAGAATTAATCGAAAAACAAATTACTAGATTACGTAATGATAAATATGACACAAAGATGATGCTGCAGGAATTAATGAATGTGGATGAACCCTTCTATTTTCAAAATCATGAGTTACTTCCATTGTCAGCTGATGATTTTACAGTCTCAAAAGGCATTCAAAAGTTTCAGAAGGAAAAGAAAACACTATTTCATAACAAACTAATAAGGCAGACTGCGGTCATTGATTATAAAGACGAAAAAAAATTAATGGAACTACTTTTTAATGAAGGAAGAAGTCAGTTATTTACTAAATTTGGCATTACCGGCTTTGTCAGTGGTAAGTGTGAGGTAGTTTGTGAATTACGATTGGTCGATCATGAGAATAACCCAAGTACAGTTAATTTTCAAATGGACGAGTTAGTTGATCTATCTCAATTTAAGCAAAATGAGATCCAATCGGCTGCTTTTTCGATATACATGACAGGTGCTGCCACGCTCCATTTATTCCATGCTAAATTAATGGGTTCATATAAAAATAGTACGATAGACAATAGTCACTTGAAGAAACAAAAGAAAGAAATTAAGGACTTTCGAGTTGGCTTTATTGCTGACGAATTTACGACACGATGCTTTGATTATGAGTTTCAACTTGTAAAAATTACGCCAGAGAATTGGTTGACTGAATTTAAAAAGCACCGAATTGATTTATTCTTTTGTGAGTCTGCGTGGCTTGGAAACGATGGAGCTTGGAAGGATAAAATCGGGACGAAAAATCACAGAAATCATACGAAACTATTAAAACTAGTTTATTGGTGTAAAGAACACAATATCCCGACTGTTTTTTGGAATAAAGAAGATCCATTTCATTACCAGGCCTTTATTGATACAGCTAAGCATTTTGATTATGTATGCACGACTGATTTTGAATCAGTTCAGAACTATGTAGATGAAGGCTGTGAAAATGTTTATTGTTTACCTTTTGCTGCTCAACCGAAAATTCACAATCCAATTGAATATATTCCACGTAAAGAGAAAGTAGTTTTTGCTGGAGCTTATTATGGTAAAAAGTTTCCTGAGCGTACGAGTGCAATGGAGAAGCTAGTCAATTCTTCGAAGGAATACGGACTTGATATATATGACCGAAACTATCATAATCCAACTAGTCCTAATCAATTTCCAGATGAGTATAAACCATTTATTGTTGGAAACTTAAAACAAAATGAAATCGATCTTGCGTATAAAGGATATAAAGTAGCGTTAAATGTTAATAGTATTACGAAATCTCCGACAATGTTTGCCCGGAGAGTATTTGAGTTGTTAGCAAGTAATACTCCAATAATTAGTTCCCATTCAGAGGGGATTCATCGAATGTTTGGAGACATTGTAACGGCTACAGATGATGAAAAACTAATGAAGCAACGACTTTCAAATTATTATGCTGATGAGACCTTCTATAAGAAAAATCGGTTACTCGCATTGCGAAAAGTATTAGAAGAACACACTTATACGAATCGAGTGGAAGATTTATTCAACATTATTAATCTGCCATACGAAAAGAAGGAAGAAAGTGCTACGTTAGTAGGGATCGTTCGAAGTAAAGCTGATTATGAAAAGTTAATCTCGATTTACAATAGACAAGGAATTAAACAAAAAAAGCTAGTGATCTTACTTGATTTGTTTGATGGCTATTTAGACATTTTTAATCAAAACAATCATGGGGAAGTAAAAACCTACCTAATTGATTACTGCCATCATTATTTTAGCTTGAATGATCTCGTTGATTCGAATTATATTGCTCCAATTAATCTAGATCATTATTATGGAGAGAATTATTTAAGAGATTTGATGTTAGCTACTAAGTATACGAATGATACGATTATTGCTAAAGGCAATGGAAATAGCTATAACTACGTAAATGATTGCCATATTGACGAAGCATTGATTTGTATAAAGGCGACTAGATTTCTTCATCCAAATGAATTTATAAAGCTTTTAGATCATAAATCATCAATTGGACATTTCTCAAAAGCTGGTGTTCAATTTTTTGAAATTGATGAGTTTAATTTTTATCGAGATGCCTATGAACAAGCCAATAGCCGAGACAAAATTGAGAGTATTTTAGTATAAGGAGCTGTTTTTATGAAACTGGCGATTATAGGGCATGATTTAAAATTTATAAACGAAGCGATTAAGAGGTTTGAAGCTAGAAGTGACATTGAAATAAAAATTGATTTATGGGAAGGCCATACAATTCATCAAGTTGGCAAAAGCTTAGAAATTGTTAATTGGGCGGATGTTCTTTTTTGTGAGTGGGGACTTGGAAATGTGATTTGGTATCAAGAGCATATAAAAGATCATCAAATATTAATTGTAAGAATGCATCGTTTTGAAATGAATACTCTTTTTCCAGAACGATTTGATTTTACGAAGATTGATAAGATTATCGCAATCTCTTCCTATATATATGAGGAATTTAATCGTGTTGCAAAGATTCCTAGAGAAAAGATGATCGTCATTCAAAATGGTGTTGATGTAGATCGATTTCATTTGCCTAAGCAGTATGATGCAGATTTTCGAATTGGATTACTTGGTTATGTACCGAAGTTAAAACGATTAGATCGAGCGCTTGATATATTTGAAAAGTTGTATGAAAAAGACAGCAGATATACTCTTTCGATAAAAGGAAAGCATCCGAAAGAGTTTCCGTGGGTTTGGAATAATCAACAAGAGCAGGATTATTATACAAGTTTATTTAAAAAAATTGAGAAATCCCACTATCGTAATCAAGTTCAGTTTGAAGAGTGGGGAGATTCAGCGGAATGGCTCGAGTCGATTGGTTATGTCTTATCAGTTAGCGATTATGAAAGTTTTCACTTAGCACCTGTTGAAGGGATGGCTTCTTGCGCAGTGCCAATTGTTTTAAATCGTGAAGGAGCTCGAACGATATTCCCTGATGAGTATATTTTCGAATCACTCGATCAAGCAGCGCAGTACATTGCGGATAGTAGAAAAGGATCTAGGAAAGAACTAGTTGAATTTGTGAAGGAAAATTACTGTATGGATAAAATGTGTTCAGAGATTTTGTGTCTAATTGATGAGTTACAAAAAAAATTAGTTCATTAAGTATTTCGGAGAGCACAGTGAATTCTTGAGTAGAAGGAACTGTGCTTTTTTCTTCTATTATTATGTACATCGAGTATGAATGATTTCAAAATGTGGGAAACTAAGTGTATAGAATCGAATAATTACTAGTTAAAGAACTTATTGGAATTAAGCCGATTAATATTTACAATTAGTCACGTAAATAGGGGAATAGACAGTATTCTTCATGGTAAAAAATGTCTTTATTTGCTTAGTTACGATACAATAGATAGATACATATTTCAATAAGCCGATTTGTTTTGAAAGGGGAAAGAATTTTGACTGTTAAAGTAATGACAATTTTTGGAACAAGACCAGAAGCAATTAAGATGGCGCCACTTGTGCTTGAGCTAGCTAAACATCCTGATCAAATAGAATCTATTGTGACGGTTACAGCTCAGCATCGTCAAATGTTGGATCAAGTTCTCGAAATTTTTGAAATCACACCTGATTATGATTTAAATATAATGAAGGATCGCCAAACTTTAATCGATGTAACAACTCGAGGTTTGGAAGGTTTAAATAAGATTATGCAAGAAGTAAAGCCGGATATAGTATTAGTTCATGGTGATACGACAACTACTTTTATTGCTAGTCTTGCAGCTTTTTATAATCAAATTGCAATTGGTCATGTTGAAGCTGGTTTACGTACTTGGGACAAGTATTCACCATATCCAGAAGAAATGAACCGTCAATTAACTGGTGTCATGGCAGATTTGCATTTTTCTCCTACGACAAAATCAGCACAAAATTTATTAGCTGAAAATAAAAAGGAAGAAACCATTTTTATTACTGGTAATACTGCGATCGATGCACTAAAAACAACAGTAAAAGAAGAGTATGCTCATCCTGTTCTTGACCAGATTGGTAACGACAGATTAGTCTTAATGACTGCCCATCGTCGTGAAAATTTAGGGGAACCAATGCGAAATATGTTTAAAGCGATTAAGCGCTTAGTCGAAAAACATAATGATATTCAAGTTGTATATCCTGTACACATGAATCCTGTTGTTCGCGAAATTGCAAATGAAGTATTAGGAAATGACAATCGAATCCATTTAATCGAACCACTAGATGTGATTGATTTCCATAACTTTGCTGCAAGATCACATTTAATCCTAACAGATTCTGGTGGTGTACAAGAAGAGGCACCTTCTTTAGGCGTACCAGTGCTTGTTTTACGTGATACGACAGAACGTCCTGAAGGAATTGACGCTGGTACATTAAAGCTTGCTGGAACTGACGAAGAAGTCATTTTCTCGTTAGCCGATGAACTGTTGTCGGATGAAGAGGCACATGCAAAAATGTCTAAAGCATCTAACCCATATGGAGACGGTGAAGCTTCTAGAAGAATTGTTGAAGTAATTATTCAGCATTTTAAAAATAAGAATAAATAAGGTTTAACGATAAAGGACTATTTTTACAAATTTTGTAAAGATGGTCTTTTTTTACTTTTTCTTTTTATTTTCATTTAAAATGGTCTTTTAATTTTATTAATGAAGCTTTTGAAGTTTTTAAATGTTAAAACTATATAGAAGTAAAAAATGATGAATAGGGGCTATTCAAGTAAATTACATTTATTTATATTGTTTCATTTTGAATAAATTTAATTAAATCTCTATTGTTAAATTAAGTATATTGTAGAAATTTATCGATTTATGTGTGATAATTTTGTCTGTTGGGTTAAATTTGGGTTATTAATGATAAATTCATTAAAAGAAAGGACTAGATTATGCTTTTCAGTTCAACTATATTTTTGTTTGTATTCCTACCTATAGTATTACTAGTTTATTTTGTATTACCACGTATATTCCGGAACGCATGGTTATTACTAACTAGTTTAGTTTTTTATGCATGGGGTGAGCCAAGGTTTGTATTGGTTATGTTCCTTTCAATAATAATCAATTATGTATTTGCTTTAATAGTTGATGCAAATAGAAATAAGAAAACTAAAATAAAGTGGATTATGGCAGCAATGCTTGTAGCCAATTTGGGGTTATTATGTTTCTTCAAATATTCAAACTTTTTTGTTGATAATATTAATTTATTATTGAATACAAATATTACAATTCCTCAAATTCCATTACCATTAGGAATATCATTCTTTACTTTCCAAGGGATTAGTTATGTTGTTGATGTTTATCGAAAAGATGGTGCACTGCAAAGAAACCCATTAAACATGGCTACTTATAAAACTTTATTTCCACAGCTAATTGCAGGACCTATTGTTCGTTATCAAACTGTTTCACATCAAATTACAGATCGAAAAGAGTCTTTAGAGAAATTTGCTTATGGAACGAAGCGATTTATTATTGGTTTAGGTAAGAAAATGTTTTTAGCGAATAATTGTGGCTGGGTTGCAGATCAAATTTTTGCACAAAATCCACATGATATGTCAATTGGTTTAGCCTGGATTGGTATCATTGCGTATTCTTTACAAATCTACTTTGATTTTTCAGGTTATTCAGATATGGCAATTGGTTTAGGAAAAATGTTCGGGTTTGATTTTTTAGAAAATTTCAATTATCCGTACATCTCAAAATCAGTAACAGAATTTTGGAGAAGATGGCATATTTCGTTAGGAACGTGGTTCAGGGACTATCTATATATCCCATTAGGTGGAAATCGAGTTTCGCCTATACGTACGTATATTAATCTTTTTATTGTTTGGTTTGCTACAGGATTTTGGCATGGAGCAAGTTGGACATTTATCGCATGGGGTATTTATTACGGAATATTAATCATGCTTGAAAAAGCTTTCTTAGGTGACATATTACGAAAGTTACCGAGTGTAATTCAGCACATTTACGCTACATTCATAGTCGTAATAGGATGGGTATTTTTCCGTGCAGAAACATTTAGTTATGCATTTGATTATATTAAGACAATGTTCGGATTAAATAATACAGTTCTTTGGGATTCAAGTGCAGGATATTATTTTGCTGAATACGGTGTTCTAATAGGACTAGCTATTATTGGTGCAACTCCTTTACTGAAAAACTTTGCAGATAAAATCATGGTTCAATCAGAATCCAGCTTTGCTGTAAGAATTTTCGGTCGTAATATTGGGTTAACAGGCTACTATTTATTAGTTTTTGGTATTTCAATTATTTGTATTGTTTCTAACACGTTTAATCCATTTATCTATTTCCGTTTCTAGTAAGTTGGAGGTTTATTATGCAAAACAACCTATTTAAATTTAATAATTTCATAGTTATAAGTTTCTTATTTATCATTTTTGCAGGGGCTATTTATGTTTGGGTAAAAGGTGATTTGAAGTATTCCACAATTGAAAATCGAACACTTGCTCAAATGCCTAAAATAAGTTTAGATAAGTTAGCCTCTGGAGAATTTTCAAAAGAATTTGAGCTTTATTATAATGACCAATTTCCTGGTAGATTGAAGTTAATTGAAGCGAATGCATCAATCAATAAAGACTTATTAGGTCAAAATGTTGTAAAAGATGTATATGTTGATGATAATGGTTTATTATTATCAACTGTGCCTAAACAAACGAAAGCTAGTGCAAAAGTCATTGCAAACAGAATTAATAAATTTGCGTTACAAGCATCAAAACTTGGAGTGAACACTTATTTTAGTTTAGTACCAAATAAATCAGTTACATTCGAAGACCAATTCCCTTCATACTTTCCTAGTTATGGGAATGAGGCGTCAGATTATCTTTTTAGTGATATCGATCCAATTGCACACCCTTTAGATCTAAGAATTACAATGAATAAACATAAAAATGAACCCAATTTATATACTTTTACTGATCATCATTGGAAGGCAAAGGCTGCATTTTATTCATATCAAACGATTATTAATACAATTTATACAAATTCAAATGAAGTTGGAAAAGCATTGAACGCGGATGATTTCATTTGGAAAGAAGAAGGCTTACCTTTTTATGGTTCGGATGCTCGTAAAACGACGAAAGCAAATGTTACGAAAACAGATACAATAACTGTGGTAGAAAGTAAGAGAAAACAGGATTTAAATGTCTGTTACAATGCTATATGTAATAGAGGTTTATATGCAAAAGAACCATTGGAAAATGTTAGTCTTTATACAAATCGATATGTTACTTACATGGGTGGGGATCATCCTGAAACAGCAATTTATAACAATAAAGTTAAGAATCGAAAATTATTAATTATTAAAGATTCTTATGCGAATGCAAGTATACAATTTTTTGTTAACCATTATAAAGAAACAAGAGTCCTTGATTTGAGATATTACAATAAGATGCCGATCATTGATTATATTAAAAAGTATAAAATAGATGATGTAGTCATTATAAATAATGTTAATTCTATTTATGTAACACCGACATTAACAAATTTTGAGCATCCTGGTCAAGGTGAAAATCAATAAATTCGAATATATCTTCCAGGTGGGACAATAGAAAAGGGATGTCATATGAAAGTTTTAACTTTTATGACATCCTTTTTTATTAGGAATAAAATTCAAAAAAATAACAAAGAGTAGAAAGAGGAGCAGGAATAGGAAATTTCAAAAAATTTAATAAAGGATTAGAACATCCACAGCTTCGAAAAATGACTTTAAATTCAAGACTTATTCAATAGTGTACTTTATTAAATTGAGCATCAAGAACAATAGGCATTTATTCGTTTTTAAAGTAAAATAGATTTATAGTCTTTTCAATACTAATATAACGGTTTAGCCATTCAATAAAGGGGTCTAATTATTAAACTCTAGGAGTGATTAATATGAAGAAAGTAAGAAAAGCGATTATTCCAGCTGCGGGCCTTGGTACGAGATTTTTACCTGCAACAAAAGCAATGCCGAAAGAAATGCTACCGATCGTAGATAAGCCAACTATTCAATACATCGTTGAAGAAGCGATTGAATCGGGTATAGAAGATATTATCATTGTAACTGGTAAAGGAAAGCGCGCGATTGAAGACCATTTTGATCGAGCATTTGAGTTAGAACAAACTTTATATGAGAAAGAAAAGTACTCTCTTTTAGAAGAAGTAAAAATTCCTTCAAATATTGAAATTCATTATATACGTCAAAAGGAACCAAGAGGATTAGGGCATGCAGTTTGGTGTGCACGTAATTTTATTGGAGATGAACCATTTGCGGTTTTACTTGGTGATGATATCGTTGATGGAGAAATTCCAGCTTTAAAACAATTAATTGATCAATACAATATAACCTATTCATCGGTCATTGGTGTTCAACCTGTAGCTAGTGAAGAGACTCATCGATACGGTATAGTTGACCCATTATTACAAAATGGTAGGAGATACGAAGTAAAGAATTTTGTTGAAAAACCAGCTCCTGGAACAATTGATTCGAATTTAGCCATTTTGGGTAGATATATACTGACACCTGAAATTTTTATGTTCTTAGAAGAACAAAATATCGGCACTGGCGGAGAAATTCAATTAACTGATGCAATTCAAAAATTAAATCGAATTCAACGTGTATTCGCTTATGATTTTGAAGGAACAAGATATGATGTAGGTGAAAAACTAGGATTTATAAAAACAAACATTGAATTTGCATTAAAAAAAGAAGAAATAAGAGAAGACTTGATTCAATATTTAAAAAAGATTCTTTCAGTGGAAGTTCAACTTTAATCATTACAAAATAAAACGACTAAACCTTTTGTTAGTAAAACAAAGTTTAGTCGTTTTTGTTTTTGTAATGGTTTAAATTACTTAATCAATCAACATCCCTATTAGTTTGTTGAATGTAATAGTTCAATGTTTTTTCAAGACCTTCATACAATGTGTAGGCTGGTTGCCAATTTAATAATGAGTGTATTTTTTCATTTGTTAAATAGCTATCACGAATATCGCCACTACGTTCATCCTGGTATTGAACTTCGATTTTTCGGTTAAGAATTTGTTCAGTAACCTCTAATAATGTATTTAAAGATGTTTTTATGTTTGTACCAACATTACATACATCATTTGCTGGTTTTTCTCCTGCATTGAAGTTTGCTGAAGCAATATCTTCTACATAGATATAATCTCTAGTTTGCTCGCCGTCTCCGAAAACCGTAAAAGTAGAATTTGATATGATTTTATCCATAAGAATACTAATAACTCCACCTTCACCTTTTGGATCTTGGCCAATTCCATATACATTGGCATATCTAAGAATAGTAAAAGGGATTTCATATAATTGATGGTATACATTTATGTAATATTCAGGTGTTAATTTTGAAATGCCATAAAAAGAAATAGGGTGTTTTTGATGGTTCTCATCCACTCCTAAATAAACCGGATTACCATAAACAGCTGCTGAAGAAGCATACACAAGTGTTACTTCTTTTTCTTCTTTTAGTTTGCGTACAGCCTCTAATAAATTGATTGTACCTAAAATATTAATTTTTGCGTCTTCTAAAGGATTTTGGATTGAAAATTGAATATCGATTTGTGCTGCGTGATGATTGATGATATCTGGTTTTTCTTTTAGTACGATATCAATAAATTTAGAATGACAAATTCTCTCTTCGTAAAAAGTAACATTTGGTGGAAGAGTAGTTATGTTTCCACTTGAAAGATCATCTACAACTACAACTTGGTAACCTTTGTCTATATACATTTTTACAAGATTTGAACCAATAAAACCAGCACCGCCTGTAATTAAGATCTTTTTCATAAGACTTCTCCTTAAATAATGGACTAGCAATCATAGATTTCTTTATATATTAACTAAAATTATGATATTAATTTTACCATAGTAATACAAACTAGACCATGTAAAATAACTAGTACGGTAGGGTTATCATTATTTAATTAAAGTTTGAATTAATCGTCTAGCTGATTGACCGTCCTGATATTTATTAAATCGATGATTAAATTCAGCTACTTTATGAAGATCATAGTTATCTTCTTTTATCATGTTAATGATTTCATCCGTTGTTTTGACAATCGGTCCTGGAACAAACTCATCATAATCATAGAAAAAGCTTCTTTCATCTAAGTATTCTTCAAGGTCATATGCATAAAAGATCATTGGCCGTTCCAAAATTGCATATTCAAATACAAGTGATGAATAATCACTGATTAGTATATCTGTAAGATAAAGGACTTCATTCATATCATGATTGCCTAAATCAATGACAAAATCTTTTGCTTCTTGTGGAATGACAATCCCTTTTTTTACGGCTGGATGTAGTTTAAGGACTAGTACATACTCATCTTGAAGTTTATTGGCCATTTGGATTAGATCTAATTGTAAGTTGAAATTTTTTCGCTCTTTAGGGCTGCCTCTAAACGTAGGAGCATAAGTAATAATTTTTTTGCCTTTCAACATCGGATACATATTAAAATATTTATTTTTTACTGACTCTAACATTTCTTCATTATAGAAAAAGTCGGTTCTTGGTAATCCTAAAGCTAAAACCTTCGATTCAGGAACGTTAAATGCCTCTGCATAAAAAGGAACAATCTCATCGCAAGAAACAATAACATTGGAATAAGAAGTATGTGCTTTTATTTCAAATTCCTTACTATTACTATCTTTATAGCCTACTGCGCTAAGTCCAAATTTTTTGAATGCCCCACATGCATGCCATACTTGAATGACTTTCGTATCTTTTCGTAAATTTACATTATATAGAGGTCTGTGATAATCATTCAGTATTACATATTTAGCGCGTCCAAAATCATAATACATTTTACATAACTCAGAGAAATTACGCTTTCTAATAAAATGGCCAATAATTTTGTACTCCGGTTTTGTTTTAATCAGTTCTTCGTATATAAAATAATAAGAGTCTTGAAGTCCAGTTGATTTATTAGAAGCAAATATAATCTCAGCTTTCATTGGGAGCATTTTTGCAAAATTTAAGACAACACGTCTAGCGAAGGCACTTTTTAACCGACTTGTGAATTTGTTTTTCCTTTTTTTATTTGCTTTCATTCTGACTAGGCTATTAATAGGAGATAAACTATTTTTACTGACAGCTGCCAAACAAGAATTAACCTCTCGTTTATGTTGAGAAGTTATTAATTGATGTGCCATTTCTGGATTTAATCTTTCTTCCCAAACTTTTAGTAAGTCTAAATGTATTCGTTTTGCTTCTGGACTCATAAAATGATATCGATTAACGATTTCGTAGGATAGAATCCGAGGGATCGCTGGGATTTTGTTATAAAGATGAATATCAATTTTATTTACAAATTCCAAAAATAGTTTTAAACTCTCAACTTGGGTCTCTGTGTCCATACTTCGAATAGCACTGTTAACTGCTGGCCATATATCTGCCATTACGATTCTTTGGTAGTATTGCGCTTTTAATTGATTGCGTTCATATTTGTTTGCAATGTACCTGCCCCAAAGAGGATCGGAAACTGATAGACTCTTTAAGATATCAGTTAAGACATTAACAGAATTAACTCTAACAATTTGAGATAAGGAAATATTATCTTCATCTTCTCTAGAACGATAGTAATAAATAACTTTATCAACGGTGAAAATTTTATTGGCCTTTAAGTATGCTTCTATTATAAAAGGGTGGTCCTCGGTTACTTTAATGTTTTTAGGAAAATTGATATTTTTGACGTGGGTAGCTTTAAAAAGTTTATTACATGGTCCAAGAGAATAGAGTAGGCCAGGGGTTGAGATTAATGACTTTTCTCCAGGTATATTTACTCCATTACTAACATGACTGCCAATAAACCATTTTTGAGTACTATTAAAGCTTAACGATTGCCCTGTAACAACTTCTGCATTTTCATCAAGTGCTGATTGGTACATTGCTTCGATTGCATCGTGAGGCAATAAATCATCAGAATCGACAAAGCCGATATATTCACCTCTAGCAATCTTCTTTCCATTATTTCTAGCTATACCAGGTCCGCTATTATCTTGAATACCTAATACAATATTAGGATAGTCTTTTGCATATTGTTTTATTAATTCAACACTTTTATCACTTGAACCATCGTCTACAAATATAATTTCTATATTTTTAAGTGATTGATTAACCAAGGATGAACAGGTTATTTCAATATATTCCTCTACATTGTATACAGGGATGATTAAACTAACTTTAACGTCCTTTAAATCAGGGTTGATTATTAATTCAAAACTCATCAATTTTTCCTCATTTCAAACGATTAAATAAAAATTTATTAATTATTTAAAAGTAATTTTGTCAAAAATATTGGAAATTATTCCTTCTTAAAGGATTTATGCCTAGATTAAGTCAAAGAAAAGGCAAGTAAACAGATAAATCCACGGATTTAATGCTTACTTGCCTTTAACAAATTATTTAATTAGCGTTTCTACGAATCTTTCTGAAGCTCGTCCATCAGCTATTTCATTGAAACGTTGGTTGAATTCTTTCACTTTATTTAAATCAAACTGATCTTTTTGGATTAAATCAATAATCTCATTTGTAGTAGAAGTTATTGGACCTGGTACAAAATCATGATAATCATAGAAGAAACTTCTTTCTTTCATGTAGTTCTCATAATCATAAGCAAAGAAAATAACAGGTCTTTCAAGTAATGTATACTCAAATAATAAAGAAGAATAGTCGCTGATTAAAATATCTGTCATTAATAAAACTTCATTAATATTCTCATTACCTAAATTCAATACAAAATCACGAGCAGATTCAGGGATTTTTACATTATTCGTAACTGCTGGATGCAATTTTAGTACAAGTACATAATCTTCCCCTAATTTTTCTTGCATTGCAGCTAAATCAAGTTCCAAATGAAACGTTTTTCGATCTCTTGGGTTTCCACGGAATGTTGGAGCATAAGTAATAATTTTTTTATCTTTTAATTTTGGAAACCTATTTAGGAAATTTCTATGAACATAATCCTTTGTTTGATCGTCAAAGAAAAGGTCAGTTCTAGGTAGTCCTAAAGGTAAAACATTTTTTTGATCAATATCAAATGCCTCAGCGTAATGAGGTACAACTTCATTCGTTGAAACAACAACTTTTGTATAAGGTTTGTGAGCATTTGTTTCAAACTGTTTTGAATTACTATCTGCAAAACCTACTGCACTATGTCCAAACTTTTTAAATGCACCACAAGCATGCCACATTTGAATAACTTCTGTTTCTTTTCTAAAATTCATTTTATAAATTTGGCGGTGATAGTCGTTTAGAATAATATATTTAGCACGGCCAAATTGGTAGTATGTTTTACATAAATCAGAGAACTCACGTTTCTTAAAGAAGTCATCAACTACTTTATATTGTGGACGTTTCGTTCTAATTTGTTCGTAAATAAAAGGATATGAATCATCAAGACCTTTCGATTTATTTGATGCAAAAACAATTGTATTATCTGCAGGTAGTAAACTAGCAAACTTAAAAACTACTCGACGTGCAAATGAACTTTTAAAACGGCTCTTAATTTTATTAATACGTTTTCGGAGATTTCGTTTGCTAATATGACTTTGAATTGGCTTGATCGAATTTTTTTGTAATGCTTTTAAACATAACTGTGTATCAAATTTTCTGTTTGAGTTTTTCAATGTATGCATAGTACCTGGGTTACTAAGTTTTACCCATTCTTTTAACCAGTTTAAATGCAGTTCCTTTGCCTTTTGCGATAATAAACCATAATGAGGAACCAACTCGTATGATGTGATTCTAGTTAGAGCAGGGACTTTATTATATAATTTGAAGTCAATTGTCTTAAGCCATTCATAAATTAATTGAAATGCTTCTTCTTGGATTGAAGCATCTTTTGAACGAACCGCGCTCATAATAGCAGGCCATAGATCAGCTGTAACGATACGATGGTAATAAACACCCATCACATCTAAACGCTCTAGCTCGTTCGGTATTAAATTATTCCATAATTCATTTGAATAACTTAAACTTTTTAAGATATCACGTAAAACTTTAACAGAATCAACACGTACTACTTGTGAAAGAGAAAGATTTGATTCTTCTTCACGATTACGGTAATGATAGATTACTTTATCAACTGTAAAAATTTTATTTGCTTTTAAATAAGCTTCAATGATAAATGGGTGATCTTCTGTCACTCTAATATCAGTTGGGAATGTCATACCATTAATTAAACTAGCTTTAAACATTTTGTTACATGGACCTAATGAATATAATAGTCCTTTATTTGCAATAAGTGATTTAGTACCAGGAGTATATACACCATTGTTGACATGGCTAGCAATATACCAAGAACGAGTACTATTAAAGCTTAAAGAAGCTCCTGTAACTACTTCAGCATCCTCAGTTTTTGCTGCTAGATACATAGTTTCTAATGCATCCTCAGGTAACAAATCATCTGAATCGACAAAACTAATGTATTCACCTTTAGCCAAAGTCAAACCATTATTTCTTGCAACGCCTGGACCAGCGTTTTTCTGAATTGCATATAATATATTTGGATATAAGCTTAATAGGTCATTAATAATGTTTGGCGTATTATCAGTTGAACCATCATCAACTAATATAATTTCAATTGGACTTAATGTTTGTTTCTCAAGTGATTCAATTGTCTCTTTAATATAATTTTCTACATTATATACAGGAATAATGATACTAACCCTAGGTTGATCTATTTTAGATGGTCTTACTACTTCAAAATTCATTTTAGGTAATTTCTCCTCATTATTAAAATAGTGTATGAGTTATATGATTAACATAAAAAAGAGGAGAGCAGTATCCCCTCTAATTTTATATTATATTTTCCATTCCATAACTGATTTTCCCCAGTTAGTTGTTAAATCACGTTCGAATGCATTATGAATATCATCGATACTACGAATTTCATTTACATCTCCAATTAGAGTCTCTAAGTATTCGACTACTTCAGGATTCTCATGAAGGAAGTTAACTGTTTCAACGAAGTCAGAGCGTCCGCTTCGACTGCTACCTATTAAAGTAATTCCTCTTTCAAGGATCATTCGCGTATTAATTTCAACAGGATATTCAGATACGCCAAGTAATGGAATCGAGCCTTCAGGTTGAATGTGATTAATAATTTGTTCTACAGCGTATTGACTACCAATACCACCAACACATTCAAAAGCATGGTCGACTGTTACATCTTCAGGAACTTCATCAATTTGATATGTTTCATCTGCAAATGAGAAGTAGCTTAATTTTGAATGGTTTTTACCAAATACATATACTTTACTTTCTGGATAACGCTTTTTAAGGATTAGAGCAGTTATAAATCCTAAGTTTCCATCACCCCAAACGCCTAAAACATCACGACGTTGATGTGCACGTTCTTCAAATCGGACAACTGCATGCATACTTACACTGATTAATTCAGAGAAAGCTGCAACCTGCAAGTTTATGTCATCTGATAATCCTACTACACGGTCTCTTTCAAGGAATACATAATCTTGCATGAAACCATCATAGCCACTTGAACGAAACTTACTCGTTTTTAAATAATTTTCAGCAATTACATCATCAACCTGAGTAGGTGTATTTGGAATCATCACGACATGAGAGCCTGTTTTGAAATCACCTTTTGGATCATAAACAACTTTTCCGACACCTTCATGAATCAGTGCCATAGGTAATTTTTTTGCCATCGCTTCTTTGCCACGAGTACCAGTATAGTATCGTTGATCAGCAGCACAGATTGATAAATGTGTTGGACGTACAACGATATAGTCACCTTCTAGAGATTGTTCTTTATAAGTGATCTCAATTTGTTTTGTTGAAACTAAACGATAGATTTGATTAATCATTTTGTCGTCACCTGGTCCTTTAAAAGTGCATTTGCTACTTTTAAGTCATACGGAGTCGTAATTTTCATATTAAAAACTTCACCTTTAACTAGCTTTACGTCTACACCTTTAAGAAGACAAATTTTACAAGCATCCGTTAAGATTGCTTTTTGTTCTGTATCTAATTCAGAATAATGTTTCGTCAGTAGATTAATATTAAAACTCTGAGGAGTTTGTCCTTGATACATTGTATTTCTTACTGGTATATCTGTAATCGTATTGTGATTAGAAGATTGAATGATTGTATCAACAGCCTCAATAACAGTATCAACAGCTCCATATTTTAGAGCAGCATCAATATTTTCTTCTATAATTCGATGAGTTAAGAACGGTCTAACAGCATCATGTGTTACGATAATATCTTCATCAGTAATTTCAAAGTTTTGTTGTAAATAGCGAATACCACTCATAATTGATTCATTGCGGTCGCTACCACCCTCAACAACAGTTATACGGTCATTCATACCAATATATTTTTTGATAATATCTTTTGTATGTTGAATCCATTCTTTTGGCGTTACAACTAAAATCTTTTTAAAGTCATCATTTAAGATGAATTTTTCTATTGTATGGATAATAATTGGACGGTTATTCAGTGCAAGAAATTGCTTTGGCATACTAACATTTCCCATGCGAGTACCTTTTCCACCCGCTAATATTTCTGCATAAATCATTCATTTCACCTGCTTTTTTATTTTGGAATTAATATGTCAAGTAAGGATATTATTATAAAATACCCAAAGTAAATAAAATCATTACAAATCATTACAAAACATTACATTTCATGTATTGTTTCTTCATATACAATAAGTATAATCATATCAAATAAAAAATAATTAGTCGACATTATACTATATTATTCGAGGTTATAGTACAAGTAGCTTCAAATAAAATAATTGACTATTAGAAAAATGGTAAAAAAGGTTGGTTTATGGTAAAATATCGTATATTTTGTCAAGTTAGAATTGATGATTAATTCTATTCAGGAGGTAAGACATTCTTGGGTTTACATAAAAAGAAGATTTTACTTATTTCGCAACACTTTTATCCAGAAATAGGTAGTGCAGCAAATCGTATGAAAAATATTTATATAGAGTTAAAGGAAAAGGGTTTCGATGTAAAAGTACTAACATTAGAACCTAGATATCCTAGTCGTGAACTATATGAAGATAAACAATTTTGGAATGAACCACTAATCGATGAAAAAGATATCATTCGAATTGATCCTTCGATAAAAAAACACTCTGGAAGTATTTTAAAGAGATTATATTTATATCTGGAAGTTATGGTTCGATTTATCGGTACTATTTTTAAACAAAAGGCAGAATTTGATTATATTTTTGTGACATCTCCACCAATATTTGTAGGTGTGGCAGGTTTAATTGCTAAATGGAAGTTAAAAGCTCCACTAATATTAGACATAAGAGATTTGTGGCCAGAGTCTCTAACTGGTGTACAAGTTTTCTCTAATCCTTTAATCTTAAAAACTGCCTATAAAGTAGAAGAAATTTTATATAAAAAAGCAACGAAAATAATCGTTAACAGCCGTAGTTTTATTGAATACATGACAAATAAAAATGTCAGCAAGGATAAAATTACATTTCTACCTAATTCATTAACTGAAAGTGAATTAGCATATAAAGAGGGCCAATTAGAAAAAGAAAATATAACCGTTATTTATACTGGAAATTTAGGCTTAGCACAGGATTTGCATAAGTTTATGAAAACTGCTGCATTATTAAAGGAAAATACATCAATTAATTTTTCAATTATTGGCTATGGAAAAAACACAAATGAAGTTAAGAATTATATTGAATCGAATGGATTATCAAATGTAACATTACATACTGCAAAATCACGAAACGAAACTTTAAAACTTGTCGCAAGTGCTGATATTGCTTATGTAAGTTTAGTAAACCAAGAAGTTTTTAAAACTGTTTTACCAGGGAAAATAATTGATTATATGTGTGTTAAGAAACCAATCATTGGGGATGTAGCAGGGTATGCAAGTGAAATTATTCATGAAGCAAACTGTGGAATTATATTAAAAGAAGATAAGCCCGAAGAATTGGTTGAAAATATCTATAAACTTGCAAATGATTCAAATCTCCGCAAAAATTATGGAGAAAATGGCTATCAATATGCATACAAAAATCTACGTTGGAAAACGAATATTAATGTGTTATTAAAAGTGATGGAGGATATCCATGAATAAAAAGGTTTGTGCGTTTGTATTTAATCATTTTACGAATGATGCACGCGTACTGCGTGAATGTTCTGCATTAGCAGAAGTCGGATATGATGTTGATTTAATTGCTTTACATGATGATTCAAAAGAATTACCAAAAAGAGAACGTTTGGAAGAAGGATTTAATGTTATCCGAGTAAACAATCGTTTACCATTTGGAATCTATCATCTTGTTCATTATTGTGCAAAGATCTTTAATTTAGTAAAAAGTAGTTTATTAATGAAACTAGTTGCTATTTTATTGATTTTACTTGGATTATTTTTAAATGCAGTTGCAACGATTATAATTGCTGCTGTTATCGTTCTTTTTGGTAATCGTTATATGAAAGTACTATTAACTAGAGGCTATAATATTTTACAAATGATCTATCATGGGCTTAAAAGGGATTACGATATTTATCATGCGAATGATTTAAATACTTTACCTCAAGGAATCATTTGTGCAAAAGTATTCAAAAAAAGTAAATTAATTTATGATTCACATGAAGTTCAATCTAGTAGATCTGGTTATGAGAATCCGATTTTCGGAAAAATTGAGAAGTTTTTAATTAAATATATTGATGTGATGATTCACGAAAATAATACTAGGGCAAAATATACTCAAGATTTATATGATATTGAATATCCTGAGGTAATTCACAATTATCCATTTGTATCTAAGCCGGAAGAAAGTAATGCGATTAATCTGCATGAAAAACTAGGAATTAGTGAAGACGAACCAATACTTCTTTATCAAGGTGGTATACAAAAGGGTCGTGGATTAGAACTAATTGTAAAAGCTGCACCTTTATATAAAAGAGGGATCGTTGTTTTTATTGGTGATGGAAAGATAAAGCCAAATCTCTTAAATTTAGTAGAAGAGCTACAACTACAAGACCGAGTGAAATTTATTGATAAAGTGCCAGTAGATGAATTACTTAATTATACAAGAAATGCTTATTTAGGGTTTCAAGTATTAAATAATATCAATTTTAATCATTATTCAGCGTCTTCGAATAAATTATTTGAGTACTTGATGAGCGGTGTACCAGTTGTTGCTTGTAGCTTCCCAGAAATTCAGAAGGTAGTTGAAGGTGAATATACTGGTGTATGTGTAGACTCCCACGATCTTGATTCAATAGCTGAAGGTGTGAACTATTTATTAGACAACCCTGAAGTTCGAGACGAAATGAGCAAAAATTGTATAAAAGCAAGACATAAATACAATTGGAATAATGAGAAGAAAGTTTTCATCGGAATTTACGAAAAAGTTCTATACGGTGAAAAGGCAATGGTAAGCTAAGTTTGATTATGTGAATATTTTAGTAGAGAAGGTAAAAAGAACTAGGGATTATGCCATATTTCTTTTTACCTTTCTATGCATAGAGAGGTATGCGTGATGACCAATTATAAGTTAAGTGTTGTAGTCATTAACTATAACAAAGAGAAATTTATTGAGGAAAGTTTACAATCTGTCATCGATCAGTCATTAGAAAATATTGAACTGGTCGTTGTCGATGATGGATCGACTGATAAAAGTAGCGTTTTAGCAGAAGAATTCACAAAAAAGTATCAAAATGCAAAGTTTATTAGGCAGGAAAATAAAGGGCCAAGTGCTGCAAGAAATACAGGTTTATCTCATGCAAGTGGGGAATATATTGCATTTTTAGATGGAGATGACATTGCTTATCCTGATGCATATGCCCAGTTATACTCTTTAGCAAAAAAATATAACGCTGATACGGCAGTAGGTAATATTTTATGCTTTAACGGCGAAAAAACTTGGCGATTAAATTATATGAAAGAAATTTTCAAAGAAGGTTTGCCTGAAAATAGACAGATTCTTGAGAGTCCAGAGCTGCATCTTACACCATCTGCTAGTAATAAATTATTTAAAAAAGAATTACTTGAGCGCGAGGGTATTCGATTTCATGAAGAACTTCGAGTTGGCGAAGATTTATTTTTTACGGAGAAATCATTATTGAAATCAAACTGTACAGTTGTATGCAATGTAGATGTAATTGGTTATCGAATTGATGATCCAGAAAATAGTTTAATTAAAGCTGGAACAATCCAATTTTTTCAACAGTTAGTCATGCTTCAAAAAGAGCTACGATCTTATTATGAAGAAAATGGTTTTACAAAAGATTTAATACATATTGAAAGAAGACAACTTAAATTCTTTATTAACTCAATTAATATAAAGGCAAATAAACTACCAGAAGATGAGAAGGTGAATCTTGCTTCCGTTGGTAATGAATTTATGAAAACAATTCGAAATGAATCGATTAAAGATGAGCTTAGTGTTGTACCAAAGTTTGTTGCAGAGACATTACGATTAAAAGATAAACGAGCTTTAAAAATCTATTTATCCTTAAAATCAAATCCTAAAATGACGAATAGTAAATTAAGAAAAATAGTTTACCTACTTTCACTATTCTCTTTAAGATACAAGTTTGTTAAATCTTAGTTAATTTAATGTAAAATAGAGTCGAATCGTGAAAATTAATTGTAAGATTAATAAGATAAATAGATATTTATTGAAATATAATTTCTACTAATTTAAAATGATGATTGGTGCTTTTTCTAATTTATTAGTTTCCTTAATAGAAAAGGTAAGATCTAGCGATTTAAGTTTTATCCAATTATCCAAAAAGTTTACTAATAATACGTTTACTATAATCTAAATATCAGTAAACTATTAATAGAGCAAAAGAGTAGAAATTAGTAAAATTTCTGAAAGAGGTTATAGTAAAATGAAAATTTGCACAATTGGACTAGGGTATATAGGATTACCAACTTCTGCGATGTTTGCGAAATATGGCGCAAGTGTTGTAGGTGTAGACGTACAAAAAAGCGTTGTAGATAAATTAAATTCTGGAGAAATTCATATAGAAGAGCCTGGATTAGGCGAAATGGTTAAAGAAGTAGTAGAAAAAGGATTTTTCAGAGCATCTTTAACACCTGAAGAGGCTGACGCATTTATTGTTGCGGTGCCAACTCCTAATAATGATGATGAGAATAAATCTTGTGATTTATCATATGTATTAGACGCCGTTCATAAAGTAATTCCTTTCTTAAAAAAAGGGAATGTTTTAATCGTTGAATCAACAATCGCACCTAGAAGTATGGATGACTTTGTAAAACCACTAGTAGAACAAGCTGGATTTACTGTAGGTGAAGATGTTTATCTTGTTCACTGTCCAGAACGTGTATTACCAGGCCAAATTTTACACGAATTAATTCATAATAATCGTATTGTAGGCGGGATTACAGCTGCATGTAGTGAAGCAGGAGCAAAAGTGTATCGTACATTTGTAGAAGGCGAAATTATTCAAACAGATGCAAAAACTGCTGAAATGTCTAAACTAATGGAAAATACATTCCGTGATGTAAATATTGCGTTGGCAAATGAACTAACAAAGATTTGTAATTCATTAGAAATCAACGTATTAGATGTTATTCAAATGGCAAACAAACATCCACGTGTAAACATTCATTCACCAGGTCCAGGTGTTGGAGGTCATTGTCTTGCTGTTGACCCATACTTTATTGTAGCCAAAACGCCTGAATTAGCTGGTATGATCAAATTATCTCGTGACACAAATGTATCGATGCCTAAATATGTTGTTGACTCAGTAAAAGAACTAGTTTCAGGTGTAGATAATCCTAAGATTGCAGCATTTGGTGTGACTTATAAAGGTAATGTAGATGATATGAGAGAAAGTCCTGCAATGGAAATTATTGAGTTATTGCACGAAGAGGGACTAAATGTCACAATTCATGATCCGCATGTAACTTCTGAGAAAATTAATGTTTTATCTGCTGAGGAAGCTGTGGAAGATGCAAGCTTAATTCTTGTATTAACAGATCACAATGAATTTAAAACATTGGACTACAATAAACTTGCTAAACAAATGAAGCAAGCAGTACTATTTGATACACGTAATTGTGTACCAACTTCAAATGATTCTGATATGAAATTTGTTAATTACGGAAATTTATATAAAGAAATTAAAAAGAATGTGGTTGATTTATGAGTAGTATAAAAACAGTTTTACAAGAACATGCTAAAAATTTATCATTAATTTTACGCCTTTCATCTTATGAAACACGTAAAGAGTATGCAGATAGCCAACTTGGCGTAATTTGGGTATTTTTAAACCCACTTTTTCAAATAGCTGTTTACTGGGTAACTTTCGGAACGGGGATTAGGAACGGGGCTCCAGTAAATGGAATTCCGTTTCTTATTTGGATGCTTTGTGGTTTAATTCCGTGGTTCTTTATTAGTGCAGCAATCATGCAAGGTTCAAGTTCGATTTTTAATCGAATCGGAACAGTATCTAAAATGAATTTCCCACTAAGTATTATTCCATCATATGTCGTTTTATCTAGGTTCAATACGCATTTATTTATGATGGCCGTCTTAATAATCGGTGTAATTATCAATCGAGGAATCGAACATATAAATATTTTTGCACTAATTTATTTTATGATTGTGGGCTTACTATTTAATATCGCACTTGCATTACTTACATCTACTTTATCAACAATGGTTAGGGATGTTCATTTATTAATTCAATCATTAACTAGAATGCTTTTATATTTATCACCTATTTTATGGGAGCCTAAGGGTGCAAATATTTTAGTTAAATTAATGAAGTTAAATCCACTCTACTATATTATAGAAGGATATCGTGGCGCCTTATTATATGGACATTCTAATTTGATTTTTTCTAAAATAACTATTTATTTTTGGTGTGTATTGCTAGCCTTTTTCATAATCGGTTCAATTTTTCATGTTAAATTCAGGAAGCAGTTTGTTGATTTCCTATAGAAGGTGAAATGTATGACAAAAAAAGTTGTCTTTAAAAATGTTACTAAAAAATTTAAAATTTATAATAAACCGACTGACAAGCTGAAGGACTTATTCTTTGGTGGAAAAGGCGGAGAATATTTTCATGCGTTAAAAAACATTTCATTCGAAATTGAACAAGGTGAAATTGTAGGGATTATTGGTTTAAATGGTTCAGGTAAAAGTACAATGTCTAATTTAATTGCTGGTGTAACAATGCCAAATGATGGTGAAGTTGAAGTAAATGGAGTTGCTTCACTAATTGCCATTCAAGCTGGATTAGATAACCGATTGACTGGATTAGAAAATATTCGATTAAAAGGTTTGATGATGGGTCTTACAATTAAGCAAATTGAAAAAATCACTCCTGATATTATTGAATTTGCCGAAATTGGAAAATTTATTAATCAACCAGTAAAATCATACTCAAGTGGTATGAGATCAAGACTTGGATTTGCAATCTCTGTAAATATCGACCCAGACATCATGGTAATCGATGAAGCATTATCTGTTGGTGATCCTACCTTTACAAAACGTTGTTTAGATAAAATGAATGATTTTAAAGAACAAGGTAAAACAATCTTCTTTATTAGTCACTCATTAGGTCAAGTTAGAAGCTTCTGTACGAAAGGCCTATGGATTCATTATGGAAAATTAGTTGAGTATGGTGAAATAAACGAAGTATGCGATAACTATCAAAATTTCCTAACTGAATATAATAAACTAACACCTGCAGAACGTGCAGCAGACCGTGAAAAGAATATGCATGTAAATCAATAATGAAAATAGACACTTTATGAAATAGATTTTCTTCATAATAGTGTCTATTTTAATAGACTTTTATATATACTAAAAAGTTGTGTTGGAAAGGAATAGTATGGAATCCAAAAGTAAATTTAGAATTTTTGTTGGTTACTGGGTACCTGTGATCCTTATAGCTAGCATTATCTTTTATTCATCAGCAACACCGTATGAAAAACAAGATATAAGACCAGAAATAAGCCACATTACATTTTTATATGATCTAATGAAGCATTTTACCTTTGTCAACTTTAACTATGCTGGACATGAAGTCAGTATAAAAGAGCTTGGAGTAGCAGGATTTACAGAATTCTTTATTCGAAAACTATCCCATTTTTCAATCTATCTTTTACTTGCCTTTTTTGCTACAAGATTAGCAAAGCTTTATGTGAACAGAGCCTTTTTAGTAGGCGTAATTTTTTCAATCCTTTATGCTGCTTCAGATGAATTTCACCAATCCTTTACTGCAAACCGAACTCCGCTAGTTCAAGACGTAGTAATCGATTCAATCGGAGCACTAATAGGGGCATCATTATTTATATTAATAAGTAAGAAACTTAAAGCAAAAGTTCAAAAATCCATTCGAGTTTAATCGGATGGATTTTTTTGTATGAGGAAGCCACCGTTCTATTTCTTGAATCTCATATAATTTCATACTTTCGGTCCAAGTCATTTCTACTAAAAATGTTATTTTACATATTTTCCCTTTTAATAAGAGGTGCTATACTTCTTTTGGGAGGGGAAGAAATGAAAGATTTAAAAAGGATCGTCATCGCGTTAATCACCTGGTTATTTTTTATTACTACTTCACATGTGTTTGCTAGGGATACGGGAACTGGTGAAAAAGGGATCGTAACGAACATAAATGCTACTCACAAGGACCATATTGTTACACTTACATGGGATTGGAATGCAAGTGATACTTACACTATTGAACGTAACGGTGAAATTCTAGATTATGACGTTTGGGGTAGCGGGGAATATAAAGATTCAAATTCAGTAAAAGATGATATTACATATACTTATACGATTTGGGCAAATGGATTTGATGATAAAAAATCTTCTGTAACAATTACGATTGAAAAAGATACCACGCCACCACCAAATGTTATTTTAGACAATTACCCAGTCATTGATAATCATTTTATTCGATTTGCATGGCAAAATCCAACATACACACCAGATTTAGAGTCTGTAGACATTTATATGAATGGAGAATTGTTAACAAACTTGGTTACTGGTCCATTAAATGGCGGTGTTTATACTGCAAATAATTTAGAAGCAAATACTACTTATTTGTTAAAAGTATGCCCAAAAGATAAATTAGGAAATGTAGTTCCATATATAGAATGTTCACAAAAAACGTTTAAAACTACGAATGAGAACAGGCCTCCAGGAGAAATTAAAGAAGGTAGAATCAATTATGTACAAAAAAATCTCATGTATGTTATGGCGACAAGAACATATTCTAGCGATAAGTATTTGGACTTCTCTTGGGATTCCCCCTCAGATGCAGATTTTGTTGGAACTTATCTAACAGTGCCTAATGGGAAAAAGATTTACATTCCGGGAAGGCCTAATTACGGTAGTTTTTATGAATACAAACCAGACACAGTGTTTAAGGAACAAAAGTTTATACTTCAAACTGTAGACTATAATGGAAATATCTCTAAAGGAAAAACATTAATTTGGGATAATCCATTACCGCCAGGTCCTGTAACGAATGTAAAAGTTAAAGAAACGAATGGGATCGTTACAGTTTCATTTACACCACCAGTTGATCATGATTACAGCTTTACAAAAATTACTTTACCTAATAAAAAGGAAATTTATTTAGATAAAGGAACAAACACTTATAGTTATAAAGGGAGCCTTGTAGTTGGTCAATCCTATAATTTTGTATTCTCTACGTCTGATGTTGATAAGTTTGCAGTAGTAACTCATTACTCACCAGATATTCCAATTACGATTACACCGAAAGCTACAGTGGTTAATAAATACTATTATCTAAAATCAACAACTACTCTTAGATCACTATCGGATGGTAAAGGGAAGGTAGTAAAATCAATACCAAAAGGTACGAAGATATTCGTTATTAGCTCCGGGTTTGGCTTGAAACATGATTATGTTTATGTAAAGTATTCAAAGAAGTATACTGGATATATTTCAAAAACAGCCGTGAAATTTTAGGCTATGTTAAACTTAAATTTGAATATTTGCATACTGAAAAAAGACTGTTAATTGACAGTCTTTTTTTTGCCTTCCTGCATTTCCCATAGGAGACGGGCATCCTTTAAGTTCCAATGCTTCAATTTGTTTTCCCTTTTCTATAAGCAAAGTTCATTTAATTCGATTAAAAAAAATAATAAATTTTTTCAGTAATAAAAAATCTTACCTAAATCCAATTAGATAAGATTTTCGTTTTTCACAGCTTTATAAAAGTAGGTTCAGTACCTGCTTTCTCTACATAACCGATCTTAACCGGACTCATTTGAATCAATACATAATTAGGATCCTCGGGACCATCAAGCCATCTAGACAATTCCTCAGTCCATACTTTCTCTTCAGGACCTGCATTTTCAATTACTTCAGCTCTTGCAAACATCTCCACAAAGTTATCATCTAAACGATCACCATCATGACCAAGTAGTATATGTACATTTGGATTATTTTTTATATCTTCTACTTTTTGTGAATTCTTATTTGTAGCGATATAAGGTGTTAGGCCTTTAAAGAAAAATACCATATAACAACTATGCGGAAAGTCTTCACGAATGGTCGTAAATAGACCTAATTGTTTCGCCTTAAGCACCTTCATAATATTTTCTTGAATCATTTTTATTAACTCCCTCCTAGTTCAGAAGAAGGGAAGGTAGAAATCTATTCTACCAACCGCATCTCCAACATAAGTAATTCTAGTTCTCGAGGTCATAATCCTTTGAGCAATATAGGTAAAATCGATGAATTTTGCCATCAACACTTTAAGTGTTTGTTAATTGTTTTACATTTAAACCTATTTTTTTAAGTCTTTTGCATATGATATTTATAAGGAAATTTATTTAGGAGGTAAATATGGCTCATCGTTTATTTTTTATTGTTACATTTATCGGTGTACCATTATCGGTAATTGGGAGCTTAATGCATTGGAGCGAGATTTTATTATTTATCATTTACTGTTTAACGATTATTGCATTAGCTGGCATTATGGGAAGAGCTACTGAAAGTTTAGCGATTGTAGCTGGCCCGAGAATTGGGGGACTTTTGAATGCAACATTCGGGAATGCGGTAGAGTTAATTATCGCGATTTTTGCATTACAAAATGGTTTATCGGAAGTAGTATTAGCATCATTAACAGGTTCTGTAATAGGAAACTTACTACTTGTAGGTGGACTATCCTTTTTTATTGGTGGATTAAAATATAAACGTCAAAGCTTTAATGTTTACGATGCGAGACATAATTCAGGCTTGTTGATTTTTGCGGTAGTACTAGCCTTTGTCATTCCTGAAATTTTTTCAGTTAAAATGACTGCAAATGATAAGATGACACTTAGTGTAGGCGTTTCGATTGTTTTAATGGTTTTATACTTAGCAGCACTTTACTTCAAATTAGTTACACATCGTGGGGTGTACGTAGCTAAAAATCAAGAGATCGTAGAAGAGCATGAAGAAGCTGAGTGGAAAACAGGGAAAGCCATGGTTATTTTAGCGTTAGCTACTGTAGCAGTTGGATATGTTTCAGAGAAGCTAGTTCACACGTTTACGACAGTAGGAGATAGGTTCGGATGGACTGAGTTATTTATCGGTATAATCGTTGTTGCTATTGTTGGCAACGCGGCTGAACATGCATCTGCAATTGTGATGGCATATAAAAATAAAGTAGGGGTATCGGTAGAAATTGCTGTTGGTTCATCATTACAAATTGCCATGTTCGTTGCGCCAGTGTTAGTGATTTGTTCATTGTTTATTGGGGAAAGAATGCCATTAATATTTTCCATGCCGGAATTAATTTCGATGATCACTTCCGTATTTTTAACAATTGCGATTATGAATGATGGAGATACAAACTGGTTTGAAGGGTTAACCCTATTAGCGGCTTATTTGATTATGGGGATTGGTTTCTACTTACTATAAAAAAATTGAAGGTGGTAATACTTGAAAATAATAATAAGAATTCTATTTTATTTAATTGGATTACTATTTTTAACTTTAGGAATTAGTTTAGCGATTAAAGCTGGACTAGGGGCTAGTGCATGGGATGCATTAGCTGTTGGAGAGTCGAAAACCTTTGGGTTATCTGTTGGAAATTGGATTATCATTAATTCATCAATACTATTGTTTGTAAATGCTTTTTTGCAAAAGAAAAGACCAGATTGGCTTGCTGCGATTACGTTTATTTTAATTGGACGATTTCTTGATTTTTGGCTAACTGTAGAGTCGGAGCATTTATTTGATTCAAATATGGTCACTAGATATATTCAATTAGTACTAGCTATTTTAAGTATGACTATAGGTATTGCGATTTATTTGCAAGCGAAGTTTCCGTTAAGTCCAATAGATGATTTAATGATCTCGCTAAACAAACGGTTCGGGGTAAGTTTAGGCGTGGCAAAAACGATCGGTGAAGTGTTTGCTTTAGTATTGGCATTTCTTCTAAAAGGTCCAATTGGAATCGGAACCGTCTTAATTACATTCAGTATTGGACCTATTTTACAGAAATTAAGAGATCCTATCGAGAAACTATATATTAAGCTGACTTCATAGCAAAATTTTTCATTTTATGGAATACATATATTTACATAAACTGTTCATGCTAAGAGTAATAATTTCCTTATTTGTGAAAGGGGCATGAATATGTCTAAATGGTTTAAGCCATTCGTTCTTTTTAATATAGCTATTTTATTTATTTCTTTAAATAATGGACAAACAACTTTTGCAGCTCATTCAGATATTAAAGTCCCACGGTCGGCTGCAAATGTGACAAAAGAAAATACTTACCCTAATCCAACTCAAGACCTGCCAGAACTTCAACCAGGGGGATTTGCTAAGCAATTATTAGATTCATCAAATGTAAAAATTGAGAATCCAAATCTCATTCGTATGTTTAATGAATCCTATGTCAGCAAAGCACCGTTTGCAATAGGCTATAACGCGAAAATTTTCTTAGGGGTTTGGCCGTTAAATTATGAATCAAATGAGACAACAATCAATTGGCAATATAAAAAAATTAATACAAACTTTTTGGATAATAGAGGAGATAAAGCGTACAGACGAATAAAATACTACCAAAATTCGCAACAGATTGTTAAAGGTGGATTAACTGCTAAAGTAAGGAACGCGGATGATGTGATTAATTTAATGATGCACGATGCATCAGAGAAAACAACTCTTCCACTTGCATTCCAAACAGTGGTTGGAGCTGGAACTAAAAACGAGAGAGTATATAATGTACCACCAAAGCAACTCGGCTATTTATATGCTTATGCTCCTGCAGTTAATGAAAAAGGAAAAGTTACATTTGGAGAAGTGTACTTAATCTTAAAAGGTAATAAAAGAAGCCTACAAGTTAAAAATATAGTATCACAAGGTGTAGGTGCATGGATTCCTGTTCAGGATTATGTTTCGTTTGGTTATTTCGCTTCACCACACCCTAGATAATAGAGAAATCCACAAGGTAAATCATTTTCCTTGTGGTTTTTTGTTTTTGAATAAACACTTAGCTTTTTTTGTACAAAAAAACATGCCATTATATGACATGCTCTTTTTTAAGTGTTTAATTTCCCTTTAAAATCTTAGTACTTTTATTCGAAAAATCAGTTTCAGGATAATAGCTATTTTTTACAAGAATATTTGGACCTAAGCATTTAACTGCTGGACAATGACAGCTTAGTTCATTTGCAGTTTTTGATAATGTCCAAGTATCATATGCTTCTTGTAATGTATGGGTTTGAATATTTCCTAAATGAGGTACATCACCAAAGTCAGTAACGATGATGCTACCATCAAATACATTTACATTTAAGCGAGAACGACCATCAGGGTCATTTCGTAATGTTACATTTTTACTATTATATAGTCTCTGAATGATGTCTAAATCGTTTTGATCATCACTACATGGATAAAATGGCAGAGTACCAAATAACATCCAAATATTTTCATCACGTACATCAAGTAAAGTTGAAATTGCTTCGCGTAGCTCTGATTTTGTCAGGACTTCTAATGTACTAGCGAAATCGCTGGCATACATAGGGTGAACTTCGTGTCTCTGACATTTCATTTCGTCTATAATTTGGCGATGGATTTTTTCTAAGTATGGAAGAGTACGTTTGTTTAACATTGTTTCAGCGGATACCATAACTCCAGCATCAGCAAGTCTCCGGCTATTTTCAATCATGTTTTCGAATAATTTAGCACGCTGCGCATAGGTCGGCTTACGTTCCATCATCGCAAATCCTGCTTCTACAAACTCATCAACAGTTCCCCAGTTATGAGAGATATGTAGCACGTCTAAATAAGGAATTATTTTTTCGTATCTTTCAAAATCTAGTGTTAGATTTGAATTAATTTGAGTACGTACGCCACGTTCATGTGCATACTTCAATAAAGGCACAACATATCCGTTCAACATTTTATTTGAAAGCATCGGTTCTCCACCAGTGATACTAATACAACGAAGCTTCTCAATCTCTTCTAAGCGATTTAATACTAGCTCAATAGGTAGTGGATTTGGATCCTTAGGTTGTAAAGTATATCCGACAGCACAATGCTCACAGCGCATATTACAAATCGTTGTAGTCGTAAACTCTACATTTGTAAGCATGTTCTTACCATACTCTTCAACATCTAAATATGCTTCCCAAGGATCATATGTAGGTGTTATTTGTTGTAATAATTTTTTCATGTGATAACTCCTTTAGGTACAAAACTGCACCCATAAGTATTAGACTAATTTAATTTTCCTCAACTATTATAAGAAAGAAAGTGAAACCTTGTATAGGAATAACTTCCTAAAATTTAAAAAAATGTCGAATAAAGCAAATAACAGCTAAATAAATTAATAACTTTCTTTGAAAAGTTATCGAACTTTAACATAAGAAAGGCGAAATGTTGGCAATTACTTGCTACGAAATAATAAATTCATGATACACTTAGTTTATCTACTGTGAATCTAGGATGTTTCGCGGAAGTGACTTCTGCATTGGGTAGGCTAAAAATTAGACGAAAATCAAGTCAATTATTAAAGTTGAGAATAATCACTTAAACGATTCCTCAACTATGTAGGATTCGTTGTATCCGAATTTACGCCCTTGGAGTGTTAAACCAAACGAGAGTAGCTTCGGTAAAATCGGACACATGGAACAGGGAAGCAAACATCAAAATATAATAGATATATATAAATTAATGGCAACGGGTATAATATAAGTAGCAATTGTATTAGAAAGGACGATCATTTCATGTCAAACACAGAACAATTATCCTATATTAAAGAACGTTTTAATTCAGTAATGGAAACAATCGAATCATTAGAAGCTGAAGAAGTAAGCTTAGAAGAGCTAGATCAATTATTATCAGTTCTAGATGACCTAGAAAGTAAATGTCGTGAAGTTAATCGCCCAGATTGAGTCCATTGTAATGGGCTTTTTTATTAGATCGTAATTGTTAACAATTGAAGTAGCTAAATATTTGCCCAAATCAGAAACTAATTCTGAAGGGCTTTTTTTATTCCGTTTATTAAAAATTGTATTATAATGAAGAGGGGAACATTCAGTATTTTTATAAAGGGTTTTAAGGGGGAGCATGAATGCAACACATACAGGAAAGTATTTATCAATTAATTGTAGAAACATCAACAAATCTACCAAAAGACGTACGTAAAGCAATCAGACAAGCTAAAGCAAGTGAAACTGCAGGTACAAGAAGCGCCATCGCATTGGAAACGATTACAAACAATATCATGATGGCTGAAGGCGATGTTTCACCAATTTGCCAAGATACGGGTATGCCAACTTTTAAAGTGAAAACGCCAGTTGGGGTAAACCAACTTGTGATAAAAGAAGCAATTTATGCTGCAATTGAACAAGCTACAAAAGATGGTAAGCTCCGTTCTAACTCTGTAGATTCTTTATTTGGTAAAAACAGCGGAAATAACTTAGGACCAGGTACTCCAGTTGTTAAATTTGAGCAACATGAGAGTGGCTATATCGATATACGCCTAATCTTAAAAGGTGGCGGATGTGAAAATAAAAACATCCAATACAGCTTACCATGCGAACTTGAAGGACTTGGAAAAGCAGGTCGTGATTTAGACGGTATCCGTAAATGTATTTTACACAGCGTATACCAAGCACAAGGACAAGGCTGTAGCGCAGGCTTCATCGGAGTTGGTATTGGTGGCGACCGTACTAGCGGTTATGAGCTAGCAAAGGATCAATTATTCCGTTTATCTGATGATGAAAATTCAATTCCAGAGCTTAAAGCAATGGAAGATTACATTATGGAAAATGCTAACAAGCTTGGCGTAGGAACAATGGGCTTTGGTGGAGAAACAACTCTACTTGGCTGTAAAATCGGTGTAATGAACCGTCTACCAGCGAGCTTCTTCGTATCAGTAGCTTATAACTGTTGGGCATTCCGCCGTTTAGGAATGAAAATCAATCCTGAAACTGGTGATATTTCAGAATGGTTATATCGCGAAGGCGAAGAAATTAGATTTACAAATGAAACTGATGAAACAACTGAAGCACCTCGCGAAGTGAAATTAGTAGCTCCAATTACAGAAGAACAAATCCGTGATTTAAAAGTTGGAGATGTAGTTTCAATTAGTGGCATGATGTACACTGGACGCGACGCAATCCACCATCATTTAAAAGACCACGATTGTCCAGTCGATTTAAATGGACAAATTATTTACCACTGTGGACCTGTAGTATTAAAAGATGAAGAAGGCAAATATCACATTAAAGCAGCTGGCCCAACAACAAGTATTCGTGAGGAACCATACCAAGGCGATATCATGAAAAAATTCGGCATTCGCGCTGTAATCGGTAAAGGCGGAATGGGTGCAAAAACATTAAAAGCTCTAGAAGAGCACGGCGGCGTTTATTTAAATGCAATTGGCGGAGCAGCACAATACTACTCACAATGTATTAAAGAAGTAAAAGACGTAAACTACCTAGAGTTTGGTATTCCTGAAGCTATGTGGCACTTACAAGTTGAAGACTTCAAAGCAGTTGTAACAATGGATTCTCATGGTAATTCATTGCATAAAGATGTTGATAAGAGTTCACTTGAGAAATTAGCTACTATGGCTGAGAAGGTATTTTAATAATTGGGTTTTATGGGCAATGTCATTTTTTTGGCATTGCTTTTTTTGTGTTTTGTGAAGAGAATTGCAGCTATTCGAACAGAGCTGCAAATACCGGAATGAGAACTGCAAACAAAATTGCGGATACTGCAATTAAACAATGAGCTGCAAAATAAAATCACGAAAACTGCAATTAAAAAAATTCATATCTGCAATTTAATTAATGAAAACTGCAAATAAGTAGTTAAATCATGAAGAAAAAGTCTAATTTTAGGGCAAATTAATGGTGCTAAAGTAAAAAAAATTCAGATCAAACCGAAAAACCAAACCTCATCTCCTTTTCATCAAAAATCCTTGTTAGAAAAATTTAGTTTTATATCAAAATTACATGAATTCTTTTCATATTTCTAATTTATTTACAGATACTATTTTTAAGTGAGGTGAATGAGTTGAAAAAAATAATTGTATATATTCTTACTTTTTTCTTAGTATTTCCAAGTACTACATTTGCTTATAGTAATGCACCACATGGCTGGGGGATTGTTCCTGCGAAAAATGAGACTCCACCTGATGCTGGTGAGCAACTTAATAAATTGGTATCAAATACGGGGTCAGTTTATTTAGGGGATACTACAAAAAAAGATGTATATTTAACTTTTGACAATGGTTATGAAAATGGCTTTACACCAAAGTTTTTGGATGTTTTGAAGAAGCATGGTGTTAAAGGGACTTTTTTTATAACAGGGCATTATATTAAGGAAAATCCAGAATTAGTGAAAAGAATGGTTAATGAGGGGCATATAGTCGGGAACCATTCGTGGAGTCATCCTGATATGACAACGATTGGTGATCAAAAGATAATTGAGGAATTGGAACAAGTTAAAATGGCATACCAGGAATTGACTGGCCGATCAGATATGAAATATTTCAGACCTGCCAGAGGTGTTTTTAGCGAACGTACATTGAAACTAGTTAATAAGCAGGGATATGAAAATATTTTCTGGTCATTGGCATATGTTGATTGGAAAGTTGATCAACAAAGAGGTTGGAAATATGCTTATGATAATGTGATGAAAATGATTCATCCAGGAGCAGTTATATTAATGCATACTGTATCCAAGGATAATGCAGAAGCGATGGATGCAATTATTACTGGCTTACATAAACGAGGGTATCAATTTAAAAGTTTAGATGACTTAATGATGGAGAGAAGCGGGTTTGATCCGAGCTTTTATCTACCTAAAAAATAAAAAGCTAATGATTAAGTAGTTTTATGAACTGCTTTAATCATTAGCTTTTTTACTCTTTAAGGTCGAGTTTTTTAACGGTTTGCGATTGCTTCGTAGTTTAGTTTAGCATGTTGCTTAGGTGTTTTGATGACAAATGGATTTTCGACTGTATTTTCTAGGAATTGTTTATCTTTATTAGCGAATTTTTTTATTCCGTTAAGAACTTGCTCTTCTTCAGTTACAACTTCTCCAAAAAGTAAGTCTTGTGTAATTGGTCCTTGGTTGTAATGCTCATAATAAAATCGCTTATAGTCAAACTGATAGAAAATAACTGGTTTTTCCATATATGAAAAATCAAATGAAACTGTTGAATAATCAGTGATTAATAAATCTGATCTTTTTAATAGTGATTGGACAGTCTCTTCACCTTGACGGATCGTTTTTATTCTTTTATGGAAATCCGGAACATCCTTCATATAAATTTGAGTCTGGTAGTGCGGATAGAAAATGATATTTAAATCATTCTTTTCTAAGATTTGATGTAATTCGGGATTACTAAGTAAAGAAAAATAACGGTTAAAGTATTCAGAGTTCATTAATTGCTGAGTACTTTTATTCCAGTTTCTCCATGTTGGCATGATTAAAATGGTTTTGCCATTTCCTGTATTTTCAAGCGCATCCCATCTAGCCAAACCTGTAACGGCCACTTCATTTTCAGCATAACCGAATTCGTTAACAATATGATCTTTTTCAAAATCAGATGAAACGATAAATAATGAATAGCCCATTCGATTTTTATTCAGTACATGATTTACACGACTAACTCCAATAACGCCGTGTTGAATAAGGATTTTTTGATTTTGCTGCCACTCCGGATGACATTTTAAAACTTGTAAGTACTCATGCGTGTACATGTTGGCACGCTCTGAATAGGCATTAATTGTTTTATCACAAGTTAATAAGTAAAGTGTATGCTTTAAGCTTCCATATTGTACAATGTTTCCGAATTGTTTTATATATTCGTAATCCTTTGCCTTTTTATCAATCAAATAGTAACAGTTATCTCTTATTTTATTTTGCTGAATGTACTTGAATAAATGGTAAGAATTATCTTGTGCCGTATCTTTTCGTTCGCCAATTAACCAAATATGCTTATTTCGATAGTATCTTTGGGTTAAGCGGTAAAGGTGAAAAATAAGGAATGACTTCCATTCTCTTCTAAGTACAAGTAAACCAAATTCATAAACGATATCACGGAATGATTTTTGAATCTTTGTTTTTAATTTTCCAAGTAGACCTGTTTTTTTGATTCGAATGTGTAAATTTTTCTTTGGAAAATAAGGTACGATACTATGTGTTTTAGTTGTTGCAGGTTTTGAATTTGCCTTTGTTGAAAAATAGAAAATATGAAGTGGTTTTTTTAATGAAATATCTCCAACTTTTACTGAAATAAACACTTCATAATCGCCATCAGGTAAAATTTTACTTAACTCAATTGTAGTTGTTTTATAGCCACCATCACTATAATTAATACTATTTTTTGAGAAAAGATAGGACAAATCAGAACGCTCAAGAGTTTCGAGTGTAACTGTAATTAGTTGACCATTTGATTTATTTTTAAACTGTAATTCCTTAATAGAATCTAAATTATTAATTTCCTCGATAAATGCGAAGCCACCAACTTGCAAACGGTCACCTCGTAACGAAAGAATTTCAATTTTTTGATGTAAATTAAATTCCTTAATTTCTAGGTATTCTTTATATTTCGGAAAATACTTTGCAAAATAATGATAATATTTTCCCTCTATCATCACTGCACCTTTTTGTAGAGTACGATCTGATAATAGAGTCATCAATAAATGAAATTCTTCTGGATTTTGATTAAGAAAAATAGTATAAAATACTTTACTAATTTTAGAAGTATTATTTTCCATTAGATTTTCAGATAAGTTTATAGCAAAATCCGATGAAATCCTTAAAAGTTCATTGTACTGTTCTTTAGGGAAATAATATGCCTTTGTCAGTAAAGACGTTAAATAATAATCCCATAATTTTTTCTCAACATGCGAGTAATGAGAGGTGATATCTTTCAGATTATAATAGTTTATTAATTCAGTTTGAGTAACGAGAAGGTTATCAAAAAATTCTAACGTACTAGTTTGTTTAATAACATCACTGTTTGTTAAATCTCTCACTTTTATGACGATATCTGAAGTTACATAAACTTTATTTGAACAAATAAAAGATTGTTGAGTAAATAATAAATCTTGTTGTTCTGTTAAAAGCTCATTGAATTGCAATTGATTGTCGTTTATTAAACTTCTTTTAATAATCATATTTTTAATAGAAGGATTTAAGAGAAGTTCTGGATGTTTATGAAACTCACGTAATGTTGGTAAATCTTTTTTAATGATTGATTTTAATTCATGGTGCTCCCATTTTCTTGTACCATTGAATAATTGTATATTTCCTAAAGCAATATCAGTATGATCCTTTATCGCACTGTTATATAAATTTTCATAGGCTGAAGGATTAACTAGATCATCCGCATCGATAAATGCCACAAATTCTCCAGTAGCTTCATGTAATCCAATGTTACGAGCTTTGTTTTTTGTCATTAGTTCTAATGATATGAAGCGAACATTTTTATGTGAATTTGAATATTTCTCAATTATTTCTTTACTATTATCAGATGAACCGTTGTCGATCATAATCGTTTCAATATCAGTTAATGAATGACCTTGTATACTATTTAGGCAATCTTTTAAGACATCTTCATGATTATGTGCAACAACGACTATACTAACTTTGGCTTTTTCCATTATAGTCTTACCTCACTAGTCTCTACTTTCAATTAAATAGTTTATCATAAATTATAACCTAATGCGTCTTCGAAAGAACATAATTTACGAATGGTAAGTAGGTATTGTACTTGTATTATTTCCAATTGTTTACGGAGATATTTTAAGGTAGAGGAAAGAAGAGGTGGATAATCGTTTTGAAAGCTGCAATAAGTATAGAAAAAAGATTCAAATTATTTTTATTCAACATTTGACTTCGAAAATGATAATCGTTATCATTTAAGTATAGCAAATATCAACACCGCTGTAGCGATATTTGATCAGTTTTGAAACCTGATTGGACTTGAAAGTTTCCCCATTCCCTTAAAATTTAAAGTGTCAAAGAAAGATTGACTAGTCCCCAAGCTTTTTTTGCATTTCTTCAGACTGTTGACAAACGCTCGCTTTCTTCGTTGCTTCGCCTGACTGCGGTGCTCATTACCGTCAAAGGTAACTCCGCTCCTCACCAGTCTTCGCGCCTCGAAAGACAAGCGTTTGCAATCAGTCTTAATCAGATTTTATGCACACCTTAACTAGAGATCATTTCTCTAGTTTTTTGCGTTTCACACAAATTTTCTTAAGCGGTACTTGTTATGCTATAATACACTTCAGAGTAATTAAGGAGGAACGGGAGAATGTGGAAGGAAGAGGTTGCTTTAGAAACACCATATCAATGGGAAGAAGTTTTAAAGAGATTAGAGCATGAGCCTACATTTACAGTGCATTCTGCTGAAAAGCGGTTAAGCATTCCACTGTATATTGATGGGGATCAAGTAGTTGTAAAGGTTAAGAAAATAAATGATGTTCCGGTTCAGTTTGAAGTCATTAGTGAACATGAAAATAAAGAGAAAATTCTCGAAGAAGTTGCTACCATATTGCAATGGCAAACAGAATTTGAAGAGCTACATCATCATTTAAAACAAACTACAATTTCTCCTCTAATTGACCTTTTTGGACATACACCAATTACCGTTTCTAATGATCCTTTTGCCTGTTTAATTACATGTATTATTCATCAACAAATACAGCGTACATTCGCAATCCAAGTCACAAAACGATTTGTTCGAATGTATGGTGAAAGAATTGGTAATTCGTGGTTTTTTCCATCTCCTGAAATAATTGCTAATTTAACTATAGATGAGTTAAGAGATTTGCAGCTTAGTACGAGAAAAGCTGAATATATGATTGGAATTGCTAAAGCTTGGAGTGAAGGAGTTTTAAGTCATCAAGATTATCGGACATTATCATCAGAGGAAATTTCAAAAGAGTTAATCAAGCTTAAGGGAGTCGGTCCTTGGACAGTTGAAAACTTCTTATTATTTGGTCTAGGTAGAAAAGATATTTTCCCAGTTGGTGATGTTGGAATTCAAATCGCACTTCAAAAGCTTTTAAATTTAGATGAAAAGCCTTCGAAAGAAATAATGGATTATGTAAAAGAGCAGGTTTCTCCGTTTGGAAGCTACGCGGCCCTTTATCTTTGGAAGAGCATAGAATAATGGAGTTGTATATATGAGTAATCAGTTAGAAAATAAATTAGAAGTAGGACAGTCCTTTCCGATTACAATCAAACGTATTGGGATTAATGGTGAGGGTGTCGGTTACTTTAAAAGACAAGTAGTCTTTATAAAAGGAGCATTACCTGGTGAGGAAGTAGTTGCTGAGGTAACGAATGTTCGCGACGGTTTTGCTGAAGGGAAAATTCAACGTATTCGAAAGGCATCACCAGATCGTGTAGAGCCGACTTGTAAAATCTACGAAAAATGTGGTGGCTGTCAAATTCAGCATGCATCTTATGAAGGACAACTTCGATATAAACGCGACATTGTCATCCAAGCAATGGAAAAGTATGCGAAAGATTTACTAGAAAAAACACCAATTAAAGAAACGATCGGTATGGAAAATCCTTGGAATTATCGAAACAAAAGTCAGCTTCAAGCTGGGCTAGAAAAAAATAAAATCATCGCTGGACTATATACACAAAACTCTCATAATGTTGTCGATATTGGCCATTGCCCAATCCAACATGAGGATTTAAATAAAATTACAGGTAAAGTGAAGAAAATTTTAACTCGTTTAAATATCCCTGTTTATAATGAACGAAAAAATAAAGGGGTAATCCGAACAATCGTAGCGCGAGTTGGTTTACGTACAGGTCAAATCCAACTTGTTTTAGTAACTGGAACGAAAGATTTTCCTCAGAAAAATGAACTAATCAGTGAAATTAAAAAACGAATTCCTGAAGTGACAAGCTTAATGCAAAACATTAATAATCAAATGACTTCAGTGATCTTTGGTCGTGAAACGGTTTATTTATCAGGTGAAGAAGTAATTGAAGAAAAGCTTGGAGACTTATCATTCGAACTTTCAGCAAGAGCGTTTTTCCAATTAAATCCTGAACAAACAGTTAAGCTATATGATGAAGTCAAAAAAGCAGCGGCACTTACTGGAACAGAAAAAGTCGTAGATGCTTATTGTGGAGTAGGGACAATCGGACTATGGCTAGCAAAAGATGCTAAGGAAGTTCGAGGCATGGACGTAACGAAAGAAGCAATCATCGATGCGAAAACAAATGCCCTTAGCCATGGGTTTACAAATACTCATTACGAAGCAGGTAAAGCTGAACAAGTATTACCGAAATGGTTACAAGAAGGATGGAAACCAGACGTTATCATAACTGATCCACCTAGAACTGGTTGTGATGAGGAGTTTTTAAATACTGTATTAAAAATTAAACCGAAGAAATTAGTATATGTTTCTTGTAATCCTTCTACTTTAGCTAGGGATTTAAAGGTATTGAGTAAGAGTTATGAAGTGAAGTATTTACAGCCTGTTGATATGTTTCCACATACTGCGCACGTTGAGTGTGTGGCTGAACTCATTTTAAAGTAAGGCAGAAAGCCCATTTGGGCGCTGCCTTTTTTACTTATAATAAAGGATCGCTAAAATTATATTGAATTGTAACTTCGCCTCTAATATTACAAGTGATGCGATTAACTAGAACGTTCAAAACCTTTGGAGTAATTTCATTCATTTTGATAACATCTTTTAATGAATTTTTTAGATTAAGAACATAGTTCTCATCATCACAAGTATTGAGTTGATATTCTAATTGAGCTAACTCGACTTGTAGCTTATTAATTTTTCCATCAGTCATTTTACGAAATTCATGTAGTTCTTCGGCAGAAATAATACGATCAGTATACAAATCAACATAATTAAGTTTCTTAGATTGTAGTTTTTGCAAATCATGTTTAACATTCTTGATACGCTGACGTAATGAATTTATTCTGGCTAATAAGGAATTAAAAAAACTATCTTCTTTAAGGTTATTAAATAAATTGTCAAAATCAGTCAGTATGGTATTAGAAAGTTCACTTTCGCGAACTATATTTCGATTCGAGCAAAAAGTATCCCCGTATTTAATGTTTCCACCACAACGGTAACCTTTTTGATTTTTTCTAAACCACATTCCTCTCTCGCATTCTTCACAAAATAGCATATTTGTAAACAAGTGTTTTTGAGGAGCTGTAGCTGTGCGCGTTCTTTTAGCCAAATGTTCTTGTACTTGTTTGAAAATGTCTTTAGAAACTATCGCTTCATGTGTATCTGTTAATATCAACTGATCTTCTTTTGGAATGCTCTTCCGTTTATGAGAAGTAACAGAAACAATTTCAGATTGATGTTGGACTAAGTCACCACAATAATGGACGTTCGTTAAAATTAATCTAATTGAACTCGCGTGCCATACGTTTAACGACTTTGATCGATTTGTAACTGCTGAAGGAGTAATTACGCCTTAAGCAGTTAACCCTTTAGCAATAGAATCCATTCCTTTTCCTTCTAAGTACTCATTAAAAATGCGACGGACAACGCTGGGCGTTTCATCATTTCTAACCTTTAATAATCCGTTTTTACTATAATAACCAAATGGAGGAATTGATCCAATGAAGAGACCGCGACGAGCTCTAGCTAATTTAGCTTGTTTATTTCTTCTACTACTATTTGTTGATTCAGTTTCATAAAGCCAAGCAAATAAACCAAAGTTTTGAATATTTCCTTCAACGGTATTAATTGAATTATCTAAACAGACAATTTCAATATTATTGTTCTGGCATATATCGCGTAGTTCATATGATAATTTTCCATTTCGTGCAAGACGGGATAGTTCTTTGGCAAGGATCACATCAAATTCACCTTTTTTTGCTCCTTCAATTAGTGATTTTAGCTCTGATCGATTAGATTTTGTTCCAGACTTTTTATCTGTATAGATTTTCGTAATTTTCCAGCCTTTTTGAGCCACATAATTTTTGAAAATATCAATTTGATTATCAATTGAAGTACGCTGAGTATCTAATTCTGTAGATACTCGAGCGTAAATAGCACATCTCATGCAAGTTCACCACCTGTTTTAGTGTCCACAAGAGATGTTGGTGAGTTTACGATAATATTGTTTGCAATTTTTTCAACTTCTAATTCAATTAAGTTTTTAAATAATACTTCAACGTTTATGGCATTGTTTTTTGTTGCATATTTTCGGATTATCTTCATCGTACTACTCCTCTATGGTCTCTATATTTTTTTTTTTTTGATCACCGTACTTCCTAAATAGAGGATGATAACGGAATGATCCTCATACTGTTATCAATAATGTAAAATAATCCTTTTTCAAGTTTGCTTATTGGTGGAAGCTTTATCAGAAAGTTAAGCATGAAGAAAAGAAAATGGAAAAATCTTCTTCGGATGTCTAAGACTCTAGAACGCTCAAACTAAAAGAAAGTGGTGTACTGAATTCCAGCAAGAAAAAACATCAATCTAACGGACAATACTTGGTGTTTTGGGTGAGGTTATTTAACACTTATGACCGTCTTTGAAAGAATGCCATATTGACTGTTCACTTGTCTCAGATGAAAAGAATGTTAGTTTGGGATTTCAAATAGTGTTGCACCTTGAGTCCATATTCACATAAGGAGAAAAACAGATGTATGTATCCATAACTATTAGCAATCGAGAAATGAAATTACAAAATGATCAATTCCACTCCCTAACTTTTAAAGAGCTAGGTATTCAAGAATCGGATATAGAGGAATTTCTTTCAGATAATTTACAACTTCTTGTTGATGAGGATGAATCGCTCTTGCTGATTGGCCAGCAAATCCAAAATACCCATAGAGGCAGAAGTGACCTAGTGGCCATTGATAATCAAGGAAACCTAGTTCTGATCGAGATCAAACGCGACTTAGAAGATATTATTAATCGTAAGGAACCTTTTGAATTTCAAGCCATTCGCTATGCAGCGAATTATGCCAAGATTGTCGACATTGATGAAGTAATTAATAAGATATATGCCCCATTTCTCGAGAAGAAGGGTGGAAACCGAACTTAATCTTAACTATTAATCTTTTAGTATGTATTGTTGGCAAATGTATTTCATGTTTAAATATAACTACTTGTTTATAATTAAATGTCAAGATCGCTATTTTAGCTTCATTGCGAACACGTTTTATCCCATTTTGACTATGAACTATGGTGTGAATTTAACCAAATATAACATTATTCTTTTACTATCCAGCCATCAACTATCGTCAATTTAAAAAATAATGCGTAATGAGATGAATGTAACCATTAAATAATTTTTAGAAGTTATAGATTAGATATTCCATTAAATATGGATGTTGTAAATGACGACTTTGAACATTCCCTTCAATTTGCAAACAACGATATGAATTGAAGATACAGATGAAAACAATGACAGAACGAAAAATAGGGATTTTTTACAAGTTAGCGATGAAGTTGGTGAACGATTAAATAGTTCTGATCATTTATTTGGCATGGCATCAGTTCCTTAAAATGAAAGGGTTTCATGTCACTACATCGTATATTAAGGAAGTATTCATGCGTAGATGTCTTTTGGAGTATCATCTAACAAATGAAGGTGCTCGTCAATTTAGGTTAATCATTTGATCAAGAATTTTCAATTCCTTATTCAACATAATGGCAGTTTAGTTGAATAAGGATTTTGAAAATGTCTAGCGAATTTTACAATTTAGTAATATATTTGGAATTAGAATATAGAAATTTTAGAACGAAAAGTAAAATTTGAGGTGCTGGAAAATGCCGGTATTAAAGAGATATAGAAAATGGTTATCAGAACACATTGTTAGAAAATATGATTTAGCTGAATTACTATCTTTAGTAATTTTTTTATCTTTGATTTTATATGCAATCAAATTTAATATTTTTTATTTCTTAATGATTCTGTTTTTGACAATAAATCTATTTCAATTATGTAATGACTTATTAAGGAAAGTTTTGGGTAAATTTAATGTGAAAATACCAAAATGGATAAATGCTATTCCGATTGTTTTTTCTTATTTATATATATTAATTTACTATTTTATTAAAATTAATAATGCTTGATTTACATTCTAATTCAACTAACGCATTGCGTTAGTTTTATAAGAATTTATTAAAAGGACCCTTGCAGGTCCTTTTTTAAAAGTATTTACAATATTGATCTTGGCGTTGTTTTCCACTTAATTTCGCATAAATTCGTGTTGTTTCACTCTTTTCATGACCTAATAAACTTTGAATTACTTCAAGTGGAGCTCCGTTATCCATTAAATGAGTTGCGTAACTGTGCCTTAGTTGGTGGGGGGAAATCTTTTTGTTAAACTCTGCCTGTAAAGAGACCTCCTTAATTATATGGCGAGTTTGAGCGATACTTAGCCGACGAGGTGCTCTTTCGGTTACAAATAATGCAGGATCTTCATCATGTCGTTCGTTTAATTATCTAAATAGCCAAATTTCAGTACGAATATTGAAGTATACTTCTCTTTCTTTATCACCTTTTCCACGTACTATTACCGAGTGATTCGCCCAATTTAAATCATTTTTATTAATTAAGACAATTTCACCGATACGACATCCTGATGAATACATAAACTCAATTATTGCATGTTCTCTTGAAGAATTACAGGCTTCACGAAGGAGTTCAATTTCCTTAACAGTTAAGAACTTAGGGATTCTGGTTCCAGCTTTTGGTTCTTTTAGTTTTGAGGAAGGGTTGCTATTTATTTCACCCTCTTCATGAGCCCAACGGAATAAAGATTTTATAAAACGGACTCGATGTGCTAGACTTGCAGGTTTTAACTTTTCTCCAACAAATACAAGATACCCTTTCAAAGCATCAGTAGTGATTTCAGCAATCTCAATATCACCCAAATGCTTAATTAAGAGTGTAGCCTGTATTTTATATGCTTTTAGAGTAGTTGCCGAGTATCCTTCAATTAACTTATCATTATAGTAACTTTTCCATGCATTAGATAATAACATAAGTGAATTCCCTCCAATAATTGTTGGTTTACAAGGCATTATTGACGAAATTCATGATTAAAATAGGTAGATTAATACTAGAAAAGGAACAAATATTATTTTACTAAATGGCAGATTAGTTTAATAAGAAAAGGACTCTAAGAATAATAAATAGAATAAATATAGTTAAAGTAATTACTTATGTGTTAGTCACAAGGGGATGATCGTTTGATTTACAAAGGGAAGAGCCAAAGAGCAGTGTTAACATTTTTTTTACTACTAATATTCTCAACGGCGTTTTCACCTCATTCAATTGGATTTTTATCATTTGCATACATACCTACGCTATTTATTTTCATATTAATTTTAATCAATTTTGAATTTCAAATAGAGGAAGGTGGTTTAACTTATCTAGTTAGTTTTCTTTCGATGCCTATTTACAAAAAAGTTGTTTATACTAATCAAATTGTTCAAATGAAATTTTCACGATTTGGTTGGGTTAGAAAAGGTGTAATTGTGAAATTAAATAAAGGAATGAATATTCGAATTACCAATTTCACTCCTGAGACCATATACAAAGACCTTGAAGTCTTTGCTGTTACAAATGATATTTCGATTGTTAAAACAAATGACTACAAAATAATAGATAAGTAAAAAGAACCTAAACATTATCAACCATTCTTTAGCAAAGCCAAATAAAAAATAGCTGTTCTTATTCAACTAACGCAGTGCAATAGTTGAAGATCATGAGCTGCTAATATGCGGCTTTTTTATAAATGAACAATATTCTTTTTCCAGCTTTAGTTTTAATAATTATAGTTGGAGTTATTGCACTATTTAATAGATTAATTAAGAAATCTAAAAGAACATAATGAAAAATGCTATGCAACTAACTGATGCGATAGTTCAATAAGATTTAAAAAAGTTGTTGTAGTAAATGAGGTCATTTGTAGTACAAAAATATAAAATATAAATTTTCTATTGTAACTGCCATTGAAGAAGGATTTCAACCTCCATTCACTGTGGTAAATCCTAGACTCATAGATCAACGCAGCGTTATTTGAATAAGGCACGTTGTTGTAATAAATGGTAATTATATCAAAAAGAAGGATAGAAATAGCAGATAATATCTCTGCTTTCCTATTCTTCTTTTTTTACTTTAAAATTTGAGACGATATATAAAAATATTTAATTATAAATATTTAATACATTACTTGTAGGTGATTTTGTAATGTTAGTTTTATTAAAATGGCTTAATATTATTCTTTTTAAAAATAGATTACTAGAAATAATTCATGGGAATATTCTAATATATTACAAAATTACCCAAATTTAGTCAGTATTTTTTTTAAAGATTAAACGTTTCGGACATAAAATAATACATTTTTCGAGTTAATAGACGAAATTATCTATATATTCGTTTAATTGGAACTGATAATCGACAGAATTAGGCAAAAATAGATTCGAAATTTGTTAGATAAATACTTCCTTATAACCCCAATACACAACAAAGTTCTTTATTAGTAAAATGTGAAAGAGAAACAGTTTTATAACTATTCTAAATAAAAAGTCACTAAATTCTCAAACATCAAACTAATAGATTGATATTAGAAAATAAAAACTTAGAGGATTAATGCTCGAAAGTTTTATTTAATAGAAAATTGAAAAAGGGGCTATCTTAATGAAGAAAAGTAAAATTAATGCATTTAGGGTATTGAGCACTGCAGCTTTAACCTCATTATTATTTACATCTCTTACAGCTTTGGCTGAAAGTATTGACGATCCAAGTGAACCAACAGAGCAAGTTTCACCAGTAGTTGTTAAGCATAATATTGAAACAGATCAAGTAAAACCAATTTATAAAGATATTAAAAAAGATAATCAAATAAAAAGCTTTAAACCAGATGACCTTGTTCATTTAATTGTAGAGGTTGATCAACCGGCAGAAAATGTACAAACAACACCTGAAAGTAAAATGGCTGCATTTAAACAAAAGCAAGACGACGTAATCGAACAAATCTCAACAGAAAAAAAATCTAAATCCAATGATTCTGTCAAATTAAAGCATCGCTATTATCAAGGCTTTAACGGATTCAGTGTTGAAACACAATATAAAAATATGAAAGATATCCAGTCTATTTCTGGGGTGAAACATGTTCATATTGCTAGAATTTACACGGAATCGATGGCGGCAAGTAAGGAATTAGTACAAGCTCAAAAAGTATGGGAACAATACGGTTATAAAGGTGAAGGATTACTTGTAGGGGTTATTGATTCAGGGATTGATTATACGCATAAAGATTTGACTTTATCTGATGCAGCAAAAGCAAAAGAAAAGTGGAATCAAAATAATATTCAACAAAAATTTGCAGAGACAAGCGTAAATGAAAAATGGTATTCTGATAAAGTTCCAACGGGATATGACTGGGCAGACAATGATACAGATGTTATTCCCGGTGCAAAAGGTAGTCCGCATGGTACACACGTTTCTGGTATAGTTGGAGCAAACGGTGACGAAACGAAGGGTGGAGTTGCTGGTATTGCACCAGGTGTTCAACTTTTAGCTGAGAAGGTATTTTCAGATAAAGGCGGCGGCGCTATGGAAGATGATATTATCGCAGGTATGGAGCATGCTGTTTCAATGGGTGCAGATGTTATTAACATGAGTTTAGGTACAGATGCAGGCACTGTAGACGAAAACTATGATCCGATTCAAAAAGAGATCAGAATGGCGACAGAACAGGGTACACTTGTTGTTGTAGCAGCTGGAAATTCAGGATACAGTACATTGAATAATCTCTCTAAATCTTCTTTAAAACCATATGCAGAAGATCCTGATATCGGGACTGTTGGTTCGCCAGGAGTAAGTCCTTTTGCTGTGTCAGTTGCTTCCTATGAAAATAGTAAAATTCATATGAATGCAATCTCAGATGGAAATGGTCTATCGATACCATTCAAAGATCAAGATCAATTCGCTCCATCTTATAATTTTAAAGTTTCTAAGAATCTATTACCAGATACAAACTATGATATGGTATACGTCAATGAAGGAAAGTATGCTTCAGATTATCCTAAGGGCAAAACTGGCTACATTGCCGTTGTTAAATTACTAGATTGGTATAGTACTGTTTCAAGCATTCAATTTACAGCAAAGAGTGCAGGAGCTAAGGCTATTATCATGATACCACCTACAGGATCTATAAATTATGATTATGCTCCTCTTCCAGCAACGCCATCTGCAACACCAACGGCTTCAATAAGTAAAGCTGTTGGACAAGCATTGTTAAGTAAAATGAGTAGTATGCCAAGCGGTCAATATTTAAGTATGAAATATACAGGTGATGCTTGGGTAGACAACCCAGGGAAAGACAATATGTCCTATTTTTCATCAATGGGTACTACGCCTACATTAGATTTTAAACCGGAACTTTCCGCTCCTGGAGGGAATATTTATTCTACTATACCAGGAAATGAATATGAAGTGATGAGCGGTACATCCATGGCAACTCCACATGTTGCAGGCGGTTCAGCATTGTTATTGCAGTCACTTTATCAAAAAGGATTAACACATTCAGAAGATACAGTTTTAAAAGCAAAGATTGCGTTAATGAATACAGCTAAGGTTGTCATGGATCCAAGAACAAACAGTGAAGTTCCATATTCACCACGTGTACAAGGATCTGGTTTAATGCAAATTCAAAATGCAATTAATACGCCAGTCGTTGTGACAAATAGAAACGCTCCTTTAGAATCAGCCGGTGCGGTTGCATTAAAGGAAATCGGCCAAAATACAAGCTTTAAATTAAACATGGAAGCATTCGACGCTCCTAAAGGTAAAAATAATAGTGCTGATATAGAATACAATGTTTATGTAGATTTATTGAAAGATAAGACTGAAACGAAGCAATTTGATTTTGATGGAGATGGACAATTAGATACAAAAGATTATTTAAGCTTGTCAAGCGAACAAATTAAAGGTGCAACTGTGACTGTCAATGATAACATCGTAACAGACAAATCAGGAGCACTAGTTAAAATCAAACCAGGTCAAAACAAAATGTTGACTGTTAATGTATCTTTACCAGATTCTTTAAAGAAAAATAATTTTGTAGAAGGATTTGTTCGTCTTGTACCGGTAGCGAAGGATCAAAATAAAGCTGTACCATTATCCATTCCTTATATGGGATTCTATGGAAAATGGGATGAGCCTCGTAATATCGATGCTCCAGCATGGGATAATGATGCATTTGTTGGATATACGGCACTTTGGAATGATGATTCAGAAGGATCTCCTTTAGGATACAATGGAAATGGTTTCGATCTTAACCATATTGCTTACTCGCCAAACTATGTAGATATTGGTATTTATGGTTCATTCCAAGCCTTACGTAATTTAGCAAAAGCTGAAATATCTATTGAAGATTCAACTGGAAAACAACTTAGATATTTAGGCGATTATAGTGAAATGACTGGAAATGGACAACCATGGAAATTTCATAAAAACATTATGATGGTTGGTGATTATGGAACTAACGTATATCAATGGGATATGAAAGACCAGTCTGGAAATTATGTTCCTGACGGTGTATACCAATATGTAATCAAAACAACGTTAGATTATCCAAATGCTAGACCGCAGACTGTTAAAATGCCAATGATAGTAGATTCTGTCGCTCCGAAAGTTTCAGATATTACAGTAACGCCAATGAATGGAAAATATCAAGTTTCCTTCAATGCGACAGATAATGCAAGTGACTTTAATTCTGCCGTTGTTTTTGTTAATGGAAAATCTTATTCATTAGGACTTGAGCAAAAATCTGTAATAGTTCCTACAGAACCGAAAGGTATTGTTATTTTAGGTGTTGATTATGCAGGGAATGTATCTTGGACTACGTGGGGAGATCAAAGCTATAATACTCAAGGTATGGTCGTTCAAACATTCGCGCTTTTAAATTCTATAAATATTAACGAAAAAAATCCAGCAAAAATTGTAAGCTTTGCACATAATAGAGTAGACTGGACGATTAATGTAAAAGATTCAAGTGGTAAATTGGTTGATTCGTGGGATGTGAAAAATGAACATACACTAAGAGCAGCATGGTTACCTGAACTTGACCTTCCAAATGGAACGTATTCTATCTCTGCTGATATCGTTACAAAAGACGGTTTCAAAATTACAACAGTGTCTAAAAAAGTAACGGTAAAACAATAACGTTAAGACGCCCTTAAATATTTCAATTAGATTAAATGAAAAGCTATCTTTCCTAGAAAATTAGGATTTCGATAGCTTTTTTTCTATGTTTCTATGTTTGAAAAAGATTTTTATAATTAAACTAATTGAATCAATTTCATGATTGCCAGATCTTGTCCAGCAAGGCTTTAAAAAGCATAAAAAAATAGGAACTCCCTAAACTTGATCCACCTGCCAATTACTGAATAAGTACCTCTATGTAAGTACATTTCAATAGCCTTCATTTTAAAATTAACCGAAAAAGTTCTTCTATTTTTCCCCATAAAAAATCCTCTCCAAAATAAACAGTACAGTAACTTTCTTTTGACTGTCTACTATAAGGGGATAATAACAGAATATAGAAACCATCTTCTTTGTGTTGAATAAATTTTTTCTTATGTCCTTTACATAGGGTACATTTTAATTTTTTGGGCGTTGCCTTTTTACGTTTCTTGTAACGGACTAACAAAGTTATATTTAAAAGAACGGTTCCATTGTGATTAAAAGTGATTTTCTCACTGAGTGAATGGAGGATTAAAGGAATTAATTTTTTGAGGTCCAAAACAATTAAAGGCCATTCTCCAGTGAAAATCCTAAAATTACCCAAACTAAGTGTCAATATACTTCAAATTTCTACAAAAAATTAATTATTTTAACTCTTTTTTCTGTTCTAAATTACAAAATACAACATAGAAATTTATGTTCATTTAGATTTATGTATAAAAATTCCTATTAAGAACATAGACAAATTCCCCAATACACTTATGTAAAGGCTTGACCTATAATGTGACTTAGGATATTAATATTTCTGAATATTTAATAAACTAGCTCGATTGATACTAGATTTGTTGAGAAATTTTAATAGCTTGATGCTGAAAGTCAAATCAGTGTATGTAATGTGAAGTTATGTCATTAGCACAAAGCTTTTACATTTTTACTAATATATTAATCTATTATTTAGTAAGGAAATGGGGAGGATTAATGAAGAAACGAAGTAACAAAAAAATTATTAATGTATTGACAGCAGGATTGGCTACTACGGCACTTTTGGCAACAAGTACTGGCAATACCTTTGCTTATGAAGAAAATACCAATAAAACACAGGATATTCAGGCTAAAGAGACGGAGAAGCACAATCCGGTCGTAGCCTCACACCAGGTCACACTCGTGACGGGAGAGGTTGTGACGGTAGACCGTTATGCCGACGGCACGCAGGGTGCGACAGTCGAGCCAGCGTCTGACGGCACCCCGGTGGATATAACCACGATGAATGTGGGTGGTGATCTTTACGTCATCCCGGCACAGGCACAGGCGTACTTAGCTACTAATACGCTTGACCGCGAGCTGTTCAATGTCACCAAATTGATTGAATACGGCTACGATGATGCTAACCGCTCTGATATACCGTTGATCGCGACTTACCAAGGCTCACAGGAGATGGCTGATAGTATGCCAGAGCCAACCGGATCAGAAAGCGAAATGACGTTAGACAGCATTCATGGGGCATCGCTTAAGGAGAGCAAGTCGAAGTCGGCGAAGTTCTGGGAAGCGGTAGACGATGACAGTGCCAAAGCTGCGACCGCACCGAAACTTGCCGATGGCATAAAGAAGTTGTGGCTTGACAAACCGGTGCATGTGACGCTGGACAAGAGTGTTCCACAAATTGGCGCGCCTACGGCATGGGCGGCTGGTTATGATGGCACAGGAGAGAAAGTTGCTATCTTGGACACTGGGATCGATCCAAATCATCCTGATGTAAGAGATGCAATTTTAAAAACAAAGAGCTTCATAGATGGTCAAGATTATGTCGATCACTTCGGGCATGGTACGCATGTTGCTTCGACTATCGCGGGATCAGGCGCTGCTTCCGGCGGTAAATATAAGGGCGTAGCACCAGGTGCAAAACTTCTAATTGGAAAGGTGCTTGGCAATGATGGTTCAGGTCCTATGTCTGCGATCATCAATGGAATGCAATGGGCGGTACAGGAAAAGGCCGATGTCGTCAGTATGAGCCTTGGTGGTGATGCGAGCGATGGAACAGATCCATTGAGTCAGGCGGTCAACAATTTGAGTAATACAAGCAACACATTGTTTGTTATCGCGGCTGGTAATGCAGGTCCAGCTAAAGGAACTGTCGCAATGCCAGGGTCGGCCGAAAAAGCATTGACGGTTGGAGCAGTTGACAAATCCTCGGACGAATTATTGGCTAGTTTCTCGAACCGCGGTCCGGTTCTCAATAATTTTAATGTTAAACCTGAGATTACGGCACCAGGAGTAGCAATCGTGGCTGCTCGTGCTGCAGGAACTACTATGGGTACCGCTGTTAACGATTACTACACTAGTGCCAATGGTACCTCAATGGCTACACCACATGTTTCAGGTGCTGCAGCCATTCTGCGTCAAAGACACCCGGATTGGTCAGGAGACCAAGTCAAGCAGGTATTAATTGATACTGCGGTAGCAAATTCCCGCTACATAGCTTATCAACAGGGTGGCGGACGGGTAGATATTTCGAAAGCATTAGATGCTAACGTTTATAGCAGTCCTGCAGTCGTTAGTATGGGAGCAGGGTTTACTACTACTCAGCCTATCGTAAAGACATATAATTATGTCAACCCATCCGACAGTGCTATCACATTGAATCTCACAATGACAGCCAAGGCAGAGGATTTAACAGCGGCTTCTTCTGGGATGTTTAAACTCAGCCAGTCAGTGGTCACTGTCCCAGCACATGGCAGCAGTGCGATGAATGTAACATTTAATCCAGCACTTAGCGTTAAAAGCGGCGATTATCAAGCAGTGGTTAAAGCTACTTCAAGTGACAATAAAATCATTAACACGACCATTGGTGCAACAATACAAGATTTAGTTGATTTAAATATTAATGAGATCGATCGCAACGGAAAACCGGCTGGAGGCGATATGGTGTGGTTCAACCTTGACATGGGGATTGGTAAACAGGTCACTGCTAGTAGCAGCGGGATGACCAAATTATCCTTGCAACCGGGACGTTATGCGGTAATTAGTACAATAAACACAAATGACAAGGCCGGAATTGCTCAGAACTATACTCTAGCCTCAGTGCCTATGATCGAGCTAAAGAGTAAGGAAAACCAAGAGATCACGTTTGATGCTCGATTAGCCAAGGAGGTAAAAGTTACAACTCCTATGGAGTCCGAAAAGCACTCTTGGAAATTTGGAGTCCGCGAGCGGATTGACTTAAACCACGGCGGAGTTGACTACATGAGGAATTTTAATGGCGATATCCACGCCTACGTGTTGCCAGTTAAAGCGCCAAATAATGTTGGTCTGTTCCAGTTCAACTACCATACTCGCAACTACGCCCCTGCAATCAAAGCAACATATGATGACAAGAAGAACGAGGCGATTCCGCTTGTGCCAGTGAACTTTGCGCATAAGTTGGACGGTAATATGACACTACAAGCGGTCAACGTTGGCGCGGCACTGCCTGCGGATCTCAGCGGCATAGACATCCATGGCAAGCTAGCGGTCGTCACCCGCGATTCGAAACAGAATCCGAGAGACCAAATAAAAGCAGTGATGGGTGCTGGCGCCGCAGGAGTGATCGTCGTCAATAACAACGGGGAGAGGTACAATCTAGGTGTATTTACAATTGACAATATCGTCATCCCGGCCTATACTCTTGGCCAAAGCGACGGAGAAGTGCTCTTCAACAGAATCGCTAATGGTCCTACCTGGATCAAACTGCAAGGAATCGCCAACAGTCCGTATGTGTACAATTATGCGTCGATGATTAATGGTGAAATTCCGGATAACCCTGTCGACGCGGTGACAAAAGAAAACTCTGCCGTAGTGAAGGCCCACTACCGCAGGCCAAATGGCTGGTTGAAGTCTGGCGACTGGGCCGTGGCATTACGTAAGGACGAAGGTGGCTTCGTGGCGGTCTTGGATAAATTCGAGGAAAAAACACCGGACCGGGAAGAGTGGTACTCCACAGGCAACAAGACGGATATGAAGATTTTTAGTTGGGCCCATCAGTACTATCCAGACGTTACTGATATTACACGTAACATGAAGGACGCATATCGCATCTACTCGCCGGGCGACAAAAAAGAAGAGACTTGGATGGGCGCGGCGAACGCTCCATCTGGACCGGAGAATATCTGGGCGTATCGCGAGGGAGACATCTTAAACCTTAACATGAGTGATAACGGTGATAGTGAGCCGGGGCACTACGGCTTGTTTGCAAATGGGAAAGACTTGGTCACTTGGCGGATGTATCAAGACGGGAAACTCCTTTCTCAGTCATCTGTCCAAAATCATAGTAAGTTTGAGGTCAGCTCAAACCCGGCAACTTATAAGATCACGGCGGACACATCGCACCCAGTATGGTTCGGGTTCTCTCTTGCTACAACGACCAGCACAGCTTGGACATTCAAGTCCCAGCGACCTATAGAGGGGCAAGAAAACCTTGCGCTACTGTGGCCGAGGTATGACATTGGCCTAGATAATGAGAACACGGCGAAAGGTGGCATTACTGATCACTTCGATCTATCATTCGTAACTCAATCAGGTGCTACAGCAGACATTAAAGGGGTCGAGGTCGCAGTATCCACTGACGACGGCAACACTTGGAGCAACACGAAGGTAGATGACAGGAAAGATGGCCATTACAAAGTGTGGGTCAAAAACCCAGATTCTGGCTACGTTTCGCTTCGCATCAAAGCATGGGACGCTAATGGCAGCCAGATCGAACAAACTATTATTAAGACCTACGCTGTACGCTAACAGTCGCTTTATATAAAAAGCTACTAAGTAAATAACCCTTTATTCCATTTTGAATAAAGGGTTATTTTTTTAAACAAATAATATAAAATACACTCTACATTTTATCTAATTTACATTTATTTTTAGGGGATTGAACGAAAACTCATTAGAATTTCTATGGATTTTCTCCCATTAGAGAAAATAGGTTGCAAAATTTAGTGCAGGTTGAAAATTTAATTAAATTAGAAAATTATAATTATTATCAATAAATATTTAATATCTTATTTTTTTTTTGGAAAAAATGGAAAATTCCCCAATTTACGATAACGATTTCTAACGTTAAAATAAAAAACGTAAGAAAATTGTCAAAAAATTTCAAAAATGGGGGAGAACAGTGTGAGTAAAAGAAACTTCAAAGAGAGTTTAGCTAAAACAACGATCAGTGCACTGGTCGTTGGCTCGATGATTCCATTTAATGTACTAGCAGCTACACCAAGTGCTAGCACAGAAAATACGGTCATGGGTTCACATACACTAAAAACAAGCACACCAGACTTAACAGCTGATCAAATCGACGCGTTAAAGAAAATATCAACAGAAAGTGATGTAAAGATTTCGCCAAAGATTGATACGACAAGCTCAAAACCGGTAAAGGTTATTGTCGAATTTACACAAGAACCAGCAAAAATAAGTGTCCTACAAAAAGAAGTGGCTGGTGAAAAATCGACACTAAGCGCAGAAAATAATGCAGTTAACTCGTCACACGCTACATTCAAGTCTTTTGTAAATGGGTTAAATAATAGTGCAAGTAAAACTAATTCAGTAAATGCAGTATCTGCATTAAGCATCGCACCAAATGAAGTATCTAATGAAACAACCGACAAAGCTGGGGAGGCTACCGCTCAAATTACGCGTGAATATACACATGCATTAAACGGGGTGGCAATGACACTACCAGGTAACTTAGTTGAGAAATTATTTGATTCTGGCGTAGTAAGTCGTGTATTAAACGATGACCTAGTAAAGCTTGACCCAAGTGAAATGAATGCTTCTGCTGAAGGTGAACAAGGTGAGAATAATTTACCAGAAAATTACATTCCATTACCAGGTATTGAAGATTTGCATAAAGAAGGTACTACTGGAAAAGGAATCAATGTAGGGGTTATTGATACAGGGATTGACTACAATCACCCAGATCTAACAGACGTATATAAAGGTTACCGTGCAAAAAGTGGAGAAGATGCAAGTAAAATCAATCCAACAACAGTTAAAGGTTGGGATTTTGTTGACAACGATGCTGATCCTATGGAAACAACAATCGATGATTGGGTAAAAGCTGGCAAACCTGAGGGTGATGGTGGGGAACCGTATTATACGTTCCACGGTACACACGTTTCAGGTACGATTGCAGCTCAATCGAAAAATAATGTAGAGTTACCAGCACAAGGGGTTGCACCTGGTGTTAACTTGTATACTTATCGTGTTCTTGGGCCTTACGGTACAGGTTATACAGATGGGATTGTTGGTGGGATCGACAAAGCTGTTCAAGATGGTATGAAAGTTATCAACTTATCTCTTGGGGCACCAAGTAATGATCCGTTATCAGCTGAAGCTGTGGCAATTAATAATGCAACTCTTGCAGGTGTAACATGTGTAATTGCAGCAGGAAACTCAGGTCCGGGTGAAGGCTCAGTAGGTACGCCAGGTGCATCAGCGCTTGCGATTACGGTTGGAGCAAGTGATTTCCCGGTAAGTATCCCGACTGCATCAGCAAAAGTAGGTAATGAAACATTTACTAACTTCAAGTTACTTGGAAAAGGTTATAACGATCGTGTATCAGATCTAGAGAACAAATCGTATCAGATCGTGGACGTTGGTTTAGCTAAAGCTGCTGATTTTAAAGATGCGAACGGCAATCCAATCGATTTAACTGGAAAAGTTGCACTTATTGCACGTGGTACAAATCCGCTAGCTGAAAAAATAACAAACGTAGCGAAAGCAGGCGCGGTTGCAGCAATTATGAGTAACAATATTGATGGAGACATCGATAACTACTTAGCAAGTGACGATGGGTTTATACCAACATTCCGTATGACTAAAGCTGATGGTGAACGTTTACGTAGTGCAGGCACAAATACAATCACTTTTACGAATGTCAGTTCAACGAATACAGAAGGGAACCACTTGGCAAGCTTTAGTTCTAGGGGACCAGTCGCTTCGACATATGACATTAAACCAGATGTTATTGCACCAGGTGTATCGGTGTACTCAACTTATCCATATTTCGTTCATAGCCCAGATAAAGTAGACTATAGCAACGCATACGCTCGTATATCAGGTACATCGATGGCGACGCCACATGTCGCAGGAATTGCTGCGCTAATCTTACAAGCACATCCAGACTACACACCAGCTGACGTGAAAGCAGCGTTGTCGAACACTTCTGGAAATCTAGACGGAGATTACTCTGTATACGAACAAGGTGCTGGTTTAGTCAATGTAGTGAAAGCAGTAAAACGTGACGTGAGCTTTAAAGCACAAGACACAACTGCAAACATTGATAGTAGTGGTAATAGTGTGAACATGAATTACGAAAAAGGTTCATTAACGTTTGGCGCAGTGTATAGAAAAGACGGTGCGGTCAATACGAGTAATCGAACAGTGAAAGTAAAAAATAGAGGAAACTCTGACAAAACGTTTGATATATCTGCAACTTTTATTAAACCAAATGCATCGGTAAGTGATGCAACTAAAAATGGCATTACGGTGACAACGAGTTCACCTTCACTAACAGTAAAAGCTGGTGAATCAACGAGCTTTACAACGACTTTGAACATGCCAGATACGGCGGAATATGGTCGATACGAAGGATATTTGAACATTGTAAATCATGATGATCCAAGTGAAACGTATCGCATGCCATTGGCTGTTCGCTCGGTGGAAAAAGGACTTGGGAACTTACAAATGGATAACCCAGCAATTACGACTCGAAAACCGTTAATCTTTTCGGATTTCAACGGAAACCCTGGGCGTTATCTAAAGTTCAGATTCAACAGTCCAATGAAGTATTTCTGGGCTGTGATTTATGACAAAGACGGAAATCCAATCGGTGCCGCATCGCCTTCCCCATTTAACGTGAGCAGCGTTCAAACTGATACCGATTTAGTTGTGAGCTTTGATGCAAGTACGTACTATCCTTTTATTGGGGATCCAAAAGACGAAAAAACAGATTTGTCAAAAGCGTCACTACCAGAAGGCCAATATACAATAAAAATTCGAGCAACTGATACAACTGACAAGAAAGCAAAAACATATGAAAAATCACAACTAATCGTGGTTGACAATACGATGCCGACGTTAACTTACAAAGATCATGCACCAGGCGTGTACGAGTTAGAAGACAAAGATTTTACCGATGAAAAACAAGATGGTAACACATACAACGCATTCTGGGTACACGCAAACCTGTCTGACGAAGGAACGGCGAAACTTGCGCGACTTGGTATGACTCAATCAGCGAATACATTGTGGTATTACAACAATGATATCTATTTCCCAAAAGGAGATTTCCCAGTAGATGCAAATGGTGATACAAAATTCGGAGTTGAAAAATCCGATATCGAAAATGGTCCTGCAACAGTTACGTTAATGCCAATGGATGCAGCACATAACGTAGAGCTTGTCAATGATTTCCATGAGTACGCGTTTATCAAAAAAGGATCACCATATATGGTGCCAACGTATAACAAACAAAAAGTTTCACTAAACGATACGATTACGATGACGTTAAACCTAAACAACGTGAAAGACATGATGTCGGGAACGTATACTGGGATGTATTATCATGGTAACTTCGACCTGCAAGGTGTAACGGTCAACCCAGCATTCCAAAAGTGGGCAGACCAAAATGGTGTCAATGTAAATGTGGATACACCAGTTGCAACACCAAGTAAGGATTACCCATCAAACGCGAAAGACTTAACGATTGGGGCTCATTTAACCGGTGGAGCAGACTTTAAAGGATTCAATGGCAATAGCCCATTCTTAGATGTGACCTTTAAAGTGACAGATGACATGTGGGATATTATGACATCGAAATTTACACAAGACGATGACACAACATTATTTAGTATGATACAGTACGGCAAAGATGAAGCAAAAGAAATTCCAGCATTTAGCCGATTAAATCAATTCCAAATCGTTCCGAAGCATTCACAAGTGCAATCGTACGTGAAACTGCAAGGACTTCAAAATAACTATACAGTGAAGTTTGATAGCATAGGTGCTAAAGGGTATGCACAGTTACTGGACGGAACGAAAATACCAGGTACAATTAGTAGTTCTGGCTACATCGATATCAAAGGCATTCCACTTTCAAAAGATCCAATCAAGGTGATTGTGGAAGGACCAGGACACTTAAAGAGTATACAATCTGTCACACTTGGTAAAAAATCGCCATGGGGTGATGATATTGCAGAATTTAGATATATCGGAGGAACTCAAGCATATGGTGCGGCTGGTGATGTTAATGGCGATGGCGTAATTGACGTCTTAGACGTAAAACAAGTTGCGAAAATGTTCGGCGTGCAAAATAAAACAAAAATCAATATCGAAGATCTAAACCAAGATGGTATTGTCGATAAGCTAGATATGAATTACCTAGTAAGTAACTTGTATAAATCAAACCCAGATGCATTAATCACACCAAAAGAAATGGTAGATGGAAAATATGCAACTGATTACTTTAACGTACTTGGTATCGCAACAAGCGTAAACACATTCAAAACTGTAGATAGCAGTGCACACAAAGCAACGTTTACTTGGAACCCAGCAGTTGATGCAACAGGGATCAAAATCCAACAGTCTACAAATAATGGGTCATCATGGCAAACAGCAACAACAGAAGGCACTTTGTCTGTAACGGATGGCAAGGTAACGGTAACTGGTTTAAATGAAAACACGAACTACCAATTCCGTGTATCGATTACAGGTGGCTTAAACGCTGGTGTATCAAATGCGGTGACGTTGACAACGAAAGTGGTGCCAGTTCCAAACGCACCAGTTGTCAAAGGATTAGGTGACAGTGATACAACAATTTCTGGAAAAGCAGATCCTAATGTTACAGTTACTATAAAAGCGGGCGATACTGTTGTAGCAAATGGCAAGGCAAATGAAGCAGGTGACTTTACGCTTCCGATCGCAAAACAAAAAGCAGGTACTGTTTTAGTAATTACTGCTTCAAATGAAGATGGTAAAGTAAGTAGTGGAACGACTATTACTGTAGTTGATATTACAGCACCAGATGCACCAATTGTTAATACAGTAACGAAAAAAGATCAAGTTATCACAGGTAAAACCGAAGTAAATGCGATGGTTATTATAAAAATCAACAATGAAGTGAGTGAAGTACAAGCTGATAAAAATGGGTACTTCAGTTTAGAAATACCTCATAAAGCGAATGGCACATTAACTGGAACTGTCATCTATGTTACGGCAAAAGATGCTGCAGGAAATGTAAGTGCTACAACTCAAACAGTCGTATTAAACAAATAGTAATATAAAATGGAGAGCCCCTGATAATTTGAATGGGGCTCTCTTTTTGATTGATTAACTCCAAATCGCAAAAACAGCCATATAGAAAAACTAATTTGGTAAAAGAAGTTTTTAATATTGAAATTAACCCACTGGCTGGAGGTACTGAATTAACAGTAACGGTGTCTGACACTGCAGGAAACGTAAGCGCGCCAACAACTGTTAAGGTTTTAGATAAAACAGCTCCAAGTGCACCAACAATTAATTCAATTGCTGATAACCTCTTAAGTAACAAAGTCAAAAAGGGTGTTGATCATAGTGAGACATATTAAAACACCCTTTTTGTAAGTAAAACAATTAGATTAGATTATCTTTTTTCAAATACAAACTTTCCCTTAATTTTTAATAAATACTTTTCAATAAAAAAAAGAACCACTTATAAAAAAAGTAATGCACCTTCAACTAGGTACATTACAACAAAATAAGTGGTTCATATAATTTTGTGTTATAAACTTTTTTGACCAAATTTGATTATAAATTTAGAATAAAATCACTTTCAAATGAATTTTGTACGTAGCCTTCTAATGACATTATATATTGAAGGGAACGAGGATTAGCTTCATTAATGATCATTGATTCTTTATAATATTTTTTTGCAAGTTCGTAGTTTTTTCTTCGGAAGTGTTCAGTAGCAAGATAATAATATATTATTGATTTTCTTTCTGGTAAATTACATAACTCACAGCTATTTATTAGATTTTTATAGCGGTTAATAATCTCTTCTCCAGCAACATCTTTGAATTGAATAATCATTAATAATTCAGAGTCAATTGCTCTATGGTAGTTGTTAACTTGCTGAAAATATCGCTGGGCTTTTTCAGCGAAATAATAAGCTAAAAGACTAGATTCAGTTTCATGATAAGCAATTGCTAAGTGATAAAAATATTCTGGGTTTTTATAGATATCATCTTGAATTGATGTTAAAAGTTGAATTGCGTTTTGGTAATCTTTATTTGTCAAAGATAGAATTCCCAATATATGATTTAACATATTACCTTCGTAGAGGGATAATTTGTGTTTTATTTTTTGAATTTTTTTAATGATAGTAGTCGCTTCATTAAAATTATTATTCAATAATAGAATTCTAATTTGAAGTAATTGATAAAAATATTTATAAGGTGAGATTGTTATTAATTCAATTTTTTCAAGATCTTCTTTCGATGCATTGATTTCGTCAGATGCCTGCATAATAATTGCAGCATGTAATCGGTCTAAGGATGTTTTTAATTTATTTAATTTTGTAACTTCTGATTCTAAATCTATTCCTAAACGTTCGGTTAATTTTTTTATTATTTCAGTAGATTGATTTACTTGATCGTTTTCAATTCTACAAATCTGTGCCCTAGAGCATATTCCATGACTTAACTGATCTTGAGTAATATTATATTTTTCACGATAAAACTTAATAATTATCCCTTCATACATAAATTAATCCCCTTTATTTATTAATACCAGTCAATGGTTACTTTTTTATTTTTTTATTATTACTATAATAATTTTATAATATATAACGACTTATTTACATTTCGGATAACTTAGAATTTTAGGAAGTAATACTTAGCATTGATTGAATTATTAAGGATGAAAATGGTCAATTTTTGGGAAATTAAGCATAAAAATGGTCAATTTTTGGGAAATTAAGCATAAAAATTACTGAATAAAGTAAATAGAAGACTATTTTTAATGAAATTTTTATATTTTTTTTAAAATGAGGTTTTAAATATGAATTTTGAACAAATGGAGCATATTGTCACTGTCGCAAATGAAAAGTCGATTACAAAAGCTTCTGAAAAGCTCTGTATATCTACTTCAGGATTAAGTCAATCTATTTCTCAGCTAGAAAATGAACTAGGAATTAAAATTTTTAATCGAACAAAAAGAAGCATTACTCCTACTATTGAAGGTAAAATAGTTATTTCAACAGCAAATTTTATAATAAAAGCTATAAATGAATTGAATAATGAGATTAACAAAAATAAGAATGAAAATCATTTAAAAATTGCTACAACAGCTGGATTAAATTATCACCTTCAGGACACAGTCTTGAAATATAAATTAGCGCACAATGATATTACTTTTGAATTAGGAGAGGTAGATAGAGAAAATATTATAGAAGCTATTTTAAAAGAAGAATATGACTTTGCAATTAAATTAGCTCCATTGAAAAGTTTAAACGGGATAAAAAATATATCTTATAAACTAATATGTACTAGTCATTATTGTATTGGAGTTGGAAGAAGTTCACCATTTTATTCATTGGAATATGTAACTCTAAATGATCTAAAGCATGTGAAACTTTTAAATTATAAACTCTCAAATTTAGATTTATTATGTAAATTGTTTAAAATGTCTCCAAAACAAATGTTTTTAAATACAAATAAAGCAAGTTTACTTATAGAGATAGCAAAAGATAGTGATGCCATTTTTATTGCACCAAAAATTGTATATGTAAATCATGAACTAATAATAAATGGAGATGTAAAAATGATTCCAATTAAAGAAAAAAACCAATTTTTCGAGATTGATTTTTTGCTTATTTATTCTGAAACAAAAGGTTTGTCTAATTTAGCTTCAGATTTTATTAAAGATTTTTTAGAGTATACGAACAATTTTTGTTAAGAAGTAAATAGAAAATTCTGACGGTGTGCCGTTCACTACTGTATATATTCAAGCAAAAGATGATCCAATAGTGAAGAATTCCTTTTGTAATGAAGATTTTAGCCTATTGGTTGCATTGGAAGAGGGAAAAAATTCGAAATAAAGTTTAAAAAGCTAACAAAAATTTGTTAGCTTTTATTTTTGTTTTTTTAATTACTTTATCGCTAAATCTTTTTCTCATCTTTATCTCATTAGGTTATACTTCTTTCCGAACAGAATATATTAGGGGTTTTATAAATACTCAAATAGCGGTGTCAAAAAATTTGTGTAAATTTGGGAATCTGAGATATAGCTCAGATTATAATTGAAAATTGGTTCAATTGATATCTTTCCTATGTATGTTTTCAACTGTTTGAATAGTTTCTTGGATTTTTTGATTTAAAAGCGAAGTATACTATATTAAAATAGAGAAACTTGTTAAAGAAAAGAACTAACCCCCGAATTTAAACTCACTTCATTCATCATGTTTTGACAAAATATGCAACTTAATATTGGTGTTCAATTGATAAGTCTACATAAAATGCATCTTAACGACAATTTTTTTTAAAAAAACTGATGAAAAAAAGCGAATTTTGATTCATATATTTAGGGTAATTTTCCCAATTTACACGACTCCAAATCTCTTTAATAATTGTAAGTACTTATGTAATTGTAATAAATCAATGGAAATAAATGAATTCCAAATAAATACTTAAAACCTATTAGAATCATTGTTTCGTAATTCATTGCACTACATTTGTAATAAAAAGTCAGAGACTTGGAGGAAGAAAATGGGGGAAAAGCAAACAACAATAGTAAGGTCGTGAAAAGCTTAGCTGTATTTGCTCTATCATCTAGCTTTATTTTAGGTTCACTTGGACATGTATCAAATATTACCAAAGCAGTTGGAAATACGAATGTTGAAAATTTACTTGCTAATTTAACACAAGAACAAAGAGCAGCACTCAACCAGATGACTACAAATGAATCAACAGGACTTCAAATTTCTTCAGATACAGATTTAAATTCTACGAAACAAACATCCGTCATTATTGAGTTTGTAAATAAGCCTGTCAAAGTCGCACAAATTGAAGCAAATGTAGAGGGTCAACAATTATCTGAGAAAGATGCATCGAATTTAATTGATCAGGATCATACTACATTCAATACAGATGTCAAACAAATATTAACAGACGACAATAATAAAAAGGTAGATTATAAGATTAATCGATCCTATAAAAATGCCTTTAATGGTGTTTCAATGAGTTTGCCAGCTAATCAAATTAAAAACCTATTAAAATCAAAATCAGTAAAATCAGTTTGGAGCAATACAACATTTTCGATAGATCCGCCTGCTAGTGATAATGACCAATTAAAAAAGGATGAAGCAAATGTTGCGAATTATACACCGTAGGATGGTCTAGATCGTTTACTTGCAGAAGGATTTACAGGAAAAGGAATTAAAGTAGGGATAATAGATACAGGGATGGATATGATTTTGTAGATAATGATAATGATCCAATGGAGACGACCTACGCTGATTGGAAAAAATCAGGTAAACCTGAAACTAGTTATGGAAGTGTATACTATACAGAACATGGTACACATGTAGCAGGAATTATCGGTGGGCGTGTGGGGTTGCAGATAGTGAGTTTAAAACCGTTGGAGCGGCACCTGAAGCAGATCTATACACATATCGTGGGCGTAATACTGATCAAACTATAAATATTTAAATAAAATTAATACAAATTATTTTAAGTAAAATCAAAAAGGGTGCAATCAGAGGCAATTGATTAAACACCCTTTTTGTAAGTAAAATGAATAGATTAGATTATCTTATTTCAAATACTAACTTTCCCTTAATTTTTAATAAATACATTTCAATAAAAAAATACTTGTTCCTTTATGCAAATCAGTGGAACACAAAATCCATAAGTAATACGAATAACTTGTGGATTTTTCTTCATTAATATTTATTTAACAAGCAACTTTCCAACAGATTTAGAAGACTTTAAAGAGGTTTTATATTCTCTTTTTAATAGATTATTTAATAAGAGAATATTTTTCCGGCAAAAAACTCTAACTGTGCTGCTTATATCCAAACAAAAGGCGTTCCAATTGCAGATTTATATGAAGATATTGCAGCTGAAGAAAAAGCTAGGGCAACGTATCAATGGATAATTGATTTATCTGATGATCCGGATTTAAATGATAGTTTAAGATTTTTAAGAGAACGCGAGATTGTTCATTCACAGAGATTTAGAGAAGCTGTTGAAATTCTGAAAGAGGATTGACAACAGCTGAAGATATTTTAATACTTAATAGAAAAAGTAGTAAGAAATAAAATTTCACATGACTTTAGAAAAACAAAGAAAAAGACCTGCCCTTGATTTTTTAAAGGGGCAGGTCTTTTTCTTTAATTTCCACTGTTGAACGAAGTGCGCAATATTCAACATCTCATGTGTAAAGATTCTGTAAAGGAAATGTTTGGGAATTTTGCAATAATTGATGAAATTTTCAAAAAAAAATATAGAATCCCCCAATTTTAACAAATTTAGTCTCCGAATTAAGAATCCACTAATTATTTAAAGTTTAAGGTATTTAGAACAGAAAATAATCGAAAAAACGACATGTTTTTGGCAAGAAATTATTAAGTAGCTGTTTTTGACAATAATAGCAGCTTGTTTTGGCATCTAAACTAGGTAATTTCCTTCGACACTCACCGACACAAAAATGCAAATTCCCCAATACGAAGAAATTTTTAGTGATGTATTATTGAACTGTAGGTTAATATTAATTATTTTCTAAATATTTTTAATAGTTAATCACGGAAACATCTAAAGGTGGGGGGAGAAACATGAAAAAGAGACAAAAGAAACGAACGTTATCTGCTGTTGCTTTAAGTAGTGCCATGTTACTAAATGTCACATTACCACAAAGTGCAATTCTTGCACATGCTGAGTCAAATGTCGATCAGAAAAGTAGCTCGTCTGAAGGGGAATTTACAGCAGATGAAGTCAACCACATATTGGCTGGATTGACACCAGAGCAAAAAGCAAATATTAATAAGCTTACCGGAGCAGATAATGCCGAAAAAATCCGTGTAGACAAAAAGGATTTAATCGGTTCAAAAAAGGTTAATGTAATTGTTCAATTTAAACAAGATCCAGCTAAAATACAAATCATTAAGCAATCTTTAGCTAAAGGTGGAGCAACTGCAAATAGTCAAGCGTTTACTAGTGAATATACCGAAGCAATCAACAAGGTTAAAGATTCACATGCAAATTTTAAAAGCTTTTTAAATGCACAGCCTAAAACAACGATAGTGGGTGGGAAATCTGTTAATTCTTCGGTTAGTATTACGCGAGAATTTACAGATGCATTTAATGGAGTTGCTTTAACCTTACCAGCGAATTTAGTTCAAAAGCTTGCAGAAAGTCCAGATGTTGCGTCTGTTTGGTCTCAAGTAGAATATTCTTTACCTGATGAAGGAAATTCTAAAACTACAGCAACAAGTAAATCTGTTGGCAAGCCAACTTCAGCACTTTCCTATTTAGGGATTGATAAACTTCAAGCTGATGGTAACACAGGTATCATTAAAACAGGTCCACGCGCGGGACAAAAGGTTAAAGTGGGTGTATTGGATACAGGAATCGATTACAACCACCCTGATCTTTATAAAGTAACACATGATGAAAATGGAAAATTATATGGTGGACATGACTTTGTTAGTAATGATGGATTAGATGCAAACGGAAACGTTAAATATGTAGATGACCATGATCCAATGGAAACAACTTATGATGATTGGGTAGCTGATAAGGCTAGTTCAAATCCAGTTTGGGGAACACCACCATCAGATTATAAGCCGTATATTACTTCGCATGGAACTCACGTTTCCGGTACGATTGCAGCAAATACGACGGAAAATAACGATGTTTATTCGGCAAATGGGGTAGCACCTGATGTGGCTCTTTATGGTTATCGTGTATTAGGACCAGGAGGACACGGAACAACGGAATCTGTACTAAGTGGTATCGATCAAGCTGCAAAAGATCATATGGATGTAATTAATCTATCTCTTGGTGCAACTGTTAATGATCCACTTTACCCAACAAGCATTGCGATTAACAATGCTACTTTAGCTGGAGTTGTGTGTGATGTTGCTGCAGGTAATAGTGGCCCTGGGCAAGCTACAGTCGGTTCACCAGGAACTTCAGCACTAGCAATTACTGTAGGTGCAAGTACAGTCCCTGAAGATATTGCAACAATGACCATTAAAAATGGTTCAGTTTCTTATAAAGCACGTTTATTTGGTAAAAACTTTTCACAATCAGACGATGCTTATAAAGGTCAAACACTTCCAATCGTTGATGTTGGTTTAGGGAGTGCAGCAGATTATAGCGGAATTGATGTAAAAGGTAAACTTGTTCTAGTAAAACGTGGCGTTGACTATTTACAAACAAAAATGGCAAATGCTAAAAAATCTGGAGCAGCGGGTATGATTATTTGGGATAATACGGATGATACTGATAGCCAAGGCTTTATTCCTAGTTTTTTAGGTGTCAGCATGGATAATGTTTATTCAATATCATTAACACAGGTACAAGGTCAAGCTCTATCTGATGCGATTAAAAAAGATCCTAAATCTGCTAGCATTACGTTCCCTTCTACACTTGATGCTTCTATTAGTAAGAGTGGAGATGAATTGGCAAGCTTTAGTTCGACAGGTCCAGTTAAAGATTGGACAATTAAACCTGATGTTGTAGCGCCTGGTGTTGATATTGCTTCAACAGCTCCATACGATATTTGGGAGCCAAATGCAGCACATGATTATAAACTTGGTTATCAGATTATGTCTGGTACTTCAATGGCAACACCACACGTTGCTGGTATTTCAGCTTTAATTAAAGCTGCACATCCAGATTATACACCTGCAGATGTAAAAGCAGTGTTAATGAATACAGCTAAAAGTATTGATACAGATTCAAAGAGTTATAGTGTCTACCAAGTAGGTGCTGGACGTGTTGATCCTGCTCGTGCAATTGCTACAGATGTGAAAATTCAAGTGTTAGATAAAGCAATTACGGCGGATAATCTATCAGATGCATCAACTCTACATGAAATAGATAATCTTACAGGAAGCATGTTCTTTGGTTTTAAAGGTCGAGGAGAAGGTGCAACGAACGGCTCAGATGATGTTGTTTCTTCAAAAGATTTTAATGTTTCTAACCAAGGAAATAGCAGTAAAACATTTAAAGTAAGTACTCAGTTTATATCAACAAAATTTGCTGGATCGAATAAAGTAGGTCCGGGCACTGGAAATGATGTAAAAGTTGATTTTACTGTCGATGGACAAAACGTAACAAACATTAATGTTGGCGGTGGAAATACTGTTAAAGCAACAGCAAAAATTACAGTACCATCAAATGCATTAGAGGGCACTTACGAAGGGTATATTAACCTAGTAAACACAGCTGATTCATCAGAGTCTTATCGCGTTCCGTTTACAATTACAGTTGCGGAAAAAGGCATTAACAATTTCCAAGTCGGGATAAAAGCGGCGGGAGTAGGAAATCTTTCATCTTATTATTTCTCAGTAAATAACGAAATGGAAAACTATTATATCCTAGTAAAAGACAAAGACGGGAAATATATAGGGTTAGCAAGCTCATTATTAGACGGTAGCAATTTCACTCCTGGTGTCCAATACGGTCCACGTATCGTACTATTTAATGGTTGGTATCTTCCATTTACAAAGGCATACGATGGCACGTATGATCAGTCTGGCATATCAAAAGACGTAAAAGTGTTACCAGAAGGCGCATACTCTCTTGAGATGATTGCAACAGGTAAGGATGGTCATCGTTACACTGCAGAAGATACGCTATATGTTGATGGTACACCTCCAACTATGACAATGGATAGTGACTCCAAAGGCGGAATTTATGAAATTGATCCGACAGGGTATCTACCTGGACAAGAAATTAAAGGGTTCACGGGTACAGTTTATGACTCGAACGTAGACGTAATGAAAGCTAACGGGGAAACGTCCGTGCCAAGCCCTCAGGATGGTATTACACCAGTTCCTGTTGATCAAGGCTTGAACAGTGTTGTAGGTTATCAAGATAGTATGTTCCCAACAGTATACTTCAATACCAATGCGAAAGGTCGTTTCCATTTTGGTGTTACTGCCGAAGACCTTACAAATAAATGGGGAAGTCAATTTATTATTGACCCAATTGATTATTCCGGTGAAAGTGATAGTATAAATGATCAAACCTATTACTTTATTAAAAAGGGAAATCCGTATGTTACTTTAACTTCATCTAATGGAGTAGATGCAGGACCAGGTAACGAAGATAAAGTGGTTGTTGATGCGAATAAACCATTCAAAATGACAATGACAACACACTACGGTGTTGGAATGACTGGCGGTAAATTTTTACTGAATGATAATAACGTTTACCAATTCAGTAATATTCGACTAACAGACGAGTATAAAAATTACCTTAATAGTAAAGGGATTGATCCAACTAAGGTTCTTACTGTAGGTCAACCTTATCTTCATGCATACTATCAACATGGAAAAACAACAGATGTGACACTTTCTAATATAGGAGCAGCAGGTGCACTTGACCATGATATGCCAATATTAGAAGCAGATGTGACCTATTCAAACCCTGATCCGGTTACGGGACCATTCCCATATCAATTATTACAAGCGAATTTAACATTATCAGGTGAAGATACAGAAATCGCATGGTTCCCAACGAATGAACCTTATGTAAGACAGAACATTTCTTTAATTAGAGGACGTGTGGCAGCGGAATCTTTCGCAAGAAATAACATAAACAACAATTATCCACAATTCACAGTTGATTCAGGTGCGAAGGTAACGGTGACGGATGATCAGGGCAAAAAATTTACAACGGATCAACCGACATCAACTAATAACACAATGGCCTATACGTTTATTAATCCATATTATGCGGTGACAGCAGATGTAAGTAATAAACCATATTCTATGGAAGCAAGTGTACCAGGACATTTTAAAGGATATGGAAAAACACCTGTAATTGGTCAAAACAAATACGGTTATCAATCAGGTACTGTAAAAGATCTTCCAACTCTTTTCCCAATTTTATTAGGAGGAGACGTAAATGGTGATAACGTCATCGATATGAAAGATTTACTGAAAGAAATCGATGTTTATTATCAATATAAAAACTTAAATAATCTTAATAATCCAGATAATAAATTAGCTAACAAAACTGCATTCTTAAACACTAATCGTGATGCAGATATTTACTGGATTAAGCCAAGTGGCTTTGGTTATGGAATTGATTATAACGATTTCTACTTTATCTTTAAAAACTTTGGCACGCAAAATCAAAGTGCGAAGGATGCAGGATTAAGTGTTCCAACCGCACAAACAACAGTTGATAAAGATACGACTTTTACAACACAGTATGCAGGTTCGATCACGTTAAATGCTGGTGACACATTAGAGCAAGTTATGCAAAAGCTTAACTTCCCAGCTCCAACTCAGCAAATCGTATCAACACCGAAGTTAGAAGATTTACAAAATGGAGCAACAATTTCACTTTCTCCAACAAGTGCGGTGTTCGTAGACGATGTAAAGTGGAGAAAATCAATTACAAAAATCATGTTAGGTTCTACTGATGTAACCAATTTAGTGACAATCAATCCTGGATATCAGTATACGGATGCTAGTGGCCAATCGGCAACAATGCCATCAAAAATTACGTTCCCTGGATCGTTATTCCCAACGGCAACAAATTACACAATGACAATAAAAGCGGCAGGATACCAAGATGTAACTAAATCCTTAACAATCTCAACGGTTCCAATTCCGACGCCAGCGATTCCGATTATCACTGACCCAACAGTGGCGCATATTGGAAAGGATTTAACATTTAACTTCACAGAAGATGCGAAATGGCGAAATGGGATTAATAAAGTGATTGTGACAACGAACTCTGGTAAGAGTATGGATATCACTAATCTGATCAATCCAGTTACAAATCAAAAATATTATGACATTAGTCAGCCAGGTAAAATTACGTTTAATGCGAAAACATTTATGACGGATTCAACGCTAGATCCAAATAATGGTTTAACATATAATTCAGCAAATGTAAATCCAGGTGGATCAAGTTATCTTCCACAGCTTTACAAATTTACAATCGGTTCACAAGGTGCTGATGGCACTGTTTATCCAGATGTAAATGCTGGTTCAGATCCAGTTTACAAGGCTCAACAACCCGTTGGATATAGTGTTACGTTTAATAGCCAAGGAGGAACGCCGATTAATCCGATGGCGATAGGATATAAAGCAGGCTCAAGTAGATCAAATGGTCCGAACAGTGATTTGATATCATATAAAACTCCTGCCCCAACGAAACAAGGCTATACGTTCCTTGGTTGGTATAATGAAGCATCAGGTACAACACAATGGGATCCAGGGTCATATCCTCAAACTGAAGACAAAACAGTTTATGCAAAATGGCAAATGAATACGACTCAAAGTTATTCACCTGTTGATAAATCGAATCCGAATGGAGCGAAATTCGACCCAAGTAACTTAAATGCAAGTGGTAACGGTTGGGTACTTGGAGAAGGCGATTTAAAAATCAACATCCCAGATTATTTAACAAATGTTTCTTGGTTAACAGGAAAAGACAAAATTGCAAATATTGAAGCGACATTCTATGGAATGAAGAGCGATGGCAATACAGATTCGAACCCGACAAAGTATACGTTAGACCCAAGTACTTATGGCTTATCGTCTAACGGAAATAACGGGATTCTATCCTTCACAACGGCTACACATGATCAAGCTGTTCAAGCAGGTCAAAATAAACTAGGTGAAAAGTTTGCCTTCAGTGAAATGCCAACTCTTTCAAACCTTGGGAATATTTTAGGATACAATTTAAAGATAACATCGACAACTGGTGAAAATTTCACAATTCAAAATATTAAACTTGGTTATAGACGACATGTTGATTTAAACGGTGGTACGTTAAAGAATGCAAATGATACATTCTTTGCTGATGCGTTAGTTAATGCACAAACAACAGCGCCAAATATGTCTACAGGTGCAACACATGTAACGAATGGAAATTTAACAATTAGTCCAGACCTTTATTTGGATGCAGCTAATTCAAGTGACAAGAAGTCGGATATTACAACAAATCCGAAAGTCTTAACCGGTAATTCTATATTCTATCTATGTTGGATTAAAGTTCCACCAACAGTGAATAAAGACATTGCTGGAAACATTGTTGGAAGCGATATTACGTTACCATTTACTGATGACGGAACATGGAAAAATAATATCAAAGCTGTAAAAATAGCTGATAAAACTTTAGAGCTGAATAAGGATTACACAATCACTAATAATAGCATTATCCTTAAAGGTGCACTATTCACGGTTGGACAAAAAGTCAACGTGACCATTGTTTCAGAAGGGTATAAAGATGTTGTAGTGGCTGACCAAGTTATTGGTTACACAGTTTCATTTGAATCAAATGGTGGAGACCCAGTTTCTGCTCAAATCGTAGATAGAAATGGGACAAAACCAGTTGATCCAACAAAAGTAGGATACAAGTTCTATGGTTGGTACATGGACAAAGATTTAACAATGCCATATGATTTTGATAACATTGTGACAAAACCAATCACACTTTACGCGAAATATGCATTAGCTGGTTCAGTTGTAACAGCTGATACAACAGACAATGCAGTAGGCAACGATATGGTATTAGAATTCAGTGATAAAGATTGGGCTAATGCGATTACTGGCATTAACATCAATGGTCTTGCAGTAGACGCATCGAAATACAATGTAGATAAAGAAAATCGTACGATTACTCTAAACAAGGGTCTGTTCACAAGAGCTAAAGATTATACGATTACTGTAAAGGCTAAAGAGTATGCTGATGTGACAGTAGTACAAAAAGTTGTAAATGGATATAATGTGCATTTCGTAATGCCAAAGAATGCACCTGCTGAAGTGAAGGATGCAACAATAGATCAAATTGTAGCACGCAGAATCACAGCACCAACTGTACACGGTTATGATCTAACTTGGTTTGCAGATGAAGCATGTACAATTCCTTGGGATTTCACAAATTCAATTTACTCTGCAAAAACGATTTACGGTCAATGGAAACCAGCAAAATACACTGTTATCTATGACACACAAGATGCTGGACTAGCAGTTTCAGTGAAAGCTGAGTACAATTCTTTACTTGATGAATCAAAACCAACAAGAACAGGCTACACATTCATTGGTTGGTATAAAGATGCTGAAGGAAAAGAAGCTTGGAACTTTGCGACAGACAAAGTTGCTGGCAACATGATCCTTTATGCGAAGTGGAGTATTAATTCTTATACAGTTCACTTCGATAGTAATGGTGGTAGTCAAGTTGCTGATAAAGCTACAGATTATAACACAGGAATCACTGCACCAACAACAACGAGAACTGGTTATACTTTCGTTGGATGGTACAAAGATGCTTTAAATACAATCCCTTGGAACTTTGCAACGGATAAAGTAACAAACGACACTACGCTATATGCGAAATGGCAAATTAATTCGTATACAGTGAAATATGAGAGCAATGGTGGTTCTACAGTTCCTGCTCAAACTGCGGATTACAATAGTATCTTAAACTTACCAACACCAACAAAATCGGGTTATACATTTGCTGGATGGTATAAAGATGCTACATTAAATACGCCAGTAGGAAACACTTTAACATTAACTAGCAACATTACACTTTATGCAAAATGGAACATTAACACGTATACTGTTACATTTAACACTACTGGTGGAAGTTCAGTTGCTTCAAAAACAGCTATTTACAATGCAACAATTAGCCAGCCAGCAGCACCAACTAAAAAAGGCTTTGTATTCGTTGGATGGTACAAAGATGGTGCAGGAAAAGTGGCATGGAACTTTGCGACAGATCGAGTTACTTCTGATACTATGATTTACGCTAAGTGGGAAAATGTCCCAGGTAAGCCATCTAAGGCAACAACAGCAAAAAACGGAAGTACTTCAGTTAAATTAACTTGGTCAAAAGTATCAGGTGCAACAGGATATGAAATTGTTAAATCAACATCAAAAACAGGAACATATTCTCACTTAACTAGCGTGACAACAACTAATTACACGAACAAAGGATTAAGTAAAGGTAAAACTTACTTTTACAAAATCCGTTCTTACAAAATGGTTGGATCACAAAAAATTTATGGTGAGTGGACAAGCGTAATGTCTATTAAGCTATAAGAAACGAAATAACAAGCAGTACAAATTACTCTTAAGTAACAAAGTCAAAAAGGGTGTTGATCATATTGAGACATATGATAAAACACCCTTTTTGTAAGTAAAACAATTAGATTAGATTATCTTTTTTCAAATACAATCTTTCCCTTAATTTTTAATAAATACTTTTCAATAAAAAAAGAACCACTTATAAAAAAGTAATGCACCATTCAATCAGGTACATTACAACAAAATAAGTGGTTCATATAATTTTGTGTTATAAACTTTTTTGACCAAATTTGATTATAAATTTAGAATAAAATCACTTTCAAATGAATTTTGTACGTAGCCTTCTAATGACATTATATATTGAAGAGAACGAGGATTATCTTCATTAATAATCATTGATTCTTTATAATGTTTTTTTCTAGTTCGTAGTTTTTTCTTCGGAAGTGTTCAGTAGCAAGATAATAACATATTATTGATTTTCTTTCTGGTAAATTACATAACTCACAGCTATTTATTAGATTTTTATAGCGGTTAATAATCTCTTCTCCAACAACATCTTTGAATTGAATGATCATTAATAATTCAGAATCAATTGCTCTATGGTAGTTGTTAACGTGGTCAAAATATCGCTGGGCTTTTTCAGCGAAATAATAGGCTAAAAGACTAGATTTCAGTTTCATGATAAGCAATTGCTAAGTGATAAAAATATTCAGGTTTTTTATAGATATCATTTTGAATTGATGTTAAAAGCTGAATTGCGTTTTGGTAATCTTTATTTGTCAAAGATTGAATTCCTAATATATGATTTAACATATTACCTTCGTAGAGGGATAATTTGTGTTTTATTTTTTGAATTTTTTTAATGATAGTAGTTGCTTCTTTAAAATTATTATTCAATAATAGAATTCTAATTTGATGTAATTGGTAAAAATATTTATAAGGTGAAATTGTTATTAATTCAATTTTTTCAAGATCTTCTTTCGATGCATTGATTTCGTCAGATGCCTGCATAATAATTGCAACATGTAATCGGTCTAAGGATGTTTTTAATTTATTTAATTTTGTAACTTCTGATTCTAAATCTATTCCTAAACGTTCGGTTAATTTTTTTATTATCACTATAATAATTTTATAATATATAACGACTTATTAACATTTCTAATAACTTAGAATTTTAGGAAGAAATACTTAGCATTAATTGAATTATTAAATCATAAAAGTTGACAAGTTTTGGGAAATTAAACATAAAAAATTACTAAAAAAGTGAATAGAAGACTGTACTTAAGTGAGGATGAAATTAGCTCAATTTTAAAAATTAATTATATAAAAGGAAGAATTTTTTAATGAACTTTTTTTATTTTAAAATAAAATTATTTGCGGAGGCTAAATATGAATTTTGAACAAATGGAGCATATTGTCACTGTCGCAAATGAAGAGTCGATTACAAAAGCTTCGGAAAAGCTCTTTATATCTACTTCAGGATTGAGTCAATCTATTTCTCAGCTGGAAAATGAGCTAGGAATTAAAATTTTTAATCGATCAAAAAGAAGCATTATTCCTACTATTGAAGGTAAAACAGTTATTTCAACAGCAAAATCTATTATAAAAGCTATAAATGAAATGAATATAGAGATTAACAGAAATAAGAATGAAAAGTATTTAAAAATAGTTTCTTTACCTGGCTTAAATCATTACCTAATGGACACAGCCTTAAAATATAAATTAAAGAATAAAGATTTTAATTTTGTTTTAAAAGAGTGGGAATTAGAAAAGTGGGATTTAGAACAGAAACTAGAAGCTATCATGAAAGAAGAATTTGACTTTGCAATTATTCCAGTTCCTTTAAAAGAATTAAAAAAGCTAAAAAATATGTCTTATAAAAAAATTTGTAATAGTCATTTCTGTATTGGAGCTGGAAGAAGTTCACCTTTTTATTCATTGGAATATGTAACTCTAAATGATCTAAAGAAAGCGAAAATAATAAATTTTAAACCTGTAAATTTTAATCTACTATCTAAAATGTTTAACGTATCTCCAAATCAAATAATTTTAAACGTAAATCACAATAATTTACTTCTTTATTCAGCAAAAAGGACTGATGCAATTTTTATTGCACCGAAAATTGGATGTGAATATTATGATTTAGTAAAAAATGGAGATGTAAAATTGATTCCAATTAAAGAAAATAATCGATTTTTCGAGATTGATTATTGGATTATTTATTTGGAAACAAAAGGTTTGTCTAATTTAGCTTCAGAATTTATTGAAAATTTTGTAGAGTATGTAGATGAATTTAGTAAGTAGAACTAAAGGAACGTGAGATTTTACATTCACGGAGATTTAGAAAAGCTGTTGAAATTCTGAAAGAGGATCGACCCAACAGAGGAAGATTTTTGACGGGGATTTTGTTGATGAATATGAATGTTGATTCGTTGATTTGGTCGGCAACACCATTTCAATTTAAAAAGAACCTTTCAAAGTACTCTTTTTTTGTTTGGATAGATAACGATAAAAGGCGTTTAGAGAATTACTCGTACATGAATGACTCCATTAAGTTTCGAGGAATAACCACAGTGATGAACGTCAGTGCGAAACAGTGTGAAAATCATTTGTCCGCAAATTAAATCGGGTCGTCAATCCGGACACCCGTTATCTCTTCAATTTTGAGATCAAGTGTCATTAATTCTTCATCATCTTCATTTTTTCGTGACCCAATAAAAATGCTTCGATCGTATTCATCCACATCTGCTACGTAGATCGGAGGGATGAACTGAAGTTTTTGTTCAAGAATTATAGACATTTTTTTAAACCGCGATCGATCGTATACGTTAATCCAAGTGCCTCAAGCCATTTTTCCCACACGGCAGTTGGAATTTGCGTTACCATTTTCATATTGCCAAAGCGTATTTTGGGCAAAACACAATACTTCAGCAAACTCCTCTGATGTATGAAATCCTTTTCCGTTCGATATCACTTCAACCATTCAAGTAAAGTTGGTTTCATTTCAACCACTCCTTTTCTCTTATACTATCAGTATAGTGCGATTCGAGTGTTTTTAAGTTCTCATGTTGAGAAAAAGGACTAGCAGCAAATCGAGGTACGCCTACCGGTTGTTGGAATTTATACGAATAGGATTACAAAAGAGGAGGAAAATAAGGAAAAAATTGTTTGGAGGACCAATGATGAAGGCAGAATGTTCTTTCAGTCAAAACGAACAAACTCTTCGTGAGATGCTATTCAACAGCTCAGACTTCAAATCAACCGATTTTGGGGCCGGTGAGAGACAGTACCGTCTGTTTTATTTACAGGCATCGATCGAGCCAGCGATGATCCAAGAACATATTATTCGTCCATTACTTCAAAATTTTCAAAGCAGTGTGCGTGAAGCTGTTTCCATTCTTGATTATAGCGAAACAGATCAACTTCAGCTTGCGTCAAAAGCGCTAGTCGAAGGAAAAGCAGTGGTACAAATCGACGGAGAATCGACATTCTATTTGCTTGGAGTTGAACTGACAAAAGAACGTTCCATTAACATTCCGTTAAATGAACGGTCGCTCCGCGGAGCGCATCGAGCATTAAACGAAAATATAGATACGAGTATTAATATGATGCGTAAATTGATTGAGTCTCCCGATCTTGTGGTGAAGTACTTTCAAGTTGGACGCCGTTCGAATACAAGGGTCGCCGTACTGTATCTCCAATCGTTAGCGAATGAGGTTGTGTTAACGGAATTTGAACGTCGGATCCAAAATATTGAGATTGACTATGTCGAAGCGCCCGGTTTTGTGACCGAATTAATCGAAGAAAAATCATTCTCGTTATTTCCAAAAATTCTGATCACGGAGCGACCAGACCGGGTTCGTTCGTATTTGATGGATGGGAAAATCGCGATCTTAACGGATGGTTCGCCAGATTCGTTAATTGTTCCGGTGTCGTTTTGGGCGTTCTTTCAAGCACTTGATGATTATCAAATTGGTTGGTTAGTTGGTAGTTTGATTCGTTTCCTTCGAGTCATTTGCTTTCTCTTTGCCATTTCATTACCTGGAATATATGTGACGATTGTCACATTTGATCCGCGAATTATCCCGTTCGAAATCGCATTGACGCTTCAAGGTTCAATGCAGTATGTCGCTTTGCCGCCCATTTTCGAAGCACTGACGATGCTTGCTGTACTCGAAGTTTTACGGGAAGCCGCGATTCGTATGCCGAATCCAATTGGACAAACAATCGGTGTCGTAGGTGGGATTGTGATTGGAACCGTCGTTGTGCAATCGAATCTCATTTCAAATATGATGGTTGTTATCATCGCGCTAACAGCGGTCGCATCGTTTTTAATACCATCGTATGAAATGAGTAGTGCAGCTCGTTTGTTAACCTACCCCTTTATTATGATGTCAACACTATTTGGTCTAGTTGGGGTCGTTATGTCATTTCTTTTAGTCCTAGGTCATCTATCCCGTTTGAATACAATGGGCATTCCATACTTTTATTCGGGCTTTAATGGCGATACAATCAAAGATACACTATTTCGAATGCCAATTCGAACCTTAAAAAAACGTCCGATGGAAAGTTTATCCAAAGATGAAACAAGATTCAAAGAGAAAGAAGGGGATTCTGGATGATTCATCTTAAAAAGATATCCATTAACCAACTCATTTGTCTTGTGATTCTCACTCAAATTGGCGCACATGTGGTAGTGATGCCGTATCCTGAATCTCGGCATGCTGGGTACGATTCGTGGATGTCGATTTTAATCGGGGGACTATTCGCACAACTAACAATTTTGGTCATTTATCAACTGGGAAAACGGTATCCTGACCGACCGATTCAACAATACGTCAGTTCAATTATTGGGAGACCAATTGGAATGCTCCTCAATCTGTTGTTTGCAATATACTGCGCAGAATCTGCTTTAATGGTTGTTGTCACGTATTCAGATATACTCGGCCGCTGGGTGTTAATTGAAACACCGTGGATTGTACTCGTAGGATTATCAATTTTGATGGCAGCGTATTTTGCTTCATCTTCCCTCCGCTCGATTTCGACGCTAACCCAATCCATCATGGGGCTGTTTTTGATTTGTGTTGTGATGATCGTGATTAGCGGACTCGGAAAAGGGGACTGGGATCATTTTTTTCCAATCGGCACGCACGGAATAGGAGCTGTTTTGAAAGATAGCATCCCTTCATTTTGGGCGTACGCTGGGTATGAGCTTCTTTTAGTTGTATTCCCATATGTCAAAACTCGTAAAAAGAAAGAAATTTTCATCGCGATGAGTGTGGCGAACGGATTAACGACCTGTTTTTATCTGCTGATCACAGTGTTTGTCATCTACAACTTTGACGAAGTACAATTAAATTCCATTACTGAGCCATTGGTGTTCATCCTTCGTAAATTCAGGTGGCCGATCGTGCAAAGTCTTGATATTTTATTTATGGCCTTTTGGTTAGCCGTCACGACGGTAACGGTCTATGTGTATTTGTTTTTGTCGGCTCGTTATCTCGCACATGTCGGTCAAAAAGAAAATCGACACCATTCGGTGTTGGTTTGGATCATCAGCATCATTTGTTTTGTGTTCGGAATATGGGGTTCAGACAGACAACATGTTTTTCGATTTGGGCACTATCATAATACAGCTACACTTGTGATGGTTACAGGAATGCCAACCGTTCTGCTTTTGATTTCGACCCTTAGAGGAAAGGGGGCGAGAGGATGAAAAAAGTCGCCCTATTCTTACTCTGTTTCATGCCACTGTTAAGTGGTTGTTGGGATCAAATGCCATTACGGAATTTAAATTTAGTCGACATCGCCGGAGTAGATGTGAATGATGAAACAGGGGACATCGAGATCCATTATGTGATTACGCATCTGACAAAGGCAGGACAAGGGTCAGGAGAACCCATGTCAATGGACAAAAAACTGAAAGGGAAAAGTGTGGTTGATGCAATCGGTCATGCCCAATTTTCTAATCAAGCGCCTTTTATCGGAATTAGTACAGGTGTTTATGTGTTTAGCGAACAGTTCGCTTCGCACAACCCAATTTCTGAACTTGAGTTCTTAATCCATGCGCCTTATACATCAATTAGTACCCCAGTCATCATTTTCGAAGGAAACTTATCGTCGTTTTTAGAAAAGGAACCAGAAAAGGATAAACAGTTTACGAAAGAATTTTTTGACTTTGTCAAGTTGCTCGATCAAAACAGCATCATCTCAACGACTTCTATGATGCAATTTATTGAAGCAACCAATACAGATTTAGCGTTACCAGTCATCAAACAAGGTGAAACAGGGGTTGAATTAAATGGCGCGTTATTATTCCGTCAAGGAAAGAATACAAGTGTGAAACTCACCAATGAAGAAGTTCAAATGATGGCGTTGTTGAGAGGGAGAGACAAGGGAAGACAGCGGTATACTGGGTATTTAAGTGGCAAAGAAGAAAAAACAACGAACCAACCAAACCAGAACGAATATGGGTTTTCAGTTAAAAAAGGCAAAGCGAACATCGTGGTTTCCTCAGGTTCGAAAAAGAACCCAACCATCACCGTTCACGTTCAGTTGAAGATTAATGCGTTTAAACTGACGAAAAAATTTTCCGACCTCAAGTCTGACGTTGTCAATCAAATGGAGAAAGAGCTAAGTCGTCAACTCGAAAAACAGGCGGCAGGTACAATCAAGACGATGCAAGAGGCAAATTGTGATGTTTTGGGCATCGGAAACAAATTAAAAGCCTATCATCCGAAGGTGTGGGAGAAATTGAATTGGGACAAGGACTATCAAACCATTTCCATCCAACCGGATTTTGACGTACAGATTCTAAACGCCGATTCGGAATAATCAAAGGAAACAAAAATGAGAGCTGATCAAACGGATGAGCTCTTTTTTATCTGAATGAGTCGAGATTCGGTTATGTGAGTAGTGCATTGCTAGCATATCTTGATAGGGAAGAACTTCTCTCAATAGTCCAAATTGGCGTTCATCGTAAATTTCTTTGATGAACGGTTCATATGAAAGTCGGCCCAGAAGAAGGTTTCTACCCGACATTATCAAACGCTCTTTAACGGAATCACCATTAGCTTGTTGAAACGCAGTACCAAGTTGCGTAATCGTTTAAGCAACAATTTTCATATAATACAAATGTTGCTTACGGAACGAAATAACTGATGGATCCTTCGGACGAACATCACGCACCGAAAAAGTGACAACTGCTCCATTAAACTCAATCCGACCTTCTGAAAGCAGAAGATCGTCGTATTGACGAAGCGTTGATAATACAACAATCAGTTTTTAGAATAACTGTCCTTCGGTGACTAATTCAGCCCGAATTAATGCTGAAAGAGCCTAAGATGAACGGTCGGAAAAACTAGCATTGAATGGATGACGGTAATTGTATTTCAATCGAAAGAGAAAACAGTCAATCGCTTCTTGTGTATAAGCAAAATGCCAGGTAACTCACCAGCATCTCATGTATTGTCAATTACAGTCCATACATGTTGAGTGCGTGGCTGAACTCATTTTAAAATAATTTAGCGGATACCTATTGGACTGAATTCCAAAAAGATTCAGTGTGAAAATAAAAAACAGTAATAGAATATTTTAGAAAAATGTAAACGCCAAACCCGGTTCTAGAAAGGGTTTGGCGTTTGTTTAACTTTCCAAAAACAACCTCTAGTTTTCAACCCGATATAACCGCAACGGACGCCCAACTGTTCCATATTGTTGTTCTTCGATCAATTCTTGTTCTTCTACCATATAAGAAAGGTAGGTTCGGGTTGTAGAGAGACTAACACCGGCCAATTTTGCAATCTGATCTGCGCTTAAAGATTCTGGAGAATGAGAGACACATTTTTTTATTTTGACTAAAGTACGCAAATCAATCCCTTTATGATTGAGATGAATAGATGACGATTCCGATATTCGTAGTTTTTTTAAATCATCAATAGTTCCTTGATCAAGCTTGTTGGATGTTGAAAGACGAGATTTAAATTTAGCGTATTTTGAAAGTGCTTTCTGTAGCTGAGTCAGGTCAAATGGCTTGATTAGGTAATCAATGATACCGAATCGAAATGCATCTTCGACAATCTCAAGTTCTTTTGCAGCTGTAATTAAAATTACGTCACAACGTCTATTTTGTAAACGGATAGTTCTTAAAAGCTCTATTCCGGATTTATCAGGAAGGTAAACGTCTAAAAGTAGCAGATCAGGTTGAACCTTGTCCATCATCGCCAATGATTCTTCGAAGCTATGAGAAGTTCCGACTAACTGGTATCCTTTTTGAGAAGCAATAAAGTTTCCGTGAAGCTTTGCGATCATGAAATCATCATCCACAACCAGAACTCGCAATAATTGATTCCCCATTTTTTAACCCTCCATTTTTGGTAAGTTTACTTGTAATGTTGCTCCTTCTGGTGAAGATATCATAAAAATATCTCCATTTAATCTCGAAACCAATCTCGATACTAATGCTAAGCCGAAACCTCTACCTTGCCCTTTGGTTGTAGCACCATCTTCAAAAATTTCTTCGCCCAGTTCGGGTTCAATACCTGGACCAGTGTCGTTTACTTCAATTGAAAGACGTTCGGCTTCTTCTTTTATATGGACAGTAATCAATGCTGGTTGATCATCTTTATCAGCCATATTAATAGCTTCCATTGCATTTTCAATGGCATTTCCAAGTATAGTAAGAACGGTTTCGCGATGAGGACAATGTAGCGGTACTCTAGAGTCGTCTGAAATTTTGAGTTGTATACCTAACTCTTTTGCCCGATGCATTTTTCCGATAAGAACACCAACAATCGCAGGATCGCGAACTCGTGCAAGGAAAAAGTCGAGCGCATCTTGCTGCTCGCTATTGACATCATCGATAAGTTCTCTAACAAGATCATATTCATTCATTTGAATTAGTCCAGAAATAAGGTGAAGCCTGTTCATAAATTCATGACGTTGACTACGTAAAGTGTCCACATATTGACCAATATCAGCTAACCTTTGATCCAATTGATCAAGGTGAAGTTTGTCACGAAAGCTTGCAACGGCTCCGATTACTTTTCCATTGATTTTAACAGGAATTCGGTTTACAACCACTAGTGAATTACCTACAATCATCGGTTGGTCAAAATGAGAAGTCCCTTGATCCATTACTTCTTTTAGTCGTGAACCAGGAAGAAAATTTGTAAGCGCTTTCCCTATTGGGTCACCTAATTCTTCTGGTAACATATTTTTTGCTTCCCGATTAAAAGTGGTAATGGTGCCTTTTGTATCCACAGCTATGATACCCTCACGAATTGATTCTAGTATTGCAGCTTGCTGTTGTGATAGAAAGGCAATTTCATGGGGCTCCAAATTGAAAATCTGCTTTTTAATATGACCTGAGAGCCAAAATGCGCCAAAAAGTCCAACGATTAAAGCAATGAAACCTATTCCGATGATTTCAAAGATTAATGAAGTAAGATTTATCCAAATGTTTTTCATCAAAAAACCTACTGAGACGATTCCAATCTGATGGTGTTGTAGATCATAAATAGGATATTTTCCCCGTATGGAAAGACCGAGAGTCCCCGACGCTTGTGTTATACTTCCATGCCCATGTAAAACCAGTTTATCGTCACTACCAACCATATGCTTACCGATTTTCAATTGGTCAGGATGGCTAACGAATTAAGCTCATGTTTGAAACGACAATAAACTTTGCACCTGTTTTTTCTCGGATATTTTCTGCAATCGGTTGAATTTTGTGAGATGGATCAGGCTCATTGAAAGCTTTGATGACCTCTGGTAATCCTGCTACAGTTTTCGCTATGGCCAAAGCATTTTGACCTGTCTCATCATATTCCCTATGCACCATGATAACAGATAAAGTTGCAATAAAAAGTCCTAAAACTAAAAGAAAATTTAGCAAAACGAGACTAATAATTTTAGTACGGATCTTCATAGGGCCTGTTTTATATTTCAACGGGAAACACATCCTTGTCCAATTAAGAAGAGTAACTGGTGAATTTTTAATAATTTTCTAAAAACTACTTTTATTTTAAATTAAATACCGAATGACAGTCTATATCAAAATTTTGCTTTTTAAGTTGGGAATATCGTTTAAATTGGTTTTATTGTTTTTATCAATCATATCTGCTTAATATTTTCATAATGTTTTGAATTTTCTATAATTAATTTGTAAGCGTTAATAATAATAAGAAATGGGGGAATTTAGTGAGTACTGTGGAAAAAAAAATCTATCATGCGAAGACACAAACGACTCCATTGATGATGGAACTAAAAGGCGTAACAAAAGAATTTATCAAGCCATCAGGTGAAGTCCATACCGTTTTACGAAATATCAATTTACAAATTCCAAAAGGAGAATTTGTTTCGATTGTGGGACCAACCGGATGTGGCAAATCGACTACATTAAGTTTAATCGCAGGGTTTGAATCTCCCTCTGAAGGCGAAATTCTTATTTATGGTGAAAAATTAAATGGGATAAACCCTCGTGCCACGTGTGTATTCCAAACAGAAAATGCTTTTCCGTGGAAAACAGTGATTGATAATGTTTCCTTGGGTTTGCGCTTGAAAGGAATGAGCAAAGCAGAGGCCTATAACGAAGCAAGAAATTGGATTGCACGTGTTGGCCTAAAAGGATTTGAAGGACATTATCCTTCCCAACTATCCGGGGGAATGAGAAAACGTGTGGCTTTAGCCCAGAGTTTGATTGTTCAACCAGAAATTCTATTAATGGACGAATCGTTTTCTGCGCTCGATGTGCACACTCGTCATCTCATGGAAGATGAATTACTTCGTATTTGGGAGGAAACATCTGCTTCGGTATTTTTTATCACCCATGACTTAGAAGAAGCGATTGCTTTAAGTGATCGTGTTATTGTTCTCACGGCAGGACCTGGAGCGACAATTAAAGGAGATTATCGGATTGATTTACCAAGACCCCGCAATGTAGCGGAAATAAGTTTTGATCCTGCTTTCATGAGGATTCATAAACAAATTTGGAATGATTTGAAGAGTGAGGTGATGATTAGTTATGAAAGCGCAAACAAATTCTCTAGCTAGTCCAGTTAACGTTGAGTTAGTTTCTCGAAAAGCTGAGATGCAAAGAAAAGCGTTAAAACTTCGAATTCGTAATTTAATTTTACAGTTGTCAGTGTTTGTTATTCTAATGGGGACTTGGCAATTTTTATCTAGTCGAAACATAATTGATCCTTTCTTTTTCTCTAGTCCCTTCGATATCGTGAAACATATTTGGTCATGGGTAGTGAATGGAACAACCGCGGGTCCACTTTATGTCCAATTTTTGGTTACCTTTGAAGAAACAATCCTTTCCTTTATTTTAGGAGGAATCGCCGGAATCATTTTTGGCTATGCATTAGGTGTGAATGAACTACTTTCTGTTATTTTAGGCCCTTATATTAAGATGATCAATGCGATTCCTCGTGTTGTGCTTGTACCTATATTTATCTTATGGTTTGGGCTCGGCATGTCATCCAAGGTTGCTTCTGGGTTAGTACTTACGTTTTTCATTGTATTCTTTAATGCCTTTCAAGGGGTTAGAGAAGTGGATCGCAATTTAGTGAACAACGCACGTCTATTAGGAGCAAGTAAAGCCCAATTAGCACGTCATGTTATCATTCCATCCGCTTTAACTTGGATTTTATCTAGTTTGCATTCAAGCTTTGGATTCGCTTTAATCGGTGCAGTCGTAGGTGAATTCATTGGTTCGACAGAAGGGCTTGGGTACCTTATTGCCCAAGCACAGGGTGCTTTTGATACCACGGGTGTTTTTGCTGGAATGGTCATCCTGTCTATCACTGCTTTGATTGCTGATCGTGGAGTTTCTAAGCTTGAAAAAAGGTTTATCGCTTGGCGACATATTCGCCAATAAATTAAAAAATGAGGGGGACTAAATATGAACAAAACTATTAAAAGATTAAGTGCAACGGCTTCTAGTGTAGCAATTGCATCATTGCTGCTATCAGGATGTTCATCCACGACATCATCAAATGGCAAATCAAAAGTAAGTAGCAGTACTTCTTCAACAGCAACTCCGAGGGTGTCCATAATGGTCGGAGGTTTAGAAAAAATTATTTACATACCGTATATGCTGGCTGAAAAGCTAGGTTACTACAAGGATGCGGGAGTAACTGTAACACTTGTTGAGGAAAGCGCCGGTCAAGATGCCGAACTAGCTCTTCTTGCTGGTCAAGTCGATGGGGCAGGCGGATTTTATGATCATACCCTAGATTTACAGACAAAAGGGAAAAAGGTAGAAGCAGTCGTAACGATGGCGGACGTTCCTGGCGAACAACTTATGGTGGCCAACAGGTTAAAAAATAAAGTAAAGACATTAGCTGATTTGAAGGGACTAACTATTGGGGTAACAGGACTTGGTTCATCCACAAATATGCTAGCTAGCTATAATGTAGTTAAAGGTGGTAATAAGGAGAGCGATTACAAGCCATTGCCAGTTGGCGCCGGTCAAACTTTAATAGCTGCAATGCAAAATAACAGAATCGATGCTGCTGTAACAAGTGAACCGACCGCATCATTACTAAAGAATAAAAATATGGCGTATACGTTTGTAGATATGAACTCTAAAGACGGTACACAAGCTGCATTAGGCGGTAAGTACGCCTCCACTAGTCTTTATATGAGTAATGATTATGTCAAAGCACATCCAGATGTTGTCCAAAAATTGGCCAATGCTTATGTAAAAACATTGAAATGGATGAGCACACATACTGCTGAAGAAATTGCTGATAAGATGCCTGAAGAATATTATGCAGGGGATAAAACATTATACATCCAGGCTCTTAAAGGTCAACTTCCGATGTTCACAACAGATGGGAAAATGCCAGCAGGTGTCCCTGAAAATGTCCAAAAAATTCTTTCTGCCTTTAAGCCAGGTGTAAAAAATGATGATCTTAGTTTGACATATACAAACGAATTCGTGGATAAAGTTAAGTAACGTAATGACCGGGATGCCATTTGGTGATCCCGGTTTGGTTTTGGCGAAATAACAATCCACTTGCAATTAATCTCTAAATCTTGTACTAACAAATCTCCTACTAAATAAAAGATATGTAATTGGTATGAAAACTGCATACATGTCCAATTGGTGCGTTATCATAGTAGGTCGGTTGGGGTGCCTTTCTCCCAACCTCTTACTTTATAATTCATATAGATGCAAATTGAAAAATGCTTTGCTATCTATCTTTCAATCCGACATCGGAGCGCTTATAGCGTTACGCGATACAGACAAGCCTCTAGACGATAAAGCAAAAGACCTTTCGTATCAATAAAAAGAAAGGTTAGAACGATCAAACGAAACAGAGATTGCGATATCCGATACATATGAAAAATTCCCCCATGATCCTAATCAATTAAAAGCGTTATTAGCGTTTTTAGTCAATGAACTCGCAGCCACACGGGAAATGAATGTCCAACTGACAAACGATATGTCACAGCTTAAAACTGCGGTCTCTCGGCTCCAACAAGATCATCATGTTATAAGTTCAAGTATTGGAAATTCGTCGCAAAAAACTAATGCTAAAATTGAAAAATTAGCTGTACAACAAAATATGAAATACGATACATTGCTGGAACTAGAAAAACAAAAGAGTGATTTCTTACAAAAAAGAAATACAAAATATGCGGGACGAACAGAAAAAAGAATGGCATTCACAAAATGATTTTAATAAGCGTTTAGAAGAATCGATACAAAAGCCTAAAGAAAAATTAGTCTGAACCCTGTTTTTGGGACTTCAGAAAAAACACCTATGCCGCAACCTGCTCCCGATATTTTATCGGGGGCAGGTTATTTAGTTTTATTT
>NZ_JBHVPN010000010.1:0-158212 GCF_042887255.1 Gottfriedia sp. NPDC057948
ACTGGAGGAGCCGTGTGCATTAATAGTGCAAGCACGGTTCTGAGAGGGTTTGGAGTTCAATTACCGAAAGGTAAAAGACTCCATTCTACTCGACTGGTTGAACAACAGATCGGCTGTTTAGTCGATTTTTTTTATTTAACAAAATGGCAGTTTAGTTAAATAAGAAATAGTGTTAATCTAGGATAAGAGACTTTAAAAAAGGTGATAATTATGGCTATTATTTTTCCTGCTGTTTGGCTTGGTATAATTCTACCTATCCTTTTATCTATTGTTTTTGGAATACTCAAACCGATTGTTAAGGCTGATAATACTGGAATAAGTATGATAATCATTGCATTACTAATTGCAGTATTGGACGGATACATTGGAATAAAAATGTTTAACAAATTTCAAATGAGGTTTGAAAAACGAAAAAGATAGTGGAAGAATATTGGTTGGATAACTTATTTTTTGTAAAAAGTAAGAATAAGTTAATAACTTTGAAATTGGGAGTAAAGAAATGTCACTCATAAAAGATCCTGAATTAATATTTTGTATTAATGAAAGACCACAATTTACTGATGATTTAAATGGAGTAGATACTACTTTGACAGAGTTAGTGATACGTGGTAAAACAAAAAATCTTGATAGACTAAAATTATTTACCAAATTAGAAAAATTATGGATATATACAGTAAATCAAAAGGAATTTGAAGTTATTTTGAACGTAGTTGATCCTAAATTGCTATATTTATATGAAATGAGAGTAGAGGATTTATCATTAATTAGTACTTTAAAAAAACTTGAAATATTATCACTTACTTGGAATACTAAAGCGCAAAGTTTATGGGATGTTACTAAAAACACTTTACTAAAAAGCTTATTTATAGAAGATTTTTCAAAATTAAATAATATAAGTTCATTAAATAATAATTTAAAATTGGAGTACTTGAATTTATCAGGTGGTATGTGGAATTCTTTAAATTTAGATAACCTTAAGGATCTAAGTAATCTTAGTAATCTTAAATACCTTGGCTTATCAAACATTAAAACAAAAGATGAATCATTAGAACCGATTGGATATCTAAAAAATCTACAAGAATTAGATATTTCTAATCAGTTTCCAACCGAAGAATATGCAAGGCTTTCTGTTTTATTGCCTAATACTAAATGTGATTATTTTAAGCCTTACATAGTTTTATCAGATCCAATTGATGATAAAGATTTAATGGTTATAGGAAAAAGAAAACCTTTTTTTAATTCAAAAGTTGATGCAAAGAAACTTCAAAAATATAAAGATCAGTTTGAAGATCTTCAAATTAAATATAGAAAATAAGATGTACCTTGTTCAACTAACTCATGCATTAGTTGTATAACGTGAAACGTGATCGACGATTTTGTCGATCCTTTTTTATTGAGCTAAATGGCAGATTAGTTCGATAAAAAAGGGGGAATGTATTTCAAATTTATGTTCAAATAATAATATGTAATAATAGTTAAATGGAATGATTAGATGCATTAGATAAAGATGACTGCAAAAGACGGAGGATAGAAAAAATATATGAGAAATAAAAGTATAGAAATTGGAGATATCTATGCATGTAAATTACCTGATGGAAGATATGGTACAGTTAAAGTTATAAATAGAATAGAAAAATCATATTTAATTTATATTTCAAAGTATATTGACATTAAATTACCAACCTTAGAAAACAAAGAAATAAATGAGATTTTGAGATCAAATAGATTTGATTATGAAAATGAAGAAAATTTACTTTGGACAGATGGAAAGCTGCACAAAGATATGATATATATAGGAAATTCTCCTGTTTCTGATTATGAAAAAGGATTAGTAAGTTCATCATACGGTGGAAAATGGCATCCAAGTATAGCTAACCGTGTCTATTATGAATGGCGATGGCTTCATGATCGTGAAAATTTTGAGAGGGAAATTCATGAAGAGCAAATTAAAGAAAGAGAAGAATTTCTAAATAAACCTCAAAAACCTAAAAAAATGATGAATGATGATACATTTTGGTCAATCATTTCACTTTTTGACCTTGAAAATGCTATACATGATGAAGAAATTCTAAATCCAGCTATTGAAAAACTTTCAAAAACAAGCGTAAAGGATATTAAACAATTTGAAGAAAATCTTGCGTATAAGCTTTATTTATTAGATACAAAAGAACACGCCAAAAATATCGGTGAAAATTCATTTAGTGAAGATAAATCTAATTTCTCTCCAGATTTATTCTTATATATTAGATGCTTTGTTGTTGCTAAAGGTAAAGAATTTTATGATTTGGTTTTAAATAACCCCAAAAAAATGTCAAAGAATAACTCTTTTGAGCTGTTACTATCATTAGCGTCAGAAGCATATTCAAAACGAATGGGTAAAGAGTTTGAATACATTTCAGGTTGTGATTATGAAACATTCTCTAACGTTGAAGGCTGGAAAGAATAATATAAAATGCTTTTCCTTATTCAACTAAAGCATGCTTTAGTTGAATAAAAAGAGCACTACAAATAAAAGGCTGCTAAGCAGCCTTTGGAGTTATGCAACTAACGCATGCTTTAGTTGAACAAGAACCACTTCAATTTCGCTTGAGTATTGTATGTAAATCTAGTTTACCAATACCGTTATCGGTAATAAAAAAAGGACCTTCCAGGTAGACTGCACTCTAAATGAGAAATTAGATTTTTTCATTAATATAAAAAGACTTATAAGTATTTATCACTAATCACTTTCATATGGTGTAACTCGTGCCCGGCAATGCCATATGCAATGGTACCTATCGAAACTGGACTGTTCATTACAGTTCCATTTCGATCCCACGCTGCATCATCAATAGTTGTAATAAGACTTAACGTGTTAGAGCGAACGGTGTCTAAACCAGCTAGTAGCTGCTCCCAGGATAATTTATTGAAGTTTGCCGCAGAAACGTATTGATCCTGATCCATTGCTGGGAGTGGTGCACTTTCATTTCGTGCAATGGCAAGCATTCGATACGACATCACACGTTCCGAGTCGGTCATATGCCCAATCACTTCTTTTAAAGTCCATTTCCCTGGTGCGTAGGCCTTCCTTGCTGACTCCTCTGATAAGCTGCTTAAGAGGGTAATTGTATTAGTTCTTTGCTTACTAAGTATTTCTATAATATCTCCATCTGGCACAAGACTTACATACCTATAATGCTCTGGATTTTCAATAGATAATGGTCGTGGACGCACAAGAATCCTCCTCATCGGAATAGTTAATTATGGTTCTAGGCAAATATTCGACTGTCAAGAAGATATTTCCTTTATTTTTGATATTTAATTTCATCTTTATAATGCAATATTGGATATTAGTAAAAATGGATAGTTAATAAAGAACGATTGAGTTCCACTGACTAATTTAAAACGGGGTGAAGTGAAATTGAAAAAAATACTTTTTAAATTCATAAGTACATTTTTTTAGCAATTATTTTGTCTGGATGAGGTAACGATATTAAAGAAAAAAGTCTTCATTATCAATTGTAGCAATCGTTTATCAAACATTAACGGATAGTGAAGACGGAGAAGGGAAAGTTACATATAAAATTCCTCCTGAAATGTAAATTTTCATCTATTATTATCCCTTCACTTATGCTACTAAGGCACTGATAATTAAATAGAACTCGGAACTGTTAATTGGTTACCTATTTAACAGTTTTTTTGAATAAGTAAATAAATTTCAACTCAAAAAAAAGATTAATTAACCGTATCATTTAATAACATCTAATTAGAATTAATCTTTTTAGGAGTGATATGTGTGGCAGAAGTTAGAAGAAAAAAGGTTATTGATAGAGGAATAATTCTATTTTTAGTTTTATTGTTGATTTTTTTAGCCCTAAATGCTCCTAAAATACAAAATTCATTTAAACCAACACTAGAAGGAACCTATCGATGTGAAGAGCTTCCTTTTGGGTCGTTCGTATTCGATAAAGAGAATGATTATGCTTTTATTTTTGATAATTTTATACTTTCGGAATCAGGAAAGTTTTCACGAGAATTAGACAAAGGTTTCTACGTAAAAAAAACTGATGTACTGTATGTAATCAATAGTCCTAAATTTAACAATCTAGAAATTAAATATAAAAAAAAAAAATCAATCTATAAAAATCAAGTCTGACGAAAGAACTTACACGTGTAAACAAATTAGCACAAATCCGATGATTAATATCTCTAATTACGAATGATTAAATTTCAAGAAACATTCGTGTACAAGGAATGCTTAAAATCCAACCATTTGTAGACTCATTATTGGAAGATGATGAACGATGTAAAGAACTATTTCTAAGAAAAATAGAGGAAGCATCAGAAAAGTTTTTTTATAGATTTTTAGTAATATTATGTGCTTCCTTACTTAAACGAACGCATTTTGTTAGATAAACATCACAAGTTGCTTAATTGTAGCATTTTTAAATTGTACAATTTAAAAATCTAGTAAAATATGAAAAAGGACATCTCGATCTCTATATTGAATAAAGAGATAATAGTGATAGTCAAGAAGTAGTTAAATTATTTTAAAGGCGGTGCAAATATATGAACAGCAGTCCTATTGTGAAAGAATACTCTAATGATTATCAAGCTCAAGTAGTAGATTTAATTCTTGATATTCAGCAACAAGAATACAAAATCAAGATTACCAAGGATGACCAGCCTGATTTGTTTACAATAGAAGAATTTTATCAGAATGGAAACGGGAATTTTTGGGTTGCTCTTGATGGCGATAAAGTAGTTGGTACAATCAGTCTTTTAGATATAGGGAATGAAGAAGTTGCGTTAAGAAAGATGTTTGTTGACAAAGAATACAGAGGTGCAAAATATAAAACTGCTAGTCTCTTATTAAATAATGCTATTAAATGGGCGAAACAAATGTCAATAAAAGCAATTTATCTTGGAACAACTCCTCAATTTTTAGCAGCTCATAGATTTTATGAGAAAAATGGTTTTACAAGTGTTGAAGTTACCGAGTTACCTGAGAATTTTCCAGTAATGAAGGTCGATAAAAAATTCTATAAGTATTCGGTTGAATTGACTGAAATGAATACATAAAAAGAAAAGAACAACTTTGGACTTGAGCAGTCCGTCGTTGTTCTTTTTAGAATGATTGGCTAACTTGACAATCTTTTTTTATGAGAAAATTGTTTTTTCTATTGAATTACACATTTACCTGACTAAGAAGAATACGTTTAAGAGTATTTTCAGCTTCATTTAATTGGATTGAAGTTGAGAATGTCGCTTGTGCTTGCCCAGCACCGCCTCCACCTTTTCCTTCAACCTGTTTTAGTAAATTTTTAATTAGTTCCCCGCAATGTACATCATTTCTAAGTTGATTAATTAACAATAATTTTTGCTCTTTTACACTTGAAAAAACAAGTAATGAAGGTTTTTTCGATTGGATTGTCTTTGCAAGTAATTGTAAGTCTTTTACTGATTCTTCTTCAAATGTTTTAATAATGATATCATTCGTTGCGTTTAATAGTAACTCGTTAGAGATTGAGTTTAAGATTGTTTCTTTCATTTTCTCGATTTCTTTTTGCGCTTCTTTGAATTCATTAATCGTCGTTTCGACTTTATCCTTAACTTGATCAGTATGTGTATTAAATAATTGATTAATATTTGATAATGTTTTACTAGTTTTTTGAACTTCTTCTAGCGCTCTATAGCCACATTTAAAATGAAGTCGAGTAGTTTGTCTTACTTTTTCAGTTTTAATTAATTTAATTAATCCAATTTCACCTGTTTGTTTTACATGAGTACCACAACAAGCAGATAAATCTGTATGTAAAATCTCAACAATTCGTATGTTATCTTCAACTTTTGGTAATTTGCGTAGGTGAAGTGCATTTAATTCTTCTTTATTTACGAAGTAAGTTTTAATTTCGATATTAGCAAGAATCTTTTCATAAACTGCTCTTTCAATTTGATTTAATTGTTCAGCAGAAAGAGTAGGTGTATCTAAGTCAATCGTAACTGTCTCTTTTCCTAAATGAAAACTTACAGTAGGAATATCAAATAGTTCAATAATTGTTGCTGAAAGTAAGTGTTGGCCACTATGATGCTGCATATGATCAATTCTTCGATCCCAATTTATTTCACATGTTGCTTCATTTGTATCAGGTTTTGCATTTAAGACATGGATCACTTCTTCATCATCTTCTATTAAATCAACAATTTCGATTCCATTAATTGTACCGAAGTCAGATGGTTGCCCGCCACCCTCAGGATAAAATGATGAATCCTCAAGTTTGATATGAAATAAAGAGTCAACTTCTTTAATTTCAGTAATTTTAGTAAACCATTTTTTTAATGAGGGGTGTTCAAAATATAGTTTGTTTGCCATGATCATACCTCTAATCTTTTTATTTCCACAATTTGTTGTTTAATTTAAATTATATAGAAACGGAATATAAACTTAAAATATTCTGTTTCTAATTTTAGCATAATTGACAATTAGACAAATAAATTTTAGTATTTAGTTAATTAACTAAATACTAAATCTTAGAGGTGTGAAATGTGAACGAATTATTTAAAGCATTATCGGATCCAACTCGAAGGAAAATTTTAGATTTATTAAAAGAGAAGGATTTAACTGCTGGAGAAATTTCAGAACAATTCGATATGTCAAAACCTAGTATTTCGCAGCATCTTAAAATATTAAAATCAGCCCAGTTAATTCAAGATGAAAAGAAGGGGCAATTTATTATTTATTCTCTAAATATGACGGTTTTCCAAGAAATTATAAGTTGGGCATATAGTTTTAAAGAAAAATAATAGAGAGGTGACATATTTTGAAGAAGCATATCATAGCAATTTTACTATTTATTTGTTCACTCGTATTATGGATTATTAACTTTCATGATTTACCAAGTCAACTACCAGTTCACTGGGATTTTTCAGGAAATGTTAATAATTACGATTCAAAAATGCAAACATTTATCGAACTCCATGCGATCATGCTTTTCGTTTATTTATTGCCAATTGTTACGCCGAAGATTGATCCAAGAAAAGAGAATTATAAGTTATTCCAAAGAAGCTTGTACTTTATGGCAACAGGGATTTTATTTATTTTCTTTTTAATTAATATGAGTGTTTTATTTTATGGTTTAGGTTATAACGTTCATATTGGTTCAATGAGCTTTCTCTTTATTGGTCTTTTGTTTATGTTTCTTGGAAATTATATGCCACATGTTCGTTCGAATTATTTTATTGGCGTCCGTACACCATGGACATTAAGTAATGAAAATGTTTGGAAAAAAACACATCGTGTTAGCGGCAGATTATTTATGATCGTTGGTTTATGTTTTATATTGCTTTATTTTATACCAGTTAGTAATAAAGGGATAATTGTCATTCCATTGATCATTTTTTTAGTTGGGTTCACAACTATATACTCATATATTGCCTTTAAAAAGGAAATGAAAAACTAAATAAAGCGCTGTTTTTTTACAAAATATGGTGAATGTTTATGAATTTATTTTAGAAAAAATTTAATTTCCCTTTAAAGTATGGTATTGTAAAGAGTAGAGCAAAAGAGTTGGAGGAATAAAATTAATATGATTACAGTAAGCAATGTTAGTTTGCGTTTTGCGGACAGAAAATTATTTGATGATGTTAATATAAAATTTACACCAGGTAACTGTTACGGTTTAATTGGTGCTAATGGTGCGGGTAAATCTACTTTTATTAAAATTTTATCTGGTGATATCGAGCCTTCTACAGGTGATGTTATTGTAACACCAGGTGAGCGCCTTGCAGTATTAAAACAAAACCAGTTTGAATATGAAGAGTTTGAAGTTCTTCAAACAGTTATTATGGGTCATACACGTCTTTATGAAGTAATGAAAGAAAAAGATGCAATCTACATGAAAGAAGATTTCACTGAAGAAGATGGTATGAAAGCTGCAGAACTTGAAGGTGAGTTTGCAGAGTTAAATGGTTGGGAAGCAGAATCAGAAGCTGCGATTTTATTAAAAGGTCTTGGCATTACTGAAGACTTACATGATAAAAAAATGGCTGAATTACAAGCTGGCGAGAAAGTAAAAGTTTTACTTGCTCAAGCACTATTTGGTCAACCAGATATTCTTTTACTAGATGAGCCAACGAATAACTTAGATCTTAAAGCTGTTCAATGGTTAGAAAACTTCTTAATTAACTTTGAAAACACAGTTATCGTTGTATCACATGACCGTCACTTCTTAAATCAAGTTTGTACGCATATGGCTGATTTAGATTTTGGTAAAATTCAACTTTATGTTGGTAACTATGATTTCTGGTATGAATCAAGTCAATTAGCTCAAAGATTAATGTCGGATGCTAATAAGAAAAAAGAAGAGAAAATTAAAGAACTACAAGGATTTATTGCTCGATTTAGCTCTAATGCATCAAAAGCAAAACAAGCTACTTCACGTAAAAAACTATTAGATAAAATTACGCTTGATGATATTAGACCATCTTCTCGTCGTTATCCATTCGTTGGATTTACGCCAGAGAGAGAAGTTGGGAATGATTTATTAACTGTTGACGGAATTTCAAAAACAATCGATGGTGAAAAAGTATTAGATAATGTACGTTTTACTGTAAATAAAGGAGATAAAATTGCGTTTGTTGGTAAAAATGACGTTGCAATTTCAACTTTATTTAAAATCTTAATGGGTGAAATGGAGCCAGATACTGGTTCATTTAAATGGGGTGTAACAACTTCTCAAGCATTTTTCCCTAAAGATAACTCTGAGTTCTTCGAAAAAAGTGATATGAACTTGATCGAATGGTTACGTCAGTTCTCTCCACAAGATGAGTCTGAAAGCTTCCTTCGTGGTTTCTTAGGACGTATGCTATTCTCAGGAGAGGAAGTAATGAAAAAAGCTTCTGTTTTATCTGGGGGAGAAAAAGTTCGTTGTATGCTTTCAAAAATGATGTTAAGTGGAGCAAACGTATTAGTATTAGATGATCCTACTAACCACTTAGACTTAGAGTCAATTACGGCATTAAATAATGGTTTAATTGCATTCAAAGGTACTGCATTATTTACATCTCATGACCATCAGTTTATTCAAACAATTGCAAACCGTATCATTGAAGTAACACCAAACGGTTTAGTTGATAAAGAATGTACTTATGATGAGTTCTTAGAGAACAAGGATTTACAAAAGCAAGTAGAAGAGTTATATAAAAAGTAATTCCACATACTAAGACCTTTCACAGTGAAAGGCGTGAAACCACTAATCAATTGATTAGTGGTTTTTCATACTTTCATCTTGTTTTTATATTTGTTAAACTATAAAAAAGGGAGGAGAAAAAATGTCTGAGTTAAATGAAAATAAGTTTTTTAAAAAGTATTTAAAGAAAGCTTCTTCCTATTTAGGAAATAAAGAAAAATCAACGAATTTATTGAAAAAAGCAGCTAAGCTGGCTCCGGATAAAAAAGGTGCGCTAGGTGAAGCTTGGGAAAAAGTAAATTTATTTATCGATTTATTTAAATCATATATTAATGGCAGTTATAGAGATATTTCCACAAAATCAATTTTGACAGTAATCGGAGCATTAATTTATTTTGTCAGTCCAATTGACGCAATACCAGATTTTATCGTCGGTTTAGGTTTTTTAGATGATGCAACGATTTTAGCGTATACATTTAAACAAATTAACAAAGATATTGAAAAGTATAAAATTTGGAAAGAAAATAATAACGAAAAAGATGATGCAACAAATTTAGTGGTAATTGAAGAGTCTGAGCAAGATCATGAGCTGAAAGATTAAAATTTATAAATCAAAATTAAGAAAAGGTTGCCCATTATTATTAATGAGCAACCTTTTCTTATACCGTTTAATAATGTACATGACTTTCATCTTTTGACCAAACAATGAAAGGGTTTTCAATATCTTTGACCTTAATCATAATTTGTTCACTAGGGATCGTTCGATCTTCATATGGCATTGAAAGTTCATCATAAATATGTGCATCATCAAATCCAATTTTTGCAGCATCATCTTTTGTGAAATAATAATATATTTTTGAAATTCTAGACCAATAGGCGGCACTTAGACACATCGGGCATGGTTCACAGCTAGTATATAAGACAGCATCCTTTAATAAATAGGTACCTAAATTTTGACATGCGTTTCGAATTGCTTGGACCTCTGCATGTGCAGTTGGATCATTTAAAGTTGTGACTCCATTTACGCCGGCACCAATTACTTTTCCATCTTGGACAATAACAGCTCCAAATGGCCCACCATTCTTATTTAATAAGTTTTCGTAAGCAAGTCTTACACTTAATTTAATCCAATCAGAGTGATTCAAACTAACACCACCTCTATAGTAATAAGGGCGAAAGGTATATACATTTATCTAATCTCTTTAATTAATATAAATAACTAGTCAATCAAATTGGTTAAACGATTTATAATTCTTTAAATTAACAATAAATATTAAAAAGGGTATCTTACTTATTTGTACACTCTAATAGAGTATTTAAGAACCTATTTAATCAATCTAAAGTAAGAAAATTCATTTTTTATAAGAACAATAATAATAGAGTAATATAATTCAAACAAAAATTTTTAAAGTACTAATCGTGATAAGAATTCTAATAAATATTCAAAATGTCGAATGATTTATTAAGAAAATTAAAGGAGTTAGTTAAATCAAATTAGAATATGTAAACGGTTACAACTTTTTGAAGGATGTGTTTCGAATGAAGAATTTCGGAAATAATATTCAATTGCAAGTGTATAGTGGTGGGAAAAAAAGTGAGATTCCTGTTAGATTTGAGGATTTAGAAAAGTTAGCTCAAGATCAATTAGAGGAAGGCCCTTATTATTATATAGCTGGGGGCGCTGGTAGTGAGCGCTCAATGAACGAAAATCGATTAGCATTTGATAAGTGGAAAATTGTACCGCGAATGTTACGTAATGTGGCTGAGCGTGATATTAGTATAAATTTATTTGGCAAAACATATAATTCACCAATTTTATTTGCTCCAATCGGTGTCCAGTCGATTGCGCATCCAGAAGGGGAACTTGAAGCTGCTCGAGCAGCTGCGGAATTGAATATTCCATACATTACTAGTACTGCATCTACTTACTCATTAGAAAGGGTTTCAACTGTTCTAGGTAATTCTCCTAAATGGTATCAATTATATTGTAGTAGTGATATGGAAATAGCAGCAAGTATGATTAAACGTGCAGAAGACAATGGTTACGAAGCAATTGTTATTACGCTTGATACCTCGATTATGGGTTGGAGAGAAAAAGATATTGAAAATGCATATTTACCATTTTTACAAGGGCAAGGTATTGGTAACTATTTAGAGGATCCTGTATTTTGCTCACGATTAAATAAATCACCTGAAGAAGATCCACAGTCAGCAATTCTATTGTGGACAAGACTCTTTGGTAATCCTGCATTAACATGGGAAGATTTAGCATTTTTACGAAAACAAACTAAATTACCAATTTTATTAAAGGGAATTTTACATAAGGACGATGCGATGCTTGCTCTTGAATATGGCATGGATGGCATTATCGTTTCGAATCATGGTGGAAGACAAGTTGATGGAACAATTAGTTCTTTAGATGCATTAGAGAGTATTTGTAGTGAATTAAAAGGTAGATTACCAATCTTAATGGATAGCGGTATTAGAAGGGGATCAGATGTATATAAAGCATTAGCAATCGGTGCTGATGCAGTATTAATTGGTCGATCGTATATGTATGGCCTAGCTCTTGCTGGTAAAAACGGGGTTGTCCAAGTAATGAAAAATATTTTAGCTGATTTCGATTTAACGATGGCTTTATCAGGACAAAAAAGTATCAGTGAATTAAAGCCATCTTTGTTAGTGAAAGAAAACCTTAGTAAACATTTTTAAAAATTAAAAAGAGCGATCTCAGTGAGTGCTTAGACTAATGAGTCGCTCTTTATTTTTGAAAATTTAATTAAGCTGCATTCTTTACTTCGGTATATTCTTTAAAGAAAAACTTCTCCATCATACACCCAATTACAAAACCGATTAAGCCAGGTATTACCCAACCGAATCCTTTACTTTGCATTGGAACAATCGATAATAATTCATTTAGTCCGTTATTTAAAAATGATGAATTGATAATCTCGATTAAGCTATAAATTCCAACAAACAAAATTGTTAATAAATAAACGGGTCTACCTTTAAATGGTAATTGATCGTGTAAAAGTGCTAGTACAATCAGAGCAATTGCCATTGGATATAAAAGGCCCAATATTGGAACGGATACTTTTAATATTTGTGTAAGTCCTAAATTTGCTACGAATCCACTTACAAAACATAATACGATTGCCCATTTTTTATAAGATAATTTAGGGAAAATACTATTAAAATACTGAGAACATGATGTAATTAAACCAATACAAACACTTAAACATGCAAGTGTAAAAATAAGCCCTAAAACAATCGTTCCACCATTTCCAAATAATTGATTCATAACTGTTGTTAAGACGACTGCTCCATTGTCAATTTGTTCGGTAATCGTCGCTGAAGCACCTAAATAGCCAATTATAAAATAAGTCATCGATAATAATAATGCACAAATTAAACCGAAAATTATTAAATACTTAATTTGTAATTTTTGATTTGTCACATTTAATCTTTGAAAAATATTGATAAAAACAATCCCGTAGATTAATGCGCAAATCCCATCCATTGTTTGATAGCCATCTAAAATTCCTTGTGAAATAGGATTAGATTTGTATGTTAAGGATGCATCCTTAAAACTCGATAAGTCTGTAAACATGGCTTTAATAAAAACAATTAAAATTAAGATTAGTAAAGCTGGAGTTAAAATTTTACCGAATCTGTCAACTAATTTTGAAGGTGATTTAGCAAACCAATAAACGATACTAAAAAACACAATCGTATAAACTAATAGCCCTATTGGTGAGACAGCCAAACCTTCTGATAAAAATGGTTTAACACCCATTTCATATGCGAGACTACTAGCTCGTGGAATTGCAAGTCCAGGTCCGATCGACAAGTAGATTGCCATCGGGAAGAGAAGTGCAAAAATAGGATGTACTCTTCTTACAAGCGTATCAAAATCACCGGATTTTGCTATTGCTATAAATGCTAAAATCGCAATACCTGCATCCGAAATAATAAATCCAATAATTGCTTGCCATACATTCTCTCCGGCTGCTTGTCCGATGTATGCTGGGAAAATTAAATTACCAGCACCAAATAACATAGAAAATAACATAAATCCAATAAACAGTATTTCTTTTTTTGTTAAAGTATTCAAATAATTCACCTCAAACATAGTTGTTTTTTAAAAATGATTTTCTCATTCTATCAAAAAACAATCCTATTTACTACAAAATCTTCTAAAATTCTTACAATTTTCATATAGAATGAAAAAAATTTTCTTTTGTCCTAATTTTTTTTACCTATAGCATAAGAAAACTTGTCCTCTAACTATATATATTTATAGGCTTTTTTAAGGGAGGATTAGAATGATCCAATTTCAAGATATATCTTTTAAGTTTTCAAATGGAAAAAGTGCAGTTCAGGATTTATCTTTTTCAATTCATTCAGGAGAATGCTTTGTTTTAATTGGCCCAAGTGGCTGTGGAAAAACAACAACAATTAAATTAATAAATAGATTAATAAAACCAACTGACGGTGAAATTTTTTATAATGATAAAAACATTAAAGATTATGACGAACATAAGCTGAGGAGAGAGTTTGGATATGTACTACAACAGATTGCACTATTTCCCCATTTGAATGTTGAAGAAAATATTTCGATTGTACCAGAATTAAAAAAATGGAACAAAGTACAAATAAAAGAGCGCACTCGAGAATTATTAGAATTAGTAAAATTAAATCCTTTGGAATTTAGTAAAAGATCAGTCTCAGAATTATCTGGGGGTCAACAACAGCGGGTAGGTGTAGCGAGGGCATTAGCAGGGGATCCAAATTTATTATTAATGGACGAACCGTTTAGTGCATTAGATCCGATTACAAGATTACAATTACAAAAGGACCTGAAGCAATTAAAAACTAAGATTAATAAAACGATCCTTTTCGTTACTCATGATTTAGACGAGGCATTTTATTTAGGAGACCGAATCGGGATCATGCACGATGGTGAACTAGTTCAAGTTGGTTCGAAGGATGAAATTTTAAATAATCCAGTCAATCCTTTTGTTGAACAATTTATAGACAATTATCGAGGTAAAGCTGTTGTAAAGGAGGGAATATAAGATGATTCTCACTTCATTTACAACGACCCTTGCAAATAGAAAAGAGCAATTATTAACAGCATTGTTAGAGCATATTCAAATTTCAGTATTTGCACTAATTATTGCAATAATAATAGCTGTCCCGGTTGGAATTTACTTAACGAGGAAGAAAGTTCTCTCTGAATTTGTAATTGGAACTACAGCAATTATTCAAACTATTCCCTCTTTGGCACTGTTAGGGATTTTAATACCATTAGTAGGAATAGGAAAGATTCCAGCGGTAATTGCATTAAGTGTTTATGCATTATTACCGATCTTGCGAAATACATATACCGGAATTAAGGAGATTGATCCAATCATATTAGAAGCAGCAACTGGGTTAGGGATGAACGGTAGACAAAGACTTTTTAAGGTTGAATTACCATTAGCACTACCAGTTATAATGGCGGGAATCCGAACTGCGATGGTCATAATTGTTGGAACGGCAACAATCGCTGCATTAATAGGAGCTGGAGGTTTAGGTAGTTTAATATTATTAGGAATCGACCGAAACGATATGAATTTAATCATTATAGGGGCAATACCTTCAGCACTTTTAGCAATTATATTTGATTTTATTTTAAGATTAATAGAGAAGAGGAGTTTTAAGAGTTTTTCATTAAGAATAATAACTGCTAGTTTTATTTTATTAGCATTATTATTTTCTCCATTAACAATTAAATCTTGGAATAAAACGGACTTAGTAATCGCTGGGAAACTAGGTGCTGAACCAGAAATAATAATGAATATGTATAAATTATTGATTGAGGATGAAACGCATCTAAACGTTGAAGTTAAGCCCAATTTTGGTAAAACTACATTTGTGTTTAATGCATTAAAAAAAGGTGATATTGATATTTATCCAGAATATACAGGGACGGTCATTTCTACTTTTTTGAAAGAAAAGGCTGTTAGTAATGATGCAAAAGCAGTATATGAACAAGCTGCTGAAGGTTTAGCAAAAAAGTATAATTTGAGCTATTTGGAACCTATGAAATTTAATGACACGTATGCATTAGCTGTTCCGGATCACATTTCGAAACAATTTGGAATCGAAACAATTTCAGATGCAACCAAAGTAGAAAATCAGTTAAAAGCAGGTTTCACTTTAGAATTTACGGATCGTGAAGACGGATATTTAGGATTACAAAAACTATATGGATTAAAATTCCCAAACCTAAAAACAATGGAGCCAAAATTGCGATATGACGCAATTCAATCGGGCGATCTCTCAATAATCGATGCGTATTCAACTGATAGTGAGCTCCAAAGCTATAACATGAAAGTGCTAGTCGATGATAAAAATTTATTCCCACCATATCAATGCGCACCACTTCTGAGAAAAGAAACACTTAAAAAATATCCAGAAGTCGAAATTATATTAAATAAATTAAAAAATAAAATTACGGATGATGAAATGCGAGAAATGAATTATAAAGTAAATGTTGGTGGAAAATCTGCCAAAAGTGTTGCTAAAGAGTTTTTGAAAGAAGAGGGTTTACTAAAATAATCGAAATGGACTGTCTTATTGGTCAGGGGAACTGATCAAAGCGGTCCTTTTTTGTTGTATCACACTTGAATGTATAGCGCTGTTCTATCACAATTCAATTTTTTAGAAGATTAGTAGCGATTTTTTATTCGAGATAGATAAAAATAAGTGGGAAATTGCTGGTTTTCTTTAAAGAGTATGAATTGATGAACGGTTTTTGGGGTGAAATACCTGAACTGGTAGGTGGAATTTTGTATCTTAATTGCACTTCTGCTAAATTTAATTGCAGATTTGCTAATTTTATTTGCAGTCGGCCGTTTATTGCAGCTTTCCGCTGTTTATTTGCAGCTATTCATTCTTTATTTGCACTGGCCAATCCTTACTTGCACAACCCTAAGACTTATTTACACCACCTAAGAACAATCAAAAAAAAAAGAGGGTTGCCTAAATAATCGGCTACCCTCTTTTAGTTATCATACGATAAGAATTTCAATGTTTAATCATTATAGGCTCCAGTTAACATCTCACTTACAAAAGAATCATTTTCCCATTCTTCATAAGAGAAATCTACTGAATACTCCTGATCGGATTTTTCGTCTTTAATCTGAATGTCAAAATGATTACTCATTACTTTCAACACTTCATTGATTTCGTTAACAGTCCCATTAATTTGTAAAGTAGCCATTTTTACTCGCCTCCGATTTTAATTTACAGAAAATTCTGTATAAAGTAATCATATGATAATCCTTTTAAAAACATTTTTCAAGGGTAGAATTTTGTCGAAAAAATATTTTAAAAAAATGTAAAGGTTTTCATTGTTGATTTACCAATATTTGTACGATATTTGAATAAATTGTGAATTTTAAATTTTCTAAAAACTTGTTGATTTATTTTCTAGATTGGAATAAAGTAAGTACAAATATTTTAACTCTTGAGGAGGATTAACCGTGACAGAGCAACAGATTTTTTTAAATGGTGAATTCGTTCAAAAACAAGATGCTAAAGTTTCTGTATATGATCATGGATATCTATATGGAGATGGAGTATTCGAAGGGATTCGCGTATATGATGGCAATGTATTTCGCTTAAAAGAACATCTCATTCGATTATATGAATCAGCAAAATCAATTTTATTAACAATTCCTTATTCTTTAGAAGAGTTAACACAAATTGTAGTTGATACAGTAAATCGAAATAATTTACATAGTGGTTATATTCGACTCGTCGTTTCAAGAGGTGAAGGGAATCTTGGATTAGATCCAACATCTTGTCCAAGAGCAAATGTAGTTGTCATAGCTGAACAACTAGCTCTGTTTCCACAAGAACTATACGAAAATGGTATGGAAATTGTAACAGTAGCAACGAGAAGAAATCGAAGTGATGTATTAAATCCACAAATTAAATCTTTAAATTACTTAAATAACATATTAGTAAAAATTGAAGCAAAACTAGCTGGTGTTCAAGAAGCACTAATGCTAAACGATCAAGGCTTTGTAGCTGAAGGTTCAGGAGATAATGTCTTTTTAGTAAAAGGGAATAAGTTAATTACTCCACCAAGTTCAGCTGGTGCATTAGAAGGAATTACTCGAAATGCAATTATGGAATTAGGTGACACATTAGGTTATGAAGTTGAGGAAAAATTGTTCACTAGACATGATGTTTATATTGCCGATGAGGTTTTCTTAACAGGGACAGCAGCTGAAGTAATTGGCGTATCTAAGGTAGATGGACGAGTGATTGGTGATGGAAAACCAGGACCAAATACACAAAGATTATTAAACGCATTTCGTCAATTAGTAGTTGAAGATGGAGAAAAAATTTACGTAAAACAAGGGTGATAAATTGTGCGAAGTGACATGATCAAAAAAGGAATCGACCGTGCGCCGCATCGTAGCTTATTATTAGCGGCAGGTGTAAAAGAGGAAGATTTTAATAAACCATTTATAGCGATTTGTAATTCATATATTGATATTGTTCCAGGTCATATTCATTTAAGGGAAATGGCTGATGTTGTAAAACAAGCGATTCGAGATGCTGGTGGAGTTCCATTTGAGTTTAATACGATCGGTGTCGATGATGGTATCGCAATGGGACATATCGGAATGAGGTATTCTTTACCAAGTAGGGAAATCATTGCCGATGCAGCCGAAACAGTCATTAATGCACATTGGTTTGATGGAGTATTTTATATGCCAAACTGCGATAAAATCACACCTGGAATGCTAATGGCAGCTGTTCGTACAAATGTACCAGCAGTATTTGTATCAGGTGGACCAATGGCAGGTGGGCTATCTAAAGATGGAAAGGCTCTATCTCTTGCTTCAGTATTTGAAGGTGTAGGTGCTTTTAAATCAGGAAAAATGAGTGTAGAAGAATTACTCGATATTGAAAAGTCAGCATGTCCTACATGTGGATCATGTTCAGGAATGTTCACAGCAAATTCAATGAATTGCATTATGGAGATGCTTGGTGTAGCACTACCATATAACGGAACAATACTTGCAACTAGCAAAGACAGACATCAATTGATCCGTGATGCAGCTTATCATCTAATGGATTGCATTGAAAATGATATAAAACCAAGAGATATTATTACAAAAGAGGCAATTGATGATGCATTTGCACTAGATATGGCAATGGGTGGATCGACAAATACTGTTTTACACTTAATGGCCATCGCAAATGAAGCAGGAGTTGAATACGACTTAAAGGATATAAATGAAGTAGCTAGAAGAGTACCTTATTTATCTAAAATTAGTCCCGCTTCGCACTATTCAATGCATGATGTTCATTTAGCAGGTGGCGTTCCAGCAATTATTAAAGAGCTTACTACCATTCCTGGAGCAATCAATAGTGACCGCATTACAATTACTGGAAAAACTTTATTCGAGAATGTGCAAGAAGCTACAATCACCAATAGTGAAGTGATTCGTAAAAAAGAAAATCCTTATTCACAAACAGGCGGATTATCGATCTTACATGGGAATCTAGCCCCAGACGGATCAGTTATTAAAGTAGGTGGTGTTGACCCTTCAATCCAAACATTTATTGGTGAAGCAATTTGTTTTGACTCACACGATGAAGCTGTTGACGCGATTGACAAAGGTCTCGTTAAAGAGGGTCATGTCGTTGTCATTCGATATGAGGGTCCAAAGGGTGGACCTGGAATGCCTGAAATGCTTGCACCAACTTCATCAATTGTTGGAAGAGGCTTAGGAACAAAAGTTGCGTTAATTACAGATGGTCGTTTTTCAGGAGCTACTAGAGGAATTGCAATTGGACATATTTCTCCAGAAGCGGCTGAAGGTGGACCAATAGCATATATTGAAGATGGCGATGAAATCATAATCGATCTTTTATCAAGAAGTATTACATTATCAATTTCAAACGAAACATTAGAATCTCGTAAATCATCATATAAATTACATGAACCAAAAGTTAAAACGGGTTATTTAGCAAGATATGCAAAGTTAGTGACTTCTGCTAATACAGGCGGAATATTAAAAATATGAAAAAGCAATGAAAGAGAAAAGTAGTTATGAAAAGGTTCTTCAGAGAGTCGGTGGGTGGTGTGAACCGATGACCTTGATTAATGAAACTCACTCTTGAGTGTCAAGCTGAATTCATTTGTAAGGTAAGCTTGAACGTTGGCCACGTTATCGCTAGATTTTGGTTAGCCAAAATCCCAAAGTTAGGTTATTAACCTAAGAAGAAGGGTGGTACCGCGAAAAGTCTTTCGCCCCTTCAGCATCTGCTGAAGTGTGGAGTTATGGCTTTTTTTATTGCGAATAAATGGGTAAATTCTATCCAAAAATGGAGGGAAATGTAGAAATGAGTCATCATTCGATAAGAACTCTGTCAAAAGAATTGTCAGGTGCAAATTTACTAATTGATGCTTTGAAAAATGAAAATGTTGAAATGATTTTTGGTTATCCTGGAGGGGCAGTATTACCATTATATGATGCACTTTATGATGCTGATATTCCTCACATTCTAGCAAGACATGAACAAGGGGCCATCCACGCTGCAGAAGGATATGCACGAGTGACTGGTCGACCAGGGGTTGTAATCGCAACAAGTGGACCAGGGGCAACAAATGTAGTAACTGGTTTAGCAGATGCGATGATGGATTCATTACCATTAGTTGTTTTTACTGGTCAGGTTGCAACAAATGTAATCGGAACAGATGCCTTCCAAGAAGCAGATGTGATCGGAATTACAATGCCAGTTACAAAACATAACTACCAAGTGCGTAATGTAGAAGATGTCCCACAAATCGTTAAAGAAGCATTCCATATTGCTTCAACAGGCCGTCCAGGTCCAGTTGTCATCGATCTACCAAAAAATATGATGGTTGAAAAAGGATTGAAAAAGGACGAAGTAGAAATTCATTTACCCGGTTATCAACCGACTTATGAACCAAATTATCTTCAAATTACAAAGTTAATAGGAGCAATTGAAAAAGCTAAAAAACCAGTCGTATTAGCTGGAGCAGGAATATTACATGCAAAAGCAGCTGATGAGTTTACTGAATTTATAAAAAAGTTCAACATCCCAGTTGTAAATACGCTTTTAGGTCTAGGTGGATTTCCAGCAAATGAGGAATTATTCCTAGGAATGGGGGGTATGCACGGAACCTATACAGCAAATATGGCAATGTATGAAAGTGATTTGCTAATTAACATCGGAGCAAGATTTGATGATAGGTTAACGGGTAATTTAGCACATTTTGCTAAAAATGCGATTGTAGCACATATCGATATAGATCCTGCCGAAATAAATAAAGTTATTCCAACAAATATTCCAATCGTTGGATGTGCTAAGGAAGTTCTGAAAGTTCTATTAAAACAAAAAGTAGATGAACAAAATCATGGTGAATGGTTAGAGCTACTTAAAAGTCGTAAAGAGGCCTTTCCTTTACAGTATGAACCGAGTAGGGAAGTCATTAAACCACAAACTGTTTTAACTTTACTTCATTCGATTACAAATGGGAAAGCAACGATTTCCACGGATGTAGGTCAACATCAAATGTGGGCAGCTCAGTATTATCCTTTTGACGAACCACATAAATGGATCACTTCAGGTGGACTCGGAACAATGGGATTTGGTTTACCAGCTGCAATCGGAGCACAATTTGCAAAGCCTGATGAATTAGTTGTAGCGATTGTAGGTGATGCCGGATTCCAAATGACATTGCAAGAATTGAGCATGATCAAGGAACATAATTTACAAGTTAAAATTTTAATTTTAAATAATGCAGCTTTAGGAATGGTAAGACAGTGGCAATCAGCTTTTTATAATGACCGCTTCTCTAGTTCTCTATTAGACTGCCAACCTAGTTTCACAAAACTTGCTGAAGCTTACGGTATAAAAGGGATGACAATTTCAGATCCAAATTTAGTTGAAAGTCAGTTAAGAGAAGCAATTGAATTTGATGGACCAGTTTTAATTGATTGTCGAGTTCATCAAGCTGAAATCGTTACACCAATGGTTCCACCTGGTAAAGGAATTCATGAAATGGAAGGGGTGAAATAATGAAACGGGTCATTACATCAACTGTGTTAAATAACAGTGGCGTACTTAACCGAATTACAGGAGTGATCTCCAGAAGACGTTTTAATATCGAAAGTATTTCTGTAGGACACACTGAACTAGATCATATTTCAAGAATTACGTTTGTCGTACATGTAGAGGATTTACAACAGGTCGAACAATTGATTAAACAGCTTCACAAGCAAATTGATGTGATAAAAGTAGCAGATATAACAGAAGAATCAGTTATTGCTAGAGAACTAGCCTTAATAAAGGTTAGTACAAATGCAGCTACAAGAAATGAAATTTATAGTCTAATTGAACCATTTAGAGCCTCGGTTATTGATGTAAGCCGTGATCAGATTGTCGTTCAAGTAACTGGTACTTCTGATAAGGTAGAGGCTTTGATTGAATTATTAAGACCTTTCGAACTAAAAGAAATAGCTCGAACAGGTGTAACCGCATTTACTAGATCTGCTAAACATAAGGAGCATGCTCAAAAGCTACTCTCTTATTAAATAAAAATATAAAACATAAAAAAATTGGAGGAATTTGAAAATGGCTAAAGTATATTATGGTACAGACGTGAAGGAAAATGTATTAGTAGGGAAAACGATTGCAGTAATTGGTTATGGATCACAAGGTCACGCGCATGCTTTAAATTTACATGATAATGGTCATAAAGTAGTTGTTGGTTGTCGCCCTGGTAAATCATGGGACGCTGCAGCAAATGACGGATTACATGTAACTACAGTTGCAGAAGCTTCAAAGGCAGCAGACGTAGTAATGATTCTATTACCGGATGAGCATCAACCAACTGTTTATAAAAATGAAATTGAACCGTATCTTGAAAATGGAAATGCGCTTGCGTTTGCACACGGATTTAATGTTCACTTTGATCAAATTGTTCCTCCTGCAAATGTTGATGTATTTTTAGTAGCTCCAAAAGGTCCAGGACATCTAGTTCGACGTACTTTTGTCGATGGAGCAGCGGTACCAGCATTATTCGCAGTTTACCAAGATGTAACAGGTGAAGCAAAAAATGTAGCACTTTCATACGCCGAAGGAATTGGTTCTACTAGAGCAGGTGTTCTTGAAACTACATTTAAAGAGGAAACTGAAACAGATCTATTCGGAGAACAAGCGGTACTTTGTGGTGGAGTAACTTCTTTAGTAAAATCGGGATTTGAAACATTAGTAGAAGCTGGTTATCAGCCGGAAGTAGCATACTTTGAGTGTTTACATGAGTTGAAGCTAATCGTTGATTTAATGTACGAAGGCGGAATGAGCTATATGAGATACTCAATCTCAGATACTGCACAATGGGGGGATTTCGTATCTGGTCCTAGAGTAGTAGCGAATGAGTCAAAATTAGCGATGAAAGATATTTTAGCAGAAATTCAAGATGGTACGTTTGCTAAAGGCTGGATTAACGAAAATAAAAATGGTCGTCCAGTATTCAATGAAATTAATGAAAGTGAAAAACAACATCAGTTAGAAGAGGTTGGAGAAAAACTTCGTGCAATGATGCCATTTATCCAAAGAAAAGAAAAGGTCGAGGTGAAATAAAAAATGAGTAAAATTCAGTTTCTTGATACAACATTACGTGATGGCGAACAATCTCCTGGGGTTAATTTAAATCGATTTGAAAAGCTCGAAATTGCAAGACAACTAGAAGCTTTAGGTGTTGATATCATTGAGGCTGGTTTTGCCGCTTCCTCAGAAGGTGATTTTTTAGGAGTTCAAGAGATTGCGAGACAGATTCGTTCTGTCTCCGTCTCAAGCCTTTCTCGAGCAAAAGATTCAGATATTAAAACAGCATGGGATGCGTTAAAACATGCTGCTGAACCGAGACTTCATATATTTCTAGCAACAAGTGACATCCATATGAAATATAAATTAAACATGACGAGATTAGAAGTTTTGGAAACTGCTAAACATTGTGTGCAGCTTGCAAAATCCTTTTTTCCAAAAGTCCAAATTTCAGCTGAAGATGCCTGTCGTACTGATCGAGCATTTCTTGCCGAATTCGCAGAGACTGCCATAAAAGCAGGGGCAGATGTGATTAATATTCCAGATACTGTCGGTTACACGAGTCCTTCAGAATATTACGATCTATTTAAATATTTACAAGAAAATGTACCGTCCTATCATAAAGCTATTTTTTCGTGTCACTGTCATGATGACCTAGGAATGGCAGTAGCGAATTCTTTAGCTGCTATACAGGCTGGCGCAACCCAAGTTGAATGCACCGTAAATGGAATTGGGGAAAGAGCAGGAAATGCAGCACTAGAAGAAATAGCCGTTGCATTACATATTAGAGAAGATATTTACCGGAAAAATAGTAATTTACGATTACAAGAAATTACGAAGACAAGTGAACTTGTTAGTCGTCTTACAGGTATGGTTGTCCAGAAGAATAAAGCAATTGTTGGTACAAATGCATTTGCTCATGAATCAGGTATTCACCAAGATGGCGTCTTAAAAGAGCCAACAACATATGAAATTATACCCCCATCATTAATTGGGCTTTCTACAAATTCATTAGTATTAGGGAAACATTCAGGGCGTCATGCTTTTACTGATCGATTAAAAGAACTTGGATTCAACTTTTCAACAGAAATTATAAACGAAGCGTTTATTCAATTTAAAGCCTTGACAGATTCGAAAAAAGAAATTACAGATGCAGATTTATTAAACATTATTAGTAAATGGAGCAAAAAGGAGGTTCTAAAATGAAATTAAACATCGCATGTCTTCCAGGAGACGGAATCGGACCAGAAATTATGAGTTCAGCAGTAAAGGTTTTAGAACAGATTGCACAATCTTATCAACATGACTTTACTTTTTCCACAAATTTATTCGGTGGTCACGCGATCGATGAAACAGGGACTTCATTACCGAAAGAAACATTAGATAATTGTTTAAATTCGGATGCCGTATTACTGGCGGCAGTAGGTGGACCAAAATGGGATCAAGGTGTCGAACGACCAGAAAGTGGCTTATTAAGGTTAAGAAAATCACTTAATTTATACGCAAACATTCGACCAGTCGATGTTTATGATGAACTTGTAAATCATTCACCTTTAAAATCTGAACAAGTAAAAAATGTAAGCTTTGTTGTCGTTCGAGAATTAACAGGTGGAATTTATTTTTCTGAACCTCGTTTCCATAATGAAAATGAAGCAACCGATACACTTTCCTATACTAGAGAAGAAATTGAACGAATTGTAAAGTATGGATTTGAGCTAGCAAAAACTAGAAAAGGAAAACTTACATCAGTTGATAAAGCAAATGTATTAGAATCTAGTAAACTTTGGCGGAAAATTGTAAATGAATTAAGTTCAAACTATCCAGAAGTAGAAGTTGAACATATTCTTGTTGATGCAGCTGCGATGGAGTTAATTCGAAACCCAAGAAGGTTTGATGTAATCGTTACTGAAAATTTATTTGGGGATATTTTAAGCGATGAAGCTTCCATGATTACTGGTTCATTAGGCATGCTACCTTCTGCAAGTAGATCTGGTAAGGGACCTTCCTTATATGAGCCAATTCACGGTTCAGCACCAGATATCGCTGGAAAAAATAAGGCAAACCCTATTGCAATATTAAGGTCTGTTGCAATGATGCTTCGCGATTTTAACTTAGTTGATGAAGCAAACTCGATTGAAAATGCGATTGTTAATTCAATAAATAATGGCTATTTAACTGGTGATCTAGGTGGTGAAAGTTCAACGATTGAATTTACAGAACAAGTAGTAAAGGAATTACAATTTCAAACAGTTGGAGGAACAATTCGATGAAACAAACATTGTTTGATAAACTTTGGCAAAATCATGTTGTATCTGGTGAAGTAGGTAAACCCCAGCTTTTGTATATCGATTTACACTTAGTCCATGAGGTAACCTCTCCGCAAGCTTTCGAAGGATTGAGATTATCCAATCGAAAAGTAAGAAGACCAGAATTAACCTTTGCGACGATGGATCATAATGTACCAACAGAAAATCAATTAGTCATCACTGACTTAATTGCGAAACAACAAATGGATACGTTAAGAAATAATTGTCAGGAGTTCAATATTCCTTTAGCAGATATTACGGATGAGGACCAAGGCATTGTCCACGTAATTGGGCCAGAACTTGGGTTAACTCAGCCAGGAAAAACAATTGTCTGTGGAGATAGTCATACATCTACCCACGGTGCATTTGGTGCTTTAGCTTTTGGAATTGGTACAAGTGAAGTTGAACATGTTTTAGCAACACAAACTTTATGGCAAGTTAAGCCGAAATCAATGGGTGTGAAACTTGATGGTAAGCTTTCAAAAGGTGTATATGCGAAAGATATCATTCTTCATTTACTAGCAACTTATGGTGTATCAATGGGAACTGGATATGTCATTGAGTTTTATGGTGAAGCAATTACAAATATGTCAATGGAAGAGCGTATGACTATATGTAATATGGCGATTGAGGGAGGAGCAAAAGCAGGATTAGTTGCTCCTGATCAAAAAACTTTCGATTATCTAAAAGGTCGAAAATATACAGTAAATTCATATGATGAAAAATTAGTAGAATGGAAGAAATTATATACAGAAGAGGGAGCGACATTTGATAAAACAATCGAAGTGGATGTAGCAACACTTGCCCCTTACGTAACGTGGGGAACAAATCCTGGAATGGGCGTAAGAATTGATGAAGCCCTTCCAAAAGCTAAGGATGAGAACTACGAACGAGCTTATGAATATATGGGATTAAAGCCAGAAATCACACCTAATGAGATTCCAGTTCAACATGTATTCATCGGTTCATGTACAAATTCTAGATTGTCAGATTTAGAGGAAGCGGCAAATTATCTAAAAGGAAAGAAAGTAAAATCTGACGTGCGTGCATTAGTTGTTCCAGGATCAAAAAAGGTCCGAAATGCAGCGATGGCAAAAGGACTCCATAAAGTCTTTATCGAAGCAGGATTTGAATGGAGGGAAGCTGGTTGCTCGATGTGTCTAGCAATGAATCCAGACCAAGTACCAGCTGGAGAACATTGTGCATCTACTTCAAACCGAAACTTTGAAGGAAGACAAGGTAAAGGAGCAAGAACACATTTAGTAAGTCCAGTAATGGCAGCGGCTGCTGCAGTACATGGTCATTTTATTGATATTCGAAAGGAGCAAGCAAATGAAACCGTTACGTACGCATAATGGCACAACTGTATCAATTATGTTAGATAATATCGACACAGACCAAATTATTCCAAAACAATATTTAAAGCGAATAGAACGAACTGGCTTTGGAGAATTTTTATTCGATGAATGGCGATATCATGATGATCGCTCACCTAATCAATCTTTTGCATTAAATAATGAGGATCGAAAAAATGCTTCAATCTTAATCAGTGGTAATAATTTTGGTTGCGGTTCATCTAGAGAACACGCACCTTGGGCGTTAAATGATTATGGATTTACAATTATCATTGCTGGTAGCTTCGCAGATATTTTCTATAATAACTGTATAAAAAATGGCATGCTCCCGATTGTCTTAAATGATGAGATTCGCTCACAATTATCTACATTAAGTGGGAACAAAGAAATTGAAGTGGATTTAGAAAAACAAGTCGTTAAAACAGTATTTGGAAACTTTGATTTTTCAATCGATCCTGTTTGGAAAGAAAAGTTACTAAATGGCCTAGATGATATTGCGATTACGATGAAATATGAAAATGACATTGAGCAATATGAAAAATTACACGCATAATTAAAATTGGAAGTGTCTTATAAGTTAACTTACTTATGAGATACTTCTTTTTAATTGCAAACATGAAGATTATGGAAAATAAGTAAGGTTCTCCCTATTTAATGCAAATTTGTCGATAAAATTAACTTAAATGAAAAATTGTTGTTTGAATATTTAGATTATTGTTTAATAAGATTAAATACATTATTAATCTAGAGAGAGGTGATTACAATGAACTTAAAAATTATTGTAGATAGCTCTTCTGATCTTCCAGCTGATATATTGAAGAAATACGATATTTCAGTCATTCCATTAAGAGTTTATGACCAATTAGAAAAAGAGTATCTTGATGGAGTAAATTTACAATCACATGAGTTAATGCAAAGAATGAAAAATGGAGAGAATTTTACTTCATCTTTGCCTTCCTATGATGCAATTTATCAAACTTTAGTCTCATGTAGTACAGATAAAAATTGTGTCTATCTTACTTGTTCTGGCGATTTATCTGGTACGTATAATTTTGCACAATTAGTAAAACTAGATATTTTAGAAAACAATCCAAATGCCTCTATTCATATTATCGATACTAGATCAGTATCACTAGGAATTTGCGTATTAGTTATGGAGTTAATAGAAGGCTTAAATAAGAATGAATCATTTGAGAATCTAATGAAACAATTACAACACAATATAAATAAGATCCAACATATTTTTACGATAGAAGACCTCCAATATTTAATACGTGGTGGACGTGTTGGTAAGTTTGCCGGATTTTTAGGTGGCATGCTAAATATAAATCCAATTATGGAAGTAAGCGAAGGAAAATTTAAACCACTTGAAAAAGTACGAGGTCGAAAAAAAGCATTAAATCGAATGCTAGAATTAATGAAGATCCGAAAAGATGAATTTAGTAAAAATGTTGGAGTTGTATATGGGGTAAAAGATGATTCCACCGAACAATTTATTAAACAATTAAAGGATCTAATTGGTAGTGAACAGATAATAGAAAACTCAGTTGGCTCAGCAGTCGGCGTTCACACTGGCCCTAGTGCAATAGGAATCTTTTTTCTAGCTAATTAAGAAAATTTATTGGACTCTCAAAGTGGTGAGAGTTTTTTTGTTTAGTAAAACTTTCGAATAAAAAATATATGGATATAATAAAAAATAGTTTAATAGGAAATAAGAATATATTTGCGCTACTTATAAAGAGACATGTTTAATGATGATAAAACAACTTTTGACAATGTGATATGTAATAATATCAGAAAATTTGTAATTTTAAAATAAAAAATCACGACTATTTTGAACACAGTAGATTATTCCTGTGGAAATTAATTTTGGTAGGATAGAAGTTTAAGGTACCACTATTTCAATAGGAAAGAACGTTCGAAAAACTAGGGTGATAATATTCTGGAATTAAGGACTATTGTTGGATTACCGTTTTTTAAAACTGCAAATAAAAACATCAAAAGTGCAAATAAATACCCAAAACTGCAATTAAAAATGTTAAATCTGCAATTAATTTATATGAACTGCAATTAAAATCAACATATGCATGTAGACTAAAAAACGGACACACTGAAATGATTAAATGGGCATATTAAGAGAATTTCAGTAAATAACAAAAGGATTTATTCAAGAAAAGATTCATTTTAATGTGTCCATTTTATTGACGTAGATACAATATGTGCAAATAATAATATTAAAATTGCAAAAAAAATCCCGTTTTTTATGAATATCGATCCAATCTGTTTCCGCACTCCAACCAGAGCACATCTATAAGGAATTTCACGTACCGAATTTATTTTAAAAAATATAAAAATAAATAACTACGTTAAAGTGAAACAAAAACTCATTAAAATCCAAAATTCTAACCTAAAACTCATAAACTATATCACATAAATCCCAGAATCCACCACCTATTTTCCCCCACAATATTACCTACCTAAATCATTTTACTAAACCGTATTAAACTTTTTTGGTAAAATAAAAATTGAATAAGATTTATTAATCGTCTTTTTACATATTTAAATTCTTTCATGAATAGGAGTGATGTAATTGAAAGCTTATATTTTAAGAGACACTAAAGGGCCAGAGTCACTAAAATTTGAAAATGTTGAGATTGGTACTGTTCATCCGAATGAAGTAGTCATTAAGTTAAAGGCAGCATCATTAAATAGACGTGACTTTTTTATAACGCACGGTATGTATCCAGGGATGAAGTTAGATGGAATTTTAGGATCTGACGGTGCCGGAGTTATTGAAGCTATTGGAGATGAAGTAACGGGCTTTACTTTAGGTGATGAAGTGATCATGAACCCGAGTATAAACTGGGGAGATCGTGACGATATCAATTCTGATGAATTCACTGTACTTGGAATGCCTTCTAATGGTACATTTGCTGAATTTATTAAACTACCAGTTGAAAATGTTTATAAAAAACCTGCGTACTTGTCATGGGAAGAGGCTGCAGCAATTCCATTAGCTGCACTTACTGCATATAGAGCATTAATTACACGCGGTCAATTACAAAAAAATGATACAGTATTGATTCCAGGTATTGGTAGTGGGGTTGCATTGTATGCATTACAAATTGCTGTTGCATTCGGGTCAAAAGTACTAGTTACATCTAGTAGCAATGAAAAAATTGAAAAGGCAGTTGAAATAGGTGCGGCTGCTGGTTTTAATTACCGAGAAAATGATTGGTATAAAAAACTCCGTAAAGATTTTGGATTTGTAAATCTTACAATCGATGGAGTTGGTGGAGAATCATTTAATCGATTAATTGATTTGACTGCTCAAGGTGGAAGAATCGTATCATTCGGTGCGACAAATGGACCAGTTCCTCAAACAGTATTGCCAAAAGTATTCTTTAAAAATATGGATATTAGAGGTACTACAATGGGAAGTCCAAGAGAATTTGAACAAATGTTGGCATTTTTTGAAGAATATAAAATTAAACCAATTATCGATCAATCATTTGAATTTACGGATGTCATTAGTGCATTAAAACGTATGGGTGAAGGAAATAATTTTGGTAAGATTACCGTTAAAATTGGTTAATTTGGATTGTTTTTTACAAGTTTGTCTTCAATCAAAAGAACTGAACTATTCAGTTCTTTTTTTTTTGCTCCTTGATAAATTACAATTAACATCATATGATTATTACAAATGTAATATTTAAAAAATTTAGTATTTTGAGTATTGTAAGCGTTTTATTAAAATGATTAAATATTTTGGGGGGCTTATTATGAAACATTCTTACTTAACTAGAGAACATGAAATCTTCCGCACGGCTCTTAGAAAGTTCTTACAAAAAGAAGCTGTACCATTCTATGATGAGTGGGAACAAAACAAAATGATCCCTAGAGAATTCTGGGATAAATTAGGAAATGAAGGATTTTTGTGTCCTTATGTTGACGAAAAGTATGGCGGTTTAGGTGTAGATTTTGGCTATTCAGTCATTATTATAGAGGAACTTGAGAAAGTTGGTTCAAGTTTAGTTGGTGTAGCATTACACAATGATATTGTTGTACCTTATTTGACTGCTTATGCAAATGAAGAGCAAAAAATGGAATGGTTACCTAAATGTATTTCAGGCGAATATATTAGTGCAGTTGCTATGACTGAACCAGGTGCTGGATCAGATTTAGCAAATATTAAAACAACTGCGGTAAAAGAAGGGGATTACTATATCGTTAATGGTGAGAAAACGTTTATTACGAATGGTATTCATTCAGACTTAATTATTATTGCAGTTAAAACGGATACGACGATTCGACCTGCTCATAAAGGAATAAGCTTGCTAGTTGTCGAAAAAGATACAGTTGGGTTTTCTAGAGGAAAGAAATTGAATAAAGTAGGACTTCATAGCCAAGATACAGCTGAATTAATTTTCCAAGATGCTAAAGTACCTGTAAAGAATTTATTAGGAGAAGAAGGAAAAGGCTTCTATTACTTAATGGAAAAATTACAGCAAGAAAGATTAGTAGTTGCTTTAGAAGCATTAGTTTCAGCTGAAGAAATGCTGAAAGTGACAACTGAGTATGTGAAAAGTAGAAAAGCATTTGGAAAATCAATTGCTGGGTTCCAAAATACTCAATTTAAACTTGTAGAATTGGCTACTGAAATTGAAATTGGTCGTACTTTCATTGAGGACTTAATTTATAAGCATATGGAAGGCGTAAATGTTGTTAAGCAAGTATCAATGGCAAAATGGTGGATTACAGATTTAGGTAAAAAAGTAGCTTCAGAGTGTCTTCAATTACATGGTGGATATGGATATATGGAAGAATACGAGATTGCTAGACGTTTCAGAGATATTCAAATCATGTCAATTTATGCAGGTACAAATGAAATCATGAAGACAATTATCGCAAAACAAATGGGATTAAATTAAAACAGACTTAAAATTGGAGGATCAAATTTATGAGAGAAGTAGTTATTGTTGATGCTTTAAGAACACCTATTGGTAAAAGAGGCGGCAGCTTTAGCGAAACAAGACCTGATGACTTAGCTGCAATTGTACTAAAGGAATTAGTAAGTCGAAATGAATTTGATCCGAAAGAAATAGATGATGTGATTATGGGTTGTGTTACTCAAATTGGTGAACAGGCTGGTGATATTGGTAGAGTTGCTGCTTTATTAGCAGGTCTACCAATTGAAGTGCCTGGTGTTACAATTGACCGTCAATGCGGATCAAGTCAACAATCTGTCCATTTTGCATCACAAGCCATTTTAAGTGGAGATATGGACATTGTCATTGCAGCTGGTGTTGAAAGTATGACACGTGTGCCAATGTTTTCGAATTTAAAAGGATCAAAATGGAATGAAAAACTAACGAATATGTTTGGTGACTTTAACCAAGGGATCTCAGCAGAACGCATAAATGAAAAGTGGAATATCAGTCGAAGTGAGCAAGATGAATTTGCTTATAATAGCCATCAAAAAGCATTAAAAGCTATGAAACAAGGCTATTTTGAAGTCGAAATTGTTGCAGTTTCTGTTACGAATCAAGAAGGTGAGCTTGTTAAAGTTACGAAAGATGAAGGACCAAGAGAAAACTCTTCGATTGAGAAATTATCTACTTTAAGACCAGCTTTTACTGAAAATGGTTCGGTTACTGCTGGAAATGCAAGTCAAATTAGTGATGGAGCAGCAGGACTACTTTTAATGAGCAAAGAAAAAGCTCATCAATTAGGATTTAAGCCAAAGTTTCGAATTATTGGGAGAACGGTAGTAGGATCTGACCCTCAATTAATGTTAACAGGGCCAATTCAAGCAACTCAAAAAGTTCTACATAAATGTGGTTTAACAATCGATCAAATCGATTTGTTTGAAATAAATGAGGCATTTGCTGCAGTTCCTTTAGCATGGCAAAAAGAATTAAATGTACCATTTGAAAAATTAAATATATTCGGTGGAGCGATCGCATTAGGTCACCCTCTTGGTGCTAGTGGTGCAAGGGTTATGGTTACTTTGTGTAATGCTTTAGAGAAAACTGGTGGCCGTTTTGGACTACAAGCGATCTGCGAAGGCCATGGTATGGCAAATGCAACGATTATTGAGAGATTAAATTAATAACCAACAACATACTGGGGGATTTAAAAAATGAATATTCGTGATAGTATAGCAATCGTTACAGGTGGAGCATCAGGTTTAGGTGCAGGTACAGTTAGAATGATCGTAGAAAATGGTGGGAAAGCTGCTATTTTCGATTTAAATGAAGAAAGAGCTGCTAGTTTAATTTCTGAATTAGGTGAAGAAAATGTTTGTTTTGAAAAAACAGATGTATCTTCAGAAGAGAGCGTTAAAAATTCAATTAGTAATGTTTTAACTAAATATGGTTCATTTAATACAGTAGTAAACTGTGCAGGAATTGTATTAGCTGAAAAAGTAATTAAAAGAGACGGAATTCATTCATTAGAATCTTTCCAAAAAATCATCAATGTAAACTTAGTTGGTACATTTAACGTTATTCGTTTAGCAGCTGAACAAATGATTAACAATGAACCAAATGAATTTGGTGAAAGAGGTGTTATTATTAACACCGCTTCAGTAGCAGCATTTGATGGCCAAATGGGGCAAGCAGCTTACGGTGCATCAAAAAGTGCAGTAGCTGGAATGACATTACCAATTGCAAGGGATTTATCAAGATACGGCATCAGAGTGATGAGTATTGCTCCTGGAATATTTGAAACGCCAATGTTTGATGTATTACCAGAAAAAGCTAGAGAATCATTAGGAAATATGGTTCCATTCCCATCACGTCTTGGTAAGCCATCTGAATACGCACACTTAGCGAAAAGCATTGTTGAAAATCCAATGTTAAATGGTGAAGTAATCCGTTTAGACGGTGCAATCCGTATGCAGCCAAAATAATAGTTATATCAGAGGCAGGAAGAGCAGGTTAACTTGTTCTCCTGCTTTTTTTGTTTATGTTTGGGATTAGTAGTTGTTTTAAACTAACACAACGCATGTGAAGATCAAAAACTACTAAAGCTGTTTTTTATTTTAAACAATGGCAGATTAGTACCATTGGAAATGCAGTTTTCATGAGTCTTTTGATAGATTACCATTTTTTTACTTTATGATAAAATAAAACTCAAATTACATATACATATAGGAGAACTAAACATGAAAAATCCAGTCAGTGCAATGTACATAATATTTGGTCTATTAATTGTAACGCTAACTTATTTTACTAATTTTGTTGGACCCGTTTTACTGAGAGGCTTCGGTTGGATCTTATTCGTAGTAGGGATTCTTAATATGTTTTCAACATATTTCAATTCAATCCCAAATCCTTTAGCAGATTTATTTAATACTGAAGAAAATGAAAAAAATTAAAAAAATTAATACTAGGCTTAAATAATTTCTAGATTCTCTGATCAACTAACACAGTGCATTAGTGTTGGAAAAACGACTCATAAGAGTCGTTTTTAAAGTTACTTTTTATTATAAAAAAGGTCTGGTTTTCCACAATTTGGGCACTCATATAAATAATGTTCTTGAATTTCGTCACTAATATTTCCATTTTCGTCATTATTGGAAACATTTGAATTACAATTTGGACAATTAATGCTCGTTTTGGAGGATTTGTTTATTTGATTCTCCATTTTCATCCATCCTTTCTTTGCTTTTCTCTGATAAATCTTTCATATTTTACCCATTAAATTATATATCTTATTAAATAAATTTAACCTGTTTTGGCGGGTAATAAACATTGTAGAGAAATGAAAAAAATGAATAGATAGAATGATTTTTTGAAATCGTATACAATATAGATAGCCACAATTATTGATTAACTTAATAAATATTGGAATCAAGAGAGGCGGTATTGAAATGGAAACATCTAAAAAAGTAACAGTAAAAGCAACTATTAAAGCATCAATCGAAAAAGTATGGGAATTTTGGACAGAACCTGAACATATTAAAAAATGGAACAGTGCTTCAGATGACTGGCACACACCTATTGCAGAAAATGACTTACGTGTTGGTGGGGAATTCCGTTCAAGAATGGAAGCAAAAGATGGTAGCTTCGGTTTCGACTTTGGTGGAATTTATGATGAAGTAAAAAAATATGAGGTAATTGCATATACTCTAGGTGATGGAAGAAAGGTTAATATCACATTTAGTGGTAAAGGAAACGAAACGGAAGTAATTGAAACATTCGATCCTGAAACAACTAATCCTGTTGAGTTTCAACAACAAGGTTGGCAAGCAATTTTGGACAACTTTAAAAAATATGCAGAACAAACAAATATGTAGGTAGAAACACAGAGAATGGTTTTTTAGAATCATTCTCTTTTTTTGGCTTATCAGAATTATAAATAGAAAGATTTAAAGGAAGGCCAAATACAACCAGCAAATGAAGGATCTGGATAAAGAATATTTATCAAACTATAACTCGAGTAAAGATTTACATCCATTTAACATTGTAAAATTAAATGAAATTTCATTACATGATTCAAATGTAAGATCTATTGAAAATCCTAAAAACGATACATTTGTTATCTATTTAGATTGCAAAGGCGGTTTTAATGATTTTTCTGAAATCAAACTCACTTTTAAGGGAGTTAAAGAAATAAGTATGCCTGAGAATTTTAAAGGTGGTTTTTGGCTTTATGATGAAGTTTATCCATCAAAATTAGGTTTTGAACTACATGTCCTATTCGACATCCCGCTTATGGTATAATCGAAGTACAGAAAATATGTAATTAGACATATAAAGAAAGTCCTTATAGATAATTAAATTAAATAAAACGAATTTCAAAAAACTCAATTGAATAGGGAGAAAAATTGTGATTTTTGATATTTTATTTTTTGTATTTTTTATGTTTGCATCTTTTTATTTTTATAGAAAGTACATATTAATTGGACATAGAATGAACTATTTTATTGGTTATTAGCTAAGTTTTATTTGTTGAGGGAAATAAAGCACATGGTAACATGGAATAACTTGTTGAGGAATAAAAAGGGGAATCAACAATGAATAAATTAAAGTCTATAGTAGCTTACGAATGGAAAAGTATAGGAGCTATTTTAATAATTACTTTTGTGAGCATTTCAATGTGGTTAGAACATGATTACGATTTTTACTTTTGGTTGCTAATAATCTCGTTAATTATTTCTATATTTAGGGCAGTTTTCAATATTTTAGTAAAATTAAAAAGTACAGATCTTTAAGGAATACATATGCAGAAATAAAAGGGCTACTATGGTAGCCCTTTTATATGTCTTGACCTAGTTTATGCTTGAAAACAAAGGGTCGATATTCACTTTCCATGGAGAGATAGGTGACGTTCTCACAAAGGTAAAAGAAAGTTTGGTCCTTATTCGACCCTTATCTTTTATAAAGAGATTAACCTCAACTGGGATTTCAGTTTCTAAGGAGGATGACTCAGTCTCCTTTGGTTGGGGCAAAGTCCACTGTATTGCTTCTATTTTTTTTATTTTCTTTAGATCTTTTTTAATATTTTTTTGATTACTTATAGCAATTTTTTTAACTAAGCCTTTATCTTGGTTTTTAATAGAAACGAATAATACATTTAGCAGTTGGGAAGGTGGTTGGTTGTTCATATATTCATTAATCTTTCCAGCAGCTTTAAGGATCATCACATAATGAGATAAGTCTGCTTTACCTGTACGATGTGTCGAGCTTCCCATAAAATGAATGCAAAAATGACCACAGAAACCGTTTGGAAGTGAACCTGCACCATGTGGCATACCGTGCATGGAGGCAGGTATTAGGTTTTCATCAGCTAAAATTAATACAGCCCTTCTTCGCCAACTCCAGTTCCCATCGTATATTTCCTTCATTATCCTTGTATCTTCTCTCGTTAATGGCTGAACATCTGCATGCCTACTACCAGCTCTTCGTTGTACATTAAAGCTCTTCCCACTTTCTACATCGATTACAGTGAACAACGAGTATTTTGGGATTATTTTGTTAACAGCTTCCCAATCCTGAATTTCGATTTGAAAGCTAATTGGGGTGAGTACTGGTTTGTCTGTCTTAGCGTAAGTAAAATCTGAGAAGCAAATTAATGAAAGTGACATTATTAAAATAAAAAAAACTTTTTTCACAGCTAAAAATCAACTCCGATGTTTAGTAATTGATAACATCTATTTTGTGTTATTTTTTAGAAAAAAAAGCTAATAAAAATTTGGAAATAAAAGAGAATTAGTTTTTTTAGTGCATTACTCAAACTTAACTAGATACTTCTTAATAAATTCTTATTGAACTAACGAATACTTAGTTGCACAACTTGACCGACTTAAGTCGATTTTTTGGGAACAAAAAATCAGTTGAAGTGAATAATCAAACATAATTGAACTAACTAATAAATATCTTAAGGTAGATATGGGATTAAATGTAAAATTGATCTTTTCCGACATTTTTATATCCCCTAAGTGGAATTGACAGAGGAAGATGCATACTATATCATGAGTGAGTAACTCACTTACTAGCTAACTAAATAAAAGATATTAGAAAGGAAAAACTCAAAATGACAAAATCCAATATTTTACCCGATATCTTTTTTCGTAAATTTAATCAATGGAAAAATGAAAAGAAGTTAGAAATTAATACTGAATATATGATCAATGAAGAAAAGTATGTAAAAATTGGGGGGATTGATCAATGGATTACAATTCGAGGGGAAGATAAAAGAAACCCTGTTCTTTTATTGATTCATGGTGGTCCCGCTTCAACTTATACAATTTTTAGTTCTTTAATACGTCCTTGGGAAAAGGATTTTACAATTGTTCAATGGGATCAGCGAGGTGCAGGAAAAACTTTTAAAAGAAATGGGAAAGAAGGCTGTGGTAAAATTACATTACACCAGTTGGCAGAAGATGGAATTGAATTAAGTAATCTAATTTGCAATGAACTTGAGAAAGAAAAAATTATTTTGGTTGGAAGTTCCGTCGGTAGTCTTATAGCTACATTAATGATAAAGGAAAGGCCAAATCTCTTTTATGCGTATGTGGGGACTGATCAAAACTGCTTTGATTATGAAAATATTGCATATCAATTGGCCATTGAAACCTTGTCTGATGCAGGGAATACAAGGGGACTAAAGAAATTTAAAGAACTAGGACCAGTTCAAACAAAATGGACACAAAAAGATTATGATAAAAGAAATCAGATATTAGTAAAATCTATAAAAAATGTGCCTAATATGGTAATGGACCTTATTTTACCTTCAATGCTTTCATCACCACAACATAATATTAACGATCTATTCGATATTTTTAAAGGGATGAAATTTTCGGGGGAACAATTGTTTCACGAACTAATGAATTTTAATTATGGACGGTTAGGAACAGTATTTTCAATTCCTTTCTTTATTTTTCAAGGAGATAATGATATTATAACTCCTACCAAAAATGCAGAACGATTTTTGCTAGAAATCGAAGCACCTTTAAAAGAGTTTATTTATATCAATAACGCTGGACATTTAGCTTGCTTTGCTAGACCTGAGCAGTTTTTACAAGAATTAATAAAAAGAGTAAGACCAATAGCAATTAATAATTAAGTAAGATTGTATAAATTGGAGTGAGTAAGTTGTTACCAAAAGAGAATAATCAACAAACTGATCGAAAGGTGCTAATAAAACAATCTGCATTGAAAATTTTTGCATTGAATGGTTATAAAAATACGAAAACAAGTGTAATTGCAACTGAAGCAAATGTTAGTGAAGGTTTAATTTTTCGCCATTTTCAATCAAAGGCAGAGTTGTTTTTTCAACTTATTGAAGGATTAATGATTGAGTCTCAAAGTGAGCTAGGTTCATTGCAGTTTTTCCAGGGAACGCCTTACCAACTATTAGAATTATTAACTGAAAAAATGTTAGACGAAAATCATAAGTATGCATTTATGATTATCCAACAAGCGAGGAAAAACACCGAAGTACCAGAAAAAGTGACTGAATTATTATCAAAATATTCACCTGATTATTTAATTGATTTACTAATTCCAATATTTATAAAAGGACAAGAAAGTGGTGAATTCATAAAGGAAGATCCACGAAAAATATTAGTATGGTATTTCAATGTGATAAATAGTTTAACAATTCAAGATCTAGTTGATAATAAATTTGGTTTACCTACTACTGATTTTTTGATGAAAATGTTAAAGGCTTAATTGGTGAACTAAAAATTCTCAGTAATAAGAATACTTTAAGGTTGTCTAATTAGGCAGCCTTTTATTTAGTCCAAAACAACTTTTTATTTAAAGAGTTTCTAAATGAAAAAAAATACCATAATTGAAATAAATATGGATATTTAAGTCATTTTATTCAAAAAATACCCTTATGCCAAATCTAGTAAGAGGAATCTATGAAAAAAATCTTAAAATTCATATTTAAAACTTTAGTACTCCTATTTTCACTATTGGTCATCTTATTTGCATTAAATGAGATTGAAATGGAGAAAGCTCAAAAAAAGAATATTTTTGCCAAAAAGCCAATAACTTATCCAATGGGACATAGTGATTTGTCGATTTATACGAACGGAAGGAAGTTAAATAACCAATTATTTCATGATATTAGGAATGCAAAAAAGGAAGTGCATATCTACTTTTTTTCAGTATCTAATGATCGTGTTTCACATGAATTTTTAGATGTTTTAAAAAAGAAGAGTGATGAAGGAATTCCAGTTTATTATGCTGTTGATCGACTTGGTGGAATTTTATTAGAACGGAAAGAAAGAAAATCTTTAATTGATCATGGAGTCCATTTTACCTATTTTAATAAACCGCAATTATCCTATTTTTTTGCATCGTTAAATAACAGAAATCATCGTCGAATGACGATTATTGATGGGGAAATTGGCTATATTGGTGGATTCAATATAGGTAAAAAGTATATAGATGAAAAAAAAGGCTTAAAACCGTGGGAAGATGTTCAGCTTAGATTAGTAGGTAGCGGTGTTGAAGGCTTAGAAAAACAATTTGTACATGATTGGAGAAAAAATTCAGACCAAAAAATTACTCAAATGGAGATCAGTAAAAAAATTGGGAGAAGCCAGCATCAATTTGTTTCTTATACTAAAATAGGAATTGAGCAAGAATATAGTAAATTGTTTAAACAAGCAAAACAGTCTATCACAATTTATTCTCCTTATTTTATACCGAATAATAAAGTGATTTGGGATTCTTTATTAGATGCAGCAAATAGAGGGATTGAAGTAAAAATACTATATTCGCATAAGTCAGATGCACTTCTAGTACAACAAGCAGCATTTCCATATATTAAGCAAGCTTGGAAAAATAATATAAAAGTATATGGGTTTAAAAAAGGTATTTTTCACGGTAAAGTAATTAAAATTGATGAACAAGTTCTTATGATTGGCACTATAAATTTTGATTCCAGGTCATTTAATTTAACGGATGAAATGAATTGTTATATATATGATCAACAATTTATCAAGCAGGTAGAACCAGAATTAGACGATGTATTTAATCATGCATTTGAAATTACGCCAACTTATATTAAAAATTTACCTTTTAAAGAAAAAATAAAAGAAAAAATAGCGAAAGTATTTGAGTTTTATTTATAGGGCAAAAAACTCGTTGTACTGTATTTTTATTTAAAGAATACAATAAAAAAATAATGAAAGATTAATCAAGAACATTGGTTAATCTTTTTTTATTTTTGAAAATTTATAAAAATACAATTGATTTTATAATTATTCATAATTATAATGAAGAATATAATTTTATAAAAGGGGATATTAAAATGAAAGTCGGTATTATTGGGGCAACCGGATATGGTGGTCTTGAACTCGTAAGATTACTATCAATGCATCCGGAAATAAGCGGTATGAATTTTTATTCAACATCAGATTATACGGAGGATTTGTCTACGTATTATCCACATTTAGCTACTAGTACTAGCGGGGCAATAAAAAAGTGGAATAAAAATAAATCTGTTTCAGAAAATGATATTTTGTTTTTTGCTACACCACATGGAGTTAGCAGTGAATTAATGGAAGAAATCGATTTTTCGAAAACAAAATTGATTGATCTCTCAGGAGATTTTCGATTAAAAAAAGAAGAAATATACCAAAAATGGTATAAACATACACATCCTTGTTTTTCAAAAACGAATCAATTTACATACGGACTATCTGAACTTAATCGAGAAGCGATCAAACAATCCAATAATATTGCTAATCCGGGATGTTATCCAACAGCAACGCTACTCGGAGTCGCGCCATTATTAAAGGCAGGAATTGTAGCGGAAAATTCAATTATAGTAGATGCTAAATCTGGAATTTCTGGTGCTGGAAAAACGGCTAATCAAACGACTCAATTTATGAATCGAAATGAAAATTTAACAGCCTATAAAATTACTGAACATCAACATATACCTGAAATTGAACAATTTATTGGATCAATTGATTCAACACAGGATTTTATAACTTTTACACCACATTTAATTCCAATGACAAGAGGGATTTTGTCAACAATTTATGTTACTTCAACACGTGAAATTAGTAACGAAGAATTAAAAGAAATCTATAACCAAAGTTATGAAGATTCCTATTTTGTGAGAGTAAGAGACAAAGTACCTTGTACAAAAGATGTTTATGGTTCAAATTTTTGTGATTTATACGCTACTTACGACAAACGCACAAATCGAATCACGATCGTTTCTGTCATTGATAACCTTGTTAAGGGAGCGGCTGGGCAGGCAATTCAAAATATGAATTTAATGTTAAGTTTGCCAGATGAAACAGGTTTACAATTTACACCAATATTTCCATAAGGAGAGATACAAGTTGATAACTAAAGAAAAGAATATAAAAAAAATAAATGGAACAATTACATCACCAAATGGTTTTTATGCAAGTGGAGTTCATGCTGGACTGCGATATAAACGTAAAGATTTAGGATTAATTTATTCCGAAAAGCCAGCATCAGTTGCGGCAGTTTATACATTAAATTTATTTCCAGCTGCACCAATTGCGATTACAAAAAAGAGTATTGCATTTAGTAATAAGCTTCAAGCAGTTTTAGTAAATAGTGGTTGTGCAAATGCATGTACAGGTAAAAAAGGAGAAGATGATGCCTACTTAATGAGAGCATGGTGTGCTGATCACCTTAATTTACCAGAGCATTTAGTTGCAATCGCATCGACTGGTGTAATCGGTGAATATTTAAAAATGGATCGATTAAAGAGCGGCATTGACAAGTTAACGGTCGATAATAAGTTGGAAGATGGAGAAGATTTTGGTCAGGCAATCTTAACGACAGATACTGTCATAAAAACGATTTGTTATGAAGTATTGATTGATGGAAAGATTGTAACGATTGCTGGGTCTGCTAAAGGCTCTGGAATGATTCATCCGAATATGGCAACTATGCTTGGTTTTGTGACAACTGATGCTACGATTAGTTCTGGTCAGTTACAGACTTTATTAAAAGAAGTGACAGATAAGACATTTAACCAAATTACTGTTGATGGAGATACTTCAACAAATGATATGGTATTAGTTATGGCAAATGGAGCAATTGAACATGAAGAATTAACTGAAAGTCATCCAGATTGGGCAAATTTTGTAGCTGCATTTCAATTAGTTTGTGAAGACTTGGCTAAAAAGATTGCTAGAGATGGTGAAGGGGCAACTAAGTTAATTGAAGTAAATGTAAATGGAGCCTCAAGTCTAAAAAATGCAAATCAAATTGCTAAAACGATTGTCGGATCAAATCTAGTAAAAACAGCTGTTTATGGTGAAGACGCTAACTGGGGAAGAATTATTGGTGCCATTGGATATAGCGGGGTCGAAGGGAAATTTAATCAAATCGATATTTCCATTAATGGTGTAACCGTATTATTTGGTAGTAAACCAGTTGAGTTTAATGAAGAAGAGGCTAAAATTGCTTTGAAAAATGAGGTTATTTATATCGATGTCCATTTACATGAAGGAGATGCACTTGGTACTGCATGGGGCTGCGATTTAACTTATGATTATGTGAAAATAAATGCAAGCTATCGCACATAAGGGGGAAATAAACATTGGAAACAGTAGTTATTAAACTTGGTGGCAGTTTAATCCATAACTTATCTAATACATTCTTTGAAAATATAAATCAATTAAAAATGAGTGGTAAAAAAGTCATCCTTGTTCATGGAGGGGGGCCACTTATAAATAACTTATTATTAAAGTTTTCAATTCCAGTAGAAATGGAAGACGGCATTCGAAAGACTTCATCCGAAGTTTTAGAAATTGTAGAATATGTGCTAAATGGAAAAATTAATAAAGATTTAACGATTATTTGTAATCAATATAATATTAAAGCGATTGGTCTATCAGGATGTGACAATCTATTACTGGAAGCTTCACTTTATAATAAGGGAAAATTAGGTTGGGTTGGAGAAATTGATGATGTAAATACGAATCTATTAAATTTACTACTTAACAATGATTATGTACCAGTTATTTCGCCTGTTGGAGTGGATAAAATTGGCCAAAAATATAATATTAACGCAGATGAAGCGGCAAAAAGTATTGCCAAGGCAATGAATGCGGAACTACTCTGCTTTATTACAAATACAAATGGTGTTTTAGATCTAGAACAAAAATTGATTGAAAAGATTACGCCTAGTGAAGTTGATAAATTAATCGATGAAAAAACAATTTATGGTGGAATGATTCCTAAAGTTACAAGTGCTTTAAATGCATTAAATGTAGTAAATTCAGTGGCAATTGTTGGTGAGAATTTCTTAAATGAAAATGGAACGATTAACGGTACAGTATTTACAAAAGGAGTTGTGTTAAGTGAGTAATTTATTCCCAACTTATAATAAAAAAACAATTAATTTTCAAACTGGAAAAGGTACTTACCTATATGATGACGAAAATAACAAGTACCTAGATTTTTTAAGTGGAATTGCTGTTTGTAACCTAGGTCATTGTCATCCCAAAGTTGTAAATGCATTAAAAGAACAAGCAGAATCGATTTGGCACGTATCAAATTTATTTACAATTAAAAAACAAGAAGAGCTAGCTAAAATTTTAGTAAAAAGCTTTGAGGATGGATTAGTATTTTTCTGTAATAGCGGTACAGAAGCAAATGAGGCAGCAATAAAATTAGCAAGAAAACATTCAGGTAAATCTCATATAATTAGTTTTAAACAAAGCTTTCATGGTCGTACGTTTGGATCAATGGCTGCTACAGGTCAGTCTAAAATTCATGAAGGATACGGTGAAATGTTAAGTGGCTTTACATATGTACCATATAATGATTTGAATGCCTTACAAAATGAAATTAATGAAAATACTGGAGCAATTATTTTGGAAGTAATCCAAGGTGAAGGTGGTGTAATCGTTGGTAGTAATGACTTTTTTGAAGGGGTTCAAGCTCTTTGTAAAAAACATGAATTATTACTCATTGTTGATGAAGTACAAACCGGAGTGGGCAGAACAGGAACAATGTTTGCCTATGAACAAACTGCACTAAATCCAGATATTATTACGCTAGCCAAAGGTTTAGGGAATGGTTTTCCTGTTGGGGCAATGCTCGGTAAGAACAATCTAGCTAATACATTCTCGTTAGGAGCGCATGGTTCAACTTTTGGCGGAAATTATTTAGCAATGGCGGCCGCTTTTGAAACAATCAATATAATTAATGATTTGCAATTTTTAAATAGTGTAAAAGATAAAGGACAGTATTTATTTGATAAATTAGCTGAAATAAAAGAAGAGTTTCCACAAATAGTAGAAATACGCGGTAAAGGATTAATGGTTGGTATCGAAATAAATCAATCTGTGGATCAACTAGTGGAGCAACTTTTAAAGAATGGTTTAATCGTTGGAACTGCAGGACCTAATGTATTAAGATTATTACCGCCAATTAATTTATCATACGAAGAAATAGATGAAGCAAATCAAATAATGAAACAAGTTCTATCTTCTTATTTTTTAGATAGCCAAGTTAAATGATGGATAGTATTTTTTGACTAGAAGGCATACATGGATTCATACCATGATGCCTTTTTATTATTTAGGTCTTTCTGCTTGATTCGTAAAAATAGATTGAAAGTTTAATTTATTTTTTAGATAATGGACTAATCTTATTTTTGGGGAGGAGCTAGGCTATGTATCATATTCGCGTAAGAGCATGTGCTTTAATTGTTGAAAATGATTCAATATTATTAATTCAATTTACAGATGAGGACGGAATTCACTATAATTTACCAGCTGGCGGTACCGAACCCGGTGAGACAATAATTGAGGCTGTAAAAAGAGAAGCATTTGAAGAAGCTGGTGTAGAAGTTGAGGTTGGAGATGTAGTATTTGTTTCAGAAAATGCACCTCATATGACCGGACATAGAATACATGGATTAAGTTTACTGTTCCGCTGCTATATTAAAGAAAACTCAATGCCTAAAATGCCACCAAATCCAGACCCAAATCAAACTGACGTAAAGTGGATACCAATTAATGAATTAGACAATATCATCTTATATCCAAATATTAAAGATCAAATTATTCAATATGTAAAAGGTGATCTCCAAAATAATAGATTAATTGAAGAGTACAAATTAAAAGAGCAACTAATTTGATTACTTTCTCCATCTTTCATCTAACGGAAGTTGAGTTTCTCTTAAGTGAGGGACTCAATTTTTCTACTTTTACAAAAAACAATTGTATTTCTGTTCTACTCTACATTTTTAGAATTTACATTCATTAAAAACGATTCATTATAGAAAAGGATGATTAAATGATTACCCTTCCAGATCAGTTTATTAAAACGATTAAAGATATCCATAAAGAAAAAGGAGAAATATGGCTCGAGAATTTTAATGACTTATGTAATAGATGTGAAATTCGATGGAATATGAAAATATTATCTCCATTTGAATTATCATATAATTTTGTAGCACCAATTTTATTTGATGGTCAAAAAAACGCAGTGATTAAATTAGCCGTACCTAACGAGGAATTTAATAATGAGGTTGAAGCTTTAAAAGAATTTAACGATAATGAATTCGTCAAAGTTATTGATTCTGATCTTAATGAAGGAATCCTAATTTTAGAACAACTATTACCTGGTGATACTCTTGCTACAATTGAAAATGAAGAAGAGGCAATGGGTATTGCTGTCAAAGTGATGAAAAATTTATGGAAAGCTGAACCTAAATCAACTAAAATACCTTCCATATTAAGTAGAGAAAAAAGCTTAAGTCGAATTGTTGAAAAATTTCCCAATGGCTTAGGCCCAATATCAAAAGAAATGCTATTAAATGCGTTTACTATTTTCAAAGAAATGAATCGTACACAATCTACAAAATACTTACTTCACGGGGATTTACACCATTTTAATATTTTAAATGCCGGAGAAAACTCATGGAAAGCTATTGACCCAAAAGGATTGATAGGCGAAAGAGAATATGACATCATTCAGTTTCTTTTGAACAACTTAGAAGGAAAAGATATTCCTACAACTCTAGAAAATCGAATTGATCTACTAGTAAATAAATTGAATCTAAATAAAGAAAGAGTACTGCTGTGGGGTTATTCGCATGCTGTTTTATCAACATGTTGGAGTTTTGAAGATGCAGGAACTTATAATGAATATTTTTTTCAGGCTATAAGTATTTTTAAGGATTTACATACAAAATTTTATTAGTTTTTTATCGGCTGCATAATCTAAATATTTGAATCTGTTTAAGTAGATTTTCGATTTTTCTATACGACTATGTGGCAGTTTAGTTTCCAAAAGAATATTTTTGTGACCAAAAAAGCGAAATTACCCCAAATTACAGTAGTAATTCTTTACTGTATAATTATCTTAATGGGAGTAACTGGAAGTTTGATTAAACAAAAATATTAATAGGAGTACTTAGTATGAAAAATAAGAAACGATATCTTTCTCTTTTTATCGTAATAGTTGTTGTATCTTCAATTCTATTGTATAAGCACCAAACTGATGCAGAAACTGTAAATGTAAAAATAGGACAATCAAATCAGTTCACTAAAGACGAAATAAAAGCAGCAGTAAGTACTGTAAAGGAAAAATTCAAAGGTTATAAAGGGTGCATATTGACGGATCTATGGTATTCAGAAAAAAATTCACTTGCCGTCAGCAAAGAAGAGATGAATTATGGCGAAAGTTATGAAAGAGTTGTAGGCGAAAAAAATGTAATTGTTTTGCTTTCAAACTTTAAAGTGGATTCTTCCGGTGGTGATGGAAGCTGGAAACCAAATTCAACTCAGACTAGATATACTTGGATTTTAATAAGAAATAATGAAAATGGAAAATGGAGAGTTATTCAAACAGAAGATACTTATACAGATGCTGATCATATAAAAGTAAGAATAGGTCAATCTAAAAAGTTAACGAAGAACGATATAAAGACAGCATTCGATACCGTCAAGAAAGATTTTAAGAAAGATAAAAATAATGAAGGGTGCACAATTACGGAATTACATTATTCAGAGAATCAAGCGATAGAAGCAGATACAGTTCAAGCTTATATGGAAGATCAGAATGCCATTGTTGTCTTTTCTACCATTAAAACCGCACCTACAGTTGTAGGTGGTTGGGATGCAAATCAAACGATGGATAATTTTAGTTGGACACTGGTAAGAGATAGTAAAAATGGAAAATGGAGAGTTAAAGGTGCGGGATATGCATTTGAAATAAATTTATTTTTTTTAACTAATGCAATGCTTTAGTTTAATAAGAAACGACTACATAGTAGAAGATATATTATAGGTAAAAAGCAAAAGAAAATAGATGCGATTAATAAATTGGACTTATTTATTATAGTCGTTATTGATTTTTGTAAGGTTAGCCCGATCAACGCAGTGCACTACTTGAACAACATTAGCTGCTTATATGCAGCTTTTTTTATTGCAGTTATAATTGGTTAGAGATCGCACAAAATTCTTATGATATGGTTCACCCCAAAGCAACCAAATGTTTTTTTTAATACTTCAGTATAGTGATTTGCTTTTGTTGCCGTATCTATTTTAAATTTTACACCAGTTACGTTGATTCTTTGACATTTGCTTTATATTTCAGTGTTCAATCTGAGTAGAATATTTTGCATACACAAAATGAGGTTGGAAATAGTAACATTATACTTTATAACTGGAGGATATAGATGAATTTACAATCTGGAACCTATTATTGGCCGACTACTTTTCCCGATGCTCCAACATATCCAGCATTGGAAGCAGATCTATCTTGTGATGTATTAATCATTGGAGGTGGGAGCTCAGGAGCACAATGTGCATATTATCTTTCCGATACTAATTTAGATGTAGCTGTAATTGAAAAATCAACCATTGGCAGCGGCAGTACTAGTACGAATACGGCCCTCCTTCAATATTCCGGTGAAAAAATGTTTACAGATATGATCAACACCTTTGGAGAAGGCTACATCGAAAGGCATTTACGACTACTGAAGGAGGCCATAAATGAAATTGAAGCAGCCTCAAAGAAAGTCAGCATTAATTGTGAATTCAACAGAAGAGATACTCTCTATTCCGCAAGCTGTGTAGACGACGTTGAAAGTCTTAAAAAGGAATATGAGTTCTTAAAACAGCATAACTGTGAACTTACTTTTTTAACAAAGGAAGATATTGAAGCAAAATATCCTTTTAGCAGAGATGCCGCTATTTATTCATATAATGATGCAGAAATCAATCCTTTCAGATACACACATGCACTTTTGGATCACGCCGCAAGCAAAGGAATCCGTATATTTGAACATACGGAAATGAACGGTCACCATTATGATAAAGAACGAGATAAGATGATTGTGTCTACAAAGAATGGTCATTCTATCAAAGCACGCTATATTATTTATGCAGCAGGTTATGAAGGAATTGAGATTAAAAAGGAGAAAAAAGCTTCCTTTGTAAGTACATATACTGTAACTACCCATCCAGTCAAGGATCTATCTGAATGGTATAACAGAACACTCATTTGGGAAACCGCTCGTCCCTATTTATTTATGCGTACAACTAGAGATAACCGGATTATCATAGGCGGACTTGATGATAATACTTCGTACCCAGAAGATCGTGATAGTAAATTGATTCACAAAAAGAAGAAACTGATTGAAGAGTTTAATAAAATGTTTCCAACTATTCAAGTACAGCCAGATTATTACTTAGCTGCATTTTATGGTGGGACATTTGATGGCATTCCGATTATCGGAAAATATGAAGAATTTCCAAATAGTTATTTTCTATTTGCCTTTGGTGATAACGGAACAGTTTACAGCCAGCTGCTGTCGAAGCTTATTGCAAAGGAAATTGTTGAAGGGAACTGTCCAGATATAGATCTTTACTTGCAAGATCGACCTTTAATAAACAATTGATTTTTTATTTCTTCCAATTGATTCTATTTAACATACAGGCTCTGTTATACTTTAATGTTGATATTTGCAGAAAAATAGAGAAAACCCCATATGAGGGTTTTCTTGATATTGAATAGTCCATAACTCCTACAATTAGAATAATTATATTTTTTTATTTTCTTCATAAATTTCACTCAAACAACAACTTTTTAAGCAGCTTTAATGAGTTTAGCACGAGACTTATAGCATTCCTTAAACTATGTTCGAAAAAAACTACCTCCGCTGGAAGCTAGAACTTTAAACTTAAAACAGATTCAATTAAACTATTTTCATTGTAAATTATTTATTCGAATCAGTGGCAAGACCTCGTCCAATTAGATTTGCAGAAACAGGTTGTTTCCCGATTTCCCTTGCCCAAATTGATAATTGTCCTATATGGTGAATTTCATGAGTAATTGTATGTCTAATGATTTCACCCCAAGTATCCGTCACACTTCTTCCATCTGGTAAGGTATCGTAAAATAAACGATTTTCCATTTCATGATCCCAGCTGTCTACAAAATTTTTCACTTCAATATGAAATTTAGCGTCCAATTCTCGAACTTTATCTAAGCTTTTATAAGTATTGAAACTCTCCTGAAAATCAGATTTACCTTGTAGGACTCGAATCCAGCTCCACTCTACATCAACTATATGAAAAAGTGTATGTAAAATACTTCCCATTCCACCAGAGCGGGTTAACAGTAGTTCTTCTTCACTTAACTCTTCACACCACTTATACCATTCTTCTCTTACCGTCCAGTTATATCTAAAGAACATTTGCAATTATAACCCCTCCTCATATAGAAAATTAAGCCACTAAAATATAGAATATTACCAAAATTTGTTAACTATGAGTATTTCAACAAGCAACAGTTAAATTCCTTGTTAAACTAACACATACGTATGTTGAATAAAAAAAAACGGCTAAAAAGTCGATTATTTTTATTGTCCTAAATGGCTGTATTGTTGAATAAGGAATTTGGAAATAAAGGGATTTTAGTTATAGAAGAGAAATATTTAATAGTGGAAATATTATCCAAAGTGTAGTTTGTGGATCATTTTACTTCCTAAATGGAACAAAGGAAAGATAGAAAGTCTGAATAGTGTTGATTTATTTGATACGAATATTGATTAAAACGGGGGGATGAAATTGAAAAAATATTTTCATATAATCTTGAGTGTTGTTTTATCAGCTATCATTTTGTTTGGCTGCAGTAACGATCATGAAGAAAAAGCATCTTCATATTCAATAGCAGCAATCGTTTATCATACCTTATCTGATAAAGAAAAAGCAGAATTAGTAAATGACAAACCAGATGGTGGTGGTATAGTAGAGCGAAAAGTGGTAACAAAGGAAATAGCACAACTATCGGATGAAAAATACGATGGAAAAGAAGTATATGCAGTAACATTTCATACAAAGAATATTGAAATACTTGGTGATATAACTGTGTTTTTCGATGGTGAAACACAGCAAGTAATTGGAAGAGGATATAGAGAGTGAATTGGTAGGAAAACCCATTTTCTTAATTGACATTGATCCTTTTAAAGAAAACCTTTTATTTTTAGATATACATTTTATTAATTCAACTAAAGCAGCGTGTAAGGGTGTCCTAAAGGAGCTCTAACAACGGTTTATTATTTACCCTAAACTTTTCTTTAAATCCCCCGATAGGAAAGGGGAAATCAGTCAAAAATACCAAGAGAGCATTTATAAATAAAATAAAAGAACCTATCTTGAATAATTATATTCAAAATAGGTTCTTTTTCACTTATCTTCCTAAAACATGTTCAATTAAACCATAACTCCAAAATCCAAGTAAAGCTAAACTACTCGCTAAGATGATATAGGCAATAAAAATTTGCCATTTTTTACGATTACTAGAAACATAGTAAGTTTCTAACGTTTCTTGTTGTTTCAGTAAAGGTGCAATTCTTTTATGCTTAATTTCTTGAATCTTTTCATCAATATAAGTTCTCCAGTCTAAGTCTGGTTCTTGTAAGCGTGCTCGAACTGAACGAATTAGATAGTTTATTTCAAGACGTTCCTTATGAATTTCTAATTCTAACTTCTTATTATCCTCAAAAAATGGGAAAAAGAACCGTTTTACAATCGTACGATCAGAGTAGACATTAAAAATCCCAAATTGAAATTGTTTAATAGTATGTTCGTATAATTTTATTTTTTCTTTAATTACCTTTAACTGGTAAGTTTCTCGAATTCGTTTAATGAATGTCGTAATACCTAAAATAATAATATAAAATGCGATAAAATTAGGTTGATAAAATAAATACACTAGCATCATCATAATACCGATAAACCAAAAAATTGGAGGTAATACACTTAAAATTCTCCCGCCATCTAGAGGAGAAATAGGAATTAAATTAAACAAATTAAGTATACAGCCTAAAGCAATGACTAATCCGAAGAATTCATTATGTGTGTAATGATAGAGCGGAATTGCTGGTAGAACCGAAATTAAGCCTAAAAACGGACCACCAAACGCTACATAAGATTCAGTTACAGCATCTTTTGGCATTTCTTTAAGTGATATAACTGCCCCGAAAAAAGGAATAAAAAATGCTGGTGAAGTTGGTAGACCCTTTTGTTTCGCAGCAATTAAATGCCCGCCTTCATGACAAATTAATAAGTAAACAAGTGCGAAAGCAAAATACCATCCAAAAGTAAATCCGTATACAAATAAATACAAGATCATGCTTAAAAAAGATAAAAATTTTGCAGCTTTTAATAGCGGTAAAAGTAGCTTTAATTTAGTACCTATTAGTGCGATTACAACACCAATTCTTGTTAATGATTTTTTCGTTTTGTTATTGATCATTGGTTGTGCCATTCATTTCACCTTCTCGCTAATTATGATATGATTATGTAGTATTAAAATTATATCATTAAAGATTATTTGTTTGATAGAATAATAAAGAAATAGGGACTAAAGTCTGCCGTTTTACTGAGATAAAAAGAAAAAATTTAAGATGAAAATAACAAAATAGATGAGTTTAAGTAAATGTTAGAAAGTTATCTTTCTAACTTTTGCATTTTTCTAGAATATTTTATTATATGAAATAGTAACAATGAAATTAACTAAGGATTGATAAAGAAATGAATATATATGGGATGATTAAAAAGGTAGCAGATAAAAAAGGTAAAAACATAGCTTTTAGTTACGATGGAAACAAAATAAATTATGAAGAACTCATTTCTTCGTGTGAAAACATAGCACAACTATTAGTTCAAAATAAGATTGAAAAGGGAGACAAAATTGCGATTTTATTAGGAAATTCTCCTGAGTTTGTACAAGCTTATTTAGCAATATTAAGATTAGGTGCAATCGTCATTCCATTAAATCCAGCTTTTACGGAAAGTGAACTCAGCTATATTTTAAAGGATTCTTCTACAAAACTTGTTATTTCAACTAGTGAACAGGAGAAAAAACTTAAAAGTGTTAAAAATCAGTGTCCTTCATTATTAAATATTATTTTAATAGATGAAATACAACCGACAGTAAAAATAATAAATCAATTAGAAGAAATTGAAACTCTACAAGATGATACGGCTGTTATTCTTTATACATCAGGAACAACCGGTAACCCAAAAGGGGCAATGTTGTCTCATTTTAATTTAATTGAAAATGCAAATGATTTTTCCAAGTTAATCGAATTAAGTGAAAATGATCAAATGATCGCTGTCCTTCCAATGTTTCATTCATTTTGCTTAACATTATGTGTAAATATGATTTTGTTAAATGGCGCATCAACAATCATCATTCCTAAATTTAACCCAGGTGAATTAGTTGAGGTAATCAAAAAAGAAAAAGCTACTTTAATTGCGGCAGTACCGACAATTTATAATTATTTATATCAATTAAATAGTGCGACATCAAACGATTTTAGTAGTTTGAGAGCATGTATTTCAGGCGGGGCATCTATACCAATCGAATTATTACAGTCAATTCAAGAAAAATACAATGTTTTAATTGTTGAAGGCTATGGACTATCTGAAACAGCTCCAGTTCTTACTTTTAATCCATATCGTGGAATTTGTAAACCAGGATCAGTTGGTCTTGATCTACCTAGTGTTACGACAAGAATAGTAAATGAAAATGGGGTAGAGGTTCCAACTGGTGAAGTAGGAGAAGTTGTTGCGATTGGACCGAATGTGATGAGTGGTTATTTAAATAATATAGAGGAAACTGAAAAAGCATTTTTTAACGGTTGGTTTAAAACTGGTGATCTCGGTAAAAAAGATGAAGATGGATATTTATTTTTATTAGATCGAAAAAAAGATGTAATTATAACGAACGGATATAATGTTTACCCTAGAGAAATAGAAGAGAGACTTTATCAACATCCTAATATTATTGAAGCAGCGGTAGTCGGAAAACCTAATCAATTAATAGGTGAAAGCGTGTGTGCTTATTTAGTCGTTTCAAATGATTTACTTTCAGAAAGTGAGATCATTGATTTTTGCAAAAAAGCACTTATTTATTATAAAGTTCCTAAGGAAATTTATTTTGTAAAAGAACTGCCTAAAAATAGTACAGGGAAAATTTTAAAAAGAAACCTTAAGTAATTTTAGAGACCAATCATTTGATTGGTCTTTTATTTTTTGCGAGCTAAAGCCATTCTGACGAATCTTAATGTTTCTGTCTAATAATGGTTGACTTAAAACTGTAAAAACCATAATTTTGATATATTTTCATGGGTATATTCTAGTTGAGCTTGATTTTTAATACTAAATTTACTGTTAAATAGACCTATAAAACTATGAAGTTAAAATAGTCTAATTTTCGCATTTTTGTAACATTAATACGAACAACTAAATGCTAAATTTTGGTAAGATTTAATAGAATTCATTTTGCTGTTCACTATTTCAAGGGATATCAACAGTGTAAATGAGTGATAAAAATTTATAAGTGGAGGGTTATATGAAACGATTTGTAAAAAAAGCCTTATTACTAGGAATAATGTTTGTTTTTATGATTCCAATTAACGTAAAAGCTTATTCAACATTTTAAGGTCATAAGATGTCTTCTGGAATTGGAAACTACGGAAAAAGTACAAAATTTTATTGGGTGGACTCATCGGCAAGTACTTATTCTACAAAAATAGCAAATGCATTTGATCGATGGACTTATTCAACTAAATACGCTGGTATTACGACACCAATTTCATATAGGAAAACAACAACTAAGAGTGCCAGTACCGTTGAAATTTACAAGGTCAAATCAATTGGAATAGGTATTGTAGGACAAACTATGTTTTTTGTAAATCAAACAAAAGTTAATCCGTCTGCACAAAATTGGTACTGGTCGAAAATCCAATTATCCGAAAGTTTATTGTCAAAATATCCTCAATATCAACAAGTAACGATTAGTCATGAAATTGGTCATGCATTTGGATTAAATCATACTGCAAAGGAATTAATGGATCCTAGTGCAGATTTAGCTTATTCTATAGGAATCCAATATCCTAGAAAAGATGAATTCAATGGAATCAATTATCTTTATAAATAACGGAGGCATAAAAATGAAGAAAATGAAATCACTATTTTTTATTATGTTATCGCTTTCCTTTTTAACTGCATGTAATGATCAAACTCAAAGTAAGAAAAAAGAACTTACTACTTCAATAGCAGAGGACACTAAGATTGATCATTCCACAAAAAAAGAACTTATTAATGAAAATGCTCAAAATTTTACAGACAATGTAAAAGTTGTGAATACTGAACTTTCTTTTGCTGTTACGTACAATGAGGTTAACCAATTAATGAGGGACTCAGAATTAGCTGTTGAAGGGGAAGTATTGTCTACTGAGAATTATGTAAACATGGATAAAGCTACTGGTATTGGTAATCCATTAACGAAATTATCCTTTAAAGTTAATAATGTATTAAAGGGAGATGTTTCTTTAGAGGGTAAGAAAATAACAATATTAGAGCAAGGTGGATATATTTCTGCAAAACAAAGTGGAATGCAAGATAAATTTCCTAATCTAACAAAAAAGGATTTAGATGAAACCTTTTTGGTCATACCAGACGGTCATAGACCATCTGTAAAAGGTGATGAATTTGTTGCCTTTTTATCTAGCGAGTCTTATTTTAATACAGGTTTTGATTTTTACGAATTTATAGCTGTATATAAATCAAAATTTGAATACGATAAAAACAGTAAAGAATATATAAGACCTTCTGATGATTTTGATGAAATGTTAAAAGAATCAGACACAATTGATGGAAAAAAGGTAATTGAAGAGGAGATAAAAATTGAAAAAGAAATTAATGCTGATGTAACTGAATTAGTGGAAGAAACAACTTAAATTAGACATATTCTAAAACGTATGAAATAGAAAAAATGGAGTCTTCACTTTTAGTATACGGTTTTAATGATACTTGATTTCCTAATAAACAGATAATGCAATGCACCCATAACTAGAGGTGTATTTTTTTTATTCATACTTTTAACATAGAAAAGTGCTGATTTTATGGACTTTCCATTTCCACCATACAAAATTTAATCTTTCAAATTGTTGCAAAAAATTTAATTATCGGATTGTAGATGGAATGAAATCAAATAAAAGTTTTGTTTAGACTTATTTCACAAAAATTTTACACTTTTTTAAGATTTATATGATATAGTTCACTTAATTTCAATTGAAAATAACACTTAAATTTTTAGAGTGTGTAGTTACGAAAGTAGCTAGCATGCCAAAAATAAGATTATCTAAATAAAATTTTATTACCGAGTGAGTGAAATAAATGTCAATTAAAATGAGGTTTCTGTTGTCTTATATTGGGGTGATTCTTTTTTCGATCACGTTATTATTGGCAGCAGGTTTTTTAATAATTTTTGCAATAACAGGAGATGTAAAGTCTGTAGAAAATCTTTACAAAAAGACTTATGTACAAAAGCCTTTGACTACAGTTGAAGAAAGTGTGTTTCTTGATTTGAAGCTACTTGCTAAACATAATCCTAAGCAGTTACTTAATAAGAAGGAACTCAAAAGTATTGAACATAAGAATATCGGAATTGTAGTCCGAAAGGGAAAACAGATCGAGTACGCTTCCCCGTCGTTAGACAAAAAAGTGTTAGAACAAGCGCTTCCCGGGTTTGAGGAAACGAATATTAATACTCGCGATACGATTAAAATTAATGATTTGTTTTTTACGTATGTGAAATTTGATTTTTATTTTCCAGATCAAAGTCAAGGGAGTATTTTTGTCTTAAAGAAGGCAAGCTCATATACCGAGGTTATTCGTAATCTTTTTCCAATTTTACTAGGTTTATTGCTATTTTTATTTATTATGATAATCGGAATGTTAAACTATTTAGTTTCCCGAAGCATTATTAGGCCAATCTCAAAACTTAAAAATGGTGCAGAAAAAATTAAAGTTGGAGATTTGAATTTTGTAATTGATACGAGTTCAAATGATGAAATTGGTGTATTAAATAAAGCGTTTGAGGAAATGAGAATCAAATTAAAAGAATCGATCAATCTCCAGATTCAATATGAAGAAAATCGTAAAGAGCTATTGTCCAATATTTCACATGATTTGAAAACACCAATTACTTCAATAATTGGATATGTGGAAGGGATAAAAGATGGTGTAGCAAATACTCCGGAGAAAATGGAAAAATATTTATCAACAGTTTACTCTAAAGCAAAGGATATGGATTCATTAATCGATGAATTGTTCTTGTTTTCTAAACTGGATTTAAAAAAAGAACCCTTTCACTTTGAGAATGTCGAAATGAATAAATATATAGGAAGCTATATAGAGGAAATTTATTTAGATTTACTGCAGCAAGGGATCAAGATAGAATTTAATCAGTCAAATAAATCAATCAATGTTACAGCGGATCGAGAGAAATTAAAAAGAGTGTTGTCGAACTTAGTAAGCAATTGTGTGAAATATATGAACAAAGAAGAGAAGGAAATTTCATTTTCATTAAATGAACAGTTAAATGAAGTAATTGTTGAAGTAACAGATAATGGTCAAGGGATTGATCCTGCTGCGTTACCGTTTATTTTTGAACGTTTTTACCGTGCAGAACAATCAAGAAATTCACAAACTGGCGGTAGTGGTTTAGGACTGGCAATCGCAAAACAAATTGTTGAAGAGCACGGAGGGGAAATCTGGGCAAATAGTGAGATTGGTAAGGGGTCAAGTATATTCTTTTCCTTAAAGAAAGGTGAGAGAAATTGAAAGAAATATTACTGATTGAAGATGATATAAGCATTGCAGAATTACAAAGAGATTATTTAGAAATAAATGATTTTCGTGTAGATATTCAACATAATGGCGATGAAGGCCTTCAACATGCACTAAAAGGAAATTATGATTTAATCATATTGGATATCATGCTGCCAGGAAAAAATGGTTTTGAAATTTGTAAAGAAATACGAGCGGTAAAAAACATTCCTATTTTATTTGTATCTGCTAAAAAAGAAGATATCGATAAAATTAGAGGCCTCGGTTTAGGTGCGGACGATTACATTACAAAGCCATTTAGTCCTAGTGAACTAGTTGCAAGAGTAAAGGCACATTTATCCCGATATGAAAGGCTAGCTGGTAACAATACCGTTTCAAAAACAATTTTCGTTCATGGAATATCAATCGATCGTTCAGCTCGTAAAGTTTTTATTAACGAAAAAGAAGTACCCTTTACGACAAAAGAATTTGATTTAATGGTGTTTTTTGTAATGAATCCGAACCAAGTTTTAAGTAAAGAACAGCTCTATGAAAAGGTTTGGGGCCTCGAATCAGCGGCAGACGTTTCAACTGTAACTGTCCATATTAGTAGATTACGTGAAAAAATAGAAAGAGACCCTACAAACCCTAAGTTCTTGGAAACAGTTTGGGGAGCGGGGTATCGATTTAATATTTAAATTATGTTTTTTAACCGTCACAAAGTGGCGGTTTTTTCTTTATTTTGACATTTTACTCGCAAGATTAACTATATAATAGTTTGTTTGAACAAGGAATGAAGTAATTAAAGTAGAAGTAGAATTTTATAGATAAATATGGGATTTAGATAATAAACAAAATGTAATTGTTGAAAAACTTGCATTTCAAACCATTAAAAAATTGAAAAAAATAGGGTGGAATTAAAAAAATGAATCAAAAAGACGAAGAAAAACTAAGTAAATTTATGAGTAAAATTTTAAGACATGACCCATTAAAATTTGGAGTGAATTTAAAAGAAGATGGGTCATGTTCCATATCAGAATTAGTTGATGCAATAAATAGTCAAACAAATTGGAGCGGTGTCACTGTTGAAAACATTACTCAGGTTGTAAAGAATTGTCCAAAATAACGGTATGCAATAAATAGTGATAGAATTAAAGCGAATTATGGGCACTCGAAAACTAAAATACAATATCAGCCAAAAAAAAACTCCTGAGATTCTTTATCATGGTACAAATAAAAAAGTTGAAGAATTAATTCTCAATGAAGGAATTAAACCAATGGGACGTAATTATGTTCATTTATCCGAAGGGGTTGAATTCGCGACATTGGCTGCAAAGCGTAGGGGAGAATTTGTTATTTTAAAGATCGATGCTAAAAATGCATATGAGAATGGTGTTAAATTTTTTTATGCTGACAATGAAGTGTGGTTGTCTGATTATATTTCACCTAATATATAATTAAAAATTGAAAGTTTTTAGCATTGTAATAATTGAACTAGTAATAGTTTTTTATAGTATCCGAACAAAAATTTAGTAGTTCAAGTATTTGTGTATGACTGTTTAATTGAACAGTCATTTTTTGTTCAAAAAACATTAGAGGCAATCCATAAATAAATATTATTAAAAATTTTATACTTTTTTAATAATTTGTTTAGAAGGAGTTTTCATTTAAGGATTAACATAGATTTCAGACGAACAATGGTCTAACTTATGAAAAAGATTGGAGGAAAATTTCCCAGGAATAATACGATATTTTTATGGTGATTTGTTATGGAAAAGGAGGCTGTTGTACTTTATGTGGAAGTTACTTGCAGTAATAACGAGCTGCATACTTTTGCTAAATGGGTGTGCCTCATTTGCTAAGGGGGAAGAAAAAGTGAACGAACAGTTATTTCAAGCAGTTAAACGAGGAGAAACTAATCTCGTTAAGAAGTTGATAGAGAATGGTGCGGATATGAATGCACAGAATTCTAATGGACAAACTGCCACAATGATTGCAACTTATCATAATGATTTTAAAACTGCAAAAGTACTAATTGATGCAGGCGCAGATGTCAATATTCGTGATCATATGAAAAACAATCCCTTTATATGCTGGTGCTGAAGGTTTTATTGATATTCTAAAACTTACAATAAAAGCTGGTGCTGATCCAACAATTACGAACCGATATGGTGGAACAGCATTAATTCCCGTTTCAGAACATGGATATATAGATGTGGTCAATGAACTTCTTACTAATTCTAAGATTGATGTTAATCATGTTAATAATTTAGGTTGGACGGCACTTTTGGAAGCAATTATTTTGAACGATGGAAGTGAAAAACAACAGCAAACAGTGCAAATGCTTATAGATCATGGAGCAGATGTTAATTTGTCTGATCGTGAGAATGTTAGCCCATTACAGCATGCACGTGAGAGAGGTTTTAAAGAGATAGAAGAGATTTTGCTAAAAGCAGGTGCTAGATAATCAAAGTACATGACCAATTGTAAGAATAATTGGAGATTATATAAATAACGATAAAAAATATGAGGAGATCATTAAAATGATTAAAAAAACAAAAACAATTTCATCAATATTACTCGGAGTATCTCTAGTAGTAACAGGTTATAATTCTGCTGCTAACGCACAAGTAGAGCATGGTAAACAAAAACAAGAAAGAGTATACAAAGCACCTAAAAAAGTAAAGAACAAGTTAACAAAGGGCCAGGTAATGGCTAATATTTTAAGTAGTACAAACTGGCAAGGTACAAGAGTATATGATAAAAATCATCATGATTTAACAGAAGAAAACGCAAATTTTATTGGTCTTGCTAAATATGATGCAAAATCAGGTAGATACGAATTTTTTGATGCAAAAACTGGTCAAAGTCGTGGTGATAAAGGTACATTCTTTATTACAAATGATGGTAAAAAACGAATTTTAATTTCTGAATCAATGAATTACCAAGCTGTAGTCGATATGACAAAACTAAATAAAAACGTATTTACTTATAAAAGAATGGGGAAAGATGCAAACGGTAAAGATGTAGAAGTATATGTTGAACATGTTCCTTATAAAGAAAAACAGCTTTCTTTTACAGATCCTGATAAAAAATTAGATTCTAAAACAGGCGAGATTGTAAAAAAAGTTGATGGTGATAGAATTTTAGGTAGAACACTTTGGAATGGTACAAAAGTACTGGATGAACAAGGGAAGGACGTAACGAAATATAATACGAATTTTATTAGTCTTGCAAAATTTGATGGATACTCTAATAAATATGAGTTTTTCAATTTAGAAACAGGTAAAAGCCGAGGTGACTATGGCTATTTCGATATTGCCCACGAAAATAAAATCAGAGCACATGTTTCAATCGGAACAAATAAGTATGGTGCTGTTCTTGAATTGACTGAGCTTAATAATAATAAATTTACTTACAAAAGAACAGGTAAAGACAAAGCCGGTAAGGATATAACTGTATTTGTTGAGCATGAACCTTACAAAGGTGATTTTAAACCGATGTTTAGTTTTTAAAAACGAATTAATGAAGAATGGAGAAATCCATTCTTTTTTATTTGAAAAAGAAAATTTCGATTAATAATAGTTAAACTAAACACTTCGTTTGTTTAAATTTTGACTTATATTTATAAAATTTAGGCTTTAATTTATCATTTTAATAACGTTTGATGTTGTTTTTTTCAGAATTCCCCCAATACAACTATAATTATTTTCCTTATTTTAAAGGTATTTTAACAGGTGATAACCAAAAATTGGTAATTATAACATCCTTTTTAATAGAAAATTGGTAAAAAAACCCCAATAGTAATTATATGGAATCCCTTGTTTAATAAAAGTGTGGATGGTTTACATTAGTTAACTTATAAATAGTTTTTGTCTAACTTCCAATCTATAAGCTAAAAAAAGGGGAAATACAATGGAAAACAATTCTACATATTACAATGGCAATGTACCAGAATACGAAGTACCAATAGAAATTGGGAAACAAAAAGACTATAAAGATATCTTGGATGAAGAAGAACCAAAATTAAACGATGAAAGAAAAAATCAATCGTTATCCGTATATCATTTTGAATTAATATAAAATGCAAAAGCTTTTAGACATTGGGAATTTCCCGAAGTTTACAAGCTTTTTTAATTATTCATTTCTCCTATTAACAATCGTATGAATCAAACTAATCACATAAAAAGTCCTTAATACATAAAATAAATGGGCACAAATACAATATTTTTCATCTTAAAAGGATGTGAGGAAGATTTATCCATTTAATAATTATAACTTAACAGGTATGCGGTATGATTATTCAACCCCTCAATATCAAAGTGCTATTCAATCAAGCAATATGAATAGTAATTATACGATTAAAGCAACGGGAAAAGGTGAAGTATCAGTAAAGCCCGACCAGTCGTTTGTCCTATTAGGTTCTGTAGTAGAAGATATGAAGGTACAAACGGCTCAAACAGAGAATGCAATCATTTCGAATAAAATTATAGAAGCATTAAAAGGGATAGGAATTAAACAAGACGAAATTGAAACGAATTCATATACAATCGATCGAATAGTTGATTACCAAGATTCACAGCAAATTTTTAAAGGATATCGGGTGAGTCATATTTTCAAAGTAATCGTGAAGGATCTTGCAAATGTTGGGAAAGTGATTGATGTTGCAGTTGAAAATGGAGCAAATGAAGTACGGAATCTTACATTCGAAGTAGCAAATCCCGAACCGTATTACGGAGAAGCACTACAAAAGGCTACTTTAAATGCAAAAATGAATGCAGAAAACATCGCTAAATCCCTAGGGTTATCGATAAATAACATACCGATTTGGCTTGCTGAAGAAGGAATTCAAGTTGTACGCCCAATGTCTTCATTAACAATGACTGCAGCAGCATTCAGCGGTCCAACAACACCAATTCAAGAGGGGCAAATTAAAATAACTGCTTCAGTGCAGGCTATGTTTAATTATGTAAGTTATTAAATGCTTAACATTTGAATTTGACAGAAATATATAAAATTAACAATATGATTGTTAATTTAAACAGATAGAGATATAATAAATCCGGGTGATATGGAAACATAATAATGTTATTGTTATGGATCTATTAAATTCATTTAACTTAAATTGGATTGGTATTTTAGTAAATTTTTTTGCTAATTAACTATTCCACCAAGTAGACTGCAAGCCTATGAATCGGCTAATTGTCTACTTGGTGGATTTTTTTTTTCAAAAAAGTGGGAAGTGAAGTGATTTTGTGAAAAATGTAATAGAAACTAACTTATTATTCCTCGTCTTAGTAAATAGGTTAAAGAATACTGTGCAAAGATAAGCTATAACATTTAAAAAATTGAAATTGAGGCGAAAAAGTAATGTCAAAAAAAATACACGAATTTAATGATATGATGAGAAAACTTCGGAAAGATTTGTTTGGAAAAGGACCAGAGCGAATTCATACGGTATTTGTTGAAAACATGGCTGTTTCAACATTATATGGTAATTTGACTCCAACTGAAAAATTTATTTCCGGAACAATGAACGGGGCAGAAATGGTTCATACTGCGCGAACAAAAATGATTCAAGAATTGTACTTAAATAACCCACTAGAAGGTTTAGAGGAACTTGTAGGTGCAAAATTAGTCCATCTTTTTTCAGATATGAAAGTTGAAGAAAACATAGGCATTTCGGTTTTTGTGTTCGATCGCAATATTATATAGAAGAAACGATTATGATTAGTGGTTATCATTTGTAAATAAATTTTTATAAGGGTCAAAAAACCGGGGGAGACAAATGATTGGAATGAGTTGGTTTAAAAATCGAAAATTGTTGATCAAGCTTTATCAAACTTTATTAAATATATCTTTATTAATACTGAGCTTGATTCTTGCGTATTTCCTTTTCAGAGAACTTTATTATATTTTTAACGATATTTTACTAAGTAATAAAAATGTTCATCAGATTTTTGGCAAAGTTTTAATATTTTTCTTATATTTTGGATTTATATCAATTATAGTTCAATATTTCAAAGAAAATTATCATTTTCCAATACGCTATCTACTATATATCGGGATAACAGCGACTATTCGTTTTATTATTGTTAATAATGGAGAATCGGCCCATAATTTTTGGTTAGCAATTATTATTTTAGTGCTAACAATTAGCTATATTATTTTACCTTTTGGGGATACGAGAAATGGTTAAATTGACCCTAAATAAAAACATTAAAAGTTTACTAAAAATAAAGCAGTTTAACCCAACCTTAAGGTTGAGTTAATGTAAATATACTTGGATGACAGTATTAATAGATTAACTTGAACAACCAGAACTTGAGCAACTTGAACTAGAACACGAAGAGTGAGAACTAGAACAAGAGGAATGTGATGAACTAGAGCATGAAGAGTGCGAGTTATGATGATGACTATCACTCTTGCTTGAACAATCATTTGAACTTTCATTTAATGCAAAAAAAGTATTTGTAGCTAAAAATGTTGAATTAATATGCCCATCATCTGATTTTTTCTTAGAAGATGAACGATTAGCTGAACTTGGGTAAGTTTTTGGTGACTGGTGTTTAGTTCTTGCTTCTACTTTTTCTTTTTCTACTAATATTTTTTGAATTCTAGCAAACTCGTTTAAAAAATTATGTTTAGTTTGTGAGTTTAAATGTGAAACGAAACTTTTTGTTTGTATTGTTTTACTCGATAAATATTCTTGAACTTTAGTATTTTTATCATTAACAACTAAATTTCCTAAGACATAGGTATTTACAGATGTCGTTTCAAACAAAGTATTATATAACAAATTGTAAACAGCTCTAGCATCAGCTCTATCGGTTATAGTTACCTCATTTTTATGAACATTTGGTTCATGGTGGATCATTTCACCAGAAAAAGACTTGCAGAAGTTATGATAACTTTTCGTAAATAAAATCATTTCGTGCCAGATTTTATCAACTTCTTGACTATACATTGGAATGTTTTCAAAGATTGCTGCCATTAAGAAAAAGCGCTTTAATTCCCTTTCAATAAAGGAATATTTTGCATTGCTCCAACCTTCTTTTTCTATAACTCTTTCTTTAACATTAGCTAGGAAATCCATTTTCCATGCGTTTTCTAGTTTAGAAACTAACGATAAATTAGCAAAGTTGGAATTTAGATTTAAGTCGTTTGTTATAAACTGCTTATAAAGATCATTATAGTATGCATTATCATTTTTTAAATTCCTTTTAAAAATTCTTCCAAAAAAATTTTTCATATAAACCTCCTTTTATACAATTATATAATTAAAAAATTAACAAAAGAAGAAAATTGTTAAGATTAGGAAATACTTGAATTGAGGATTAACATATCTATATGTTTCTTGGAGAAAGAGGAAAGATTGCTGTTATATCATTAATTGTCTGCTCATTCTTTATGAACTCTTATATACTTGCGAAGTTTTTTGATATGTAAAAATATGGTACAATCTATTTATATTTAGATTTATTAAAGGCTAAATCTCAAGCGGAAATAGATGAATTACAGCTGTTTTTTAGTTCTAAAACGAGGTAATTACAAATTGTTTGGAGGGTTTTAGGAGATGACACAAGAACAAGTAATACCGGTTGTATCAGGGCAAAGGATTACTCCATTTCTTACGTTTAGTGGCAATGCGGAGGAAGCAATGAACTATTATGTTCGTACTTTTCCGAATTCAAAACTCGTTTCTCTTCGAAGATATTCGAAAGATGACCGAGGTGTAGAAGGAAAAATACTAAATGGTATCATTGAAATTTTAGGGCAGTCTTTTATGGTTTTGGATATGGATAAAGAATCTTGTCCTGATTTTACTTGGGCTGTTTCCTTTTATTTAGAATGCAAAGACGATGCGGAGTTTGATGTAATTTTTGGTGGCTTGAAGAGTGATGGGAAAGTACTTATGGGACCAGTAGAAATGAATGATTTTAGTAAGGTTACGTGGGTGACTGATTGTTTTGGTGTTACTTGGCAGCTAGTGTTAAGAAAAAAAGCTTAATCAATTGGCGTATGATTCATTTTACTGTGAGAAATTGATGTCAATTGAACAAGTTTTCTTAAATAATAATTTACTAATTAATATTTTGAATATTCCAACAAATTTTAATAAAAAAATATTTTTTAAAAATAATAATCTGAAAATATTGAAGTTTACTAATTGTTGGCATATAATGTAATCAGATACTAGTTTATTAGAGAAAGTAAGTAAGAGGTATTAGCGATATGGCAGAGCAAAATCAACGAATTGGTCGAACAGCTATGATGCTTGCTTTGACTGATCATGAAGAAGAATTAATGAAAAATGAAAACGTTGTATGGTGTGTAGGTAAAGTCGGTACAATGGATTCTCAAAAGGTCGTTGCTGCGATTGAAACCGCTGCCAAACAAAATGGTGTAATCAATGGAGCTCTTTATAGAGAAGTTCATTCATTATATCATGCAACACTTGAAGCAATTCAAGGCGTAACAAGAGGTCATGTTCAATTAGGTGATGTTCTTAGAACAGTAGGACTTAGATTTGCTGTTGTTAGAGGAAAGCCTTATAAAAACGTGAACGAAGGTGACTGGATAGCAGTTGCACTATACGGAACGATTGGTGCTCCAATTAAAGGATCGGAGCATGAATCAGCAGGACTCGGCATTAATCACATATAATCGCCCATAGTTTATTAGATGATAGGGGGCTATGATTCGTAAGTTACTATTTACGTCTCATAGCCTCTTTCTGTGTTTTTTTTGACAAAATTCGGAGGTGTTTTTAATGGTAACTTTAACTGGTAATAGCTTAACAATGGAACAAATGAAAAGTATTTTATTCGATAAGGCATATGTAAAAGCAAGTGAAGAGAGCTTAGTTGCGGTAAAAGCATGTAGAGAAAAAGTAGAAGAAATCGTAAATAATGGCAAAGTCGTTTATGGTATCACAACTGGTTTTGGAAAATTTAGTGATGTATTAATTGAAAAAGAAAATGTTTCAACACTTCAATATAACTTAATCGCTTCACATGCATGTGGTGTTGGTGAACCGTTCCCTGAATTAGTTTCAAGAGCGATGTTAGTACTTCGTGCAAATACAATGTTAAAAGGTCACTCTGGTGTGCGTTTAGTAGTTGTTGAAAAATTACTTTCATTAATTAATGCTCAAATTCACCCAGTTATCCCTTCACAAGGATCATTAGGTGCAAGCGGAGACTTAGCTCCTTTATCTCACTTAGCGCTAGTTTTACTTGGTGAAGGTGAAGTTTTCTATAAAGGAAAACGTATGGAAACAGCAGAAGCTTTAGCAAAAGAAGGAATTTTACCAATTACGCTACAAGCTAAAGAAGGTTTAGCTCTAATTAATGGTACTCAAGCAATGACAGCTATGGGCATTCTTACTTATCTTGAAGGTGAAGAATTAGCTTATCAAAGTGAATTAATTTCTTCTATTACATTTGAAGCATTAAATGGTATTACAGATGTTTTTGATGAAAGAATTCATATTGCTCGTGGATATAAAGAACAAATTGAAGTAGCTGAACGTTACCGCAATATTTTAGCAACAAGCCAATTAACGACTAGACAAGGTGAAATCCGAGTTCAAGACGCTTATACATTAAGATGTATCCCTCAAGTTCATGGAGCAAGCTGGCAAGTTCTGAACTATGCAAAAGAAAAATTAGAAATCGAAATGAATGCAGCGACTGATAATCCATTATTATTCGGTGATGATGTATTCTCTGGTGGGAATTTCCATGGTCAACCAATCGCATTTGCAATGGACTTCTTTAAATTAGGTGTTGCTGAGTTAGCGAATATTTCAGAAAGACGTATTGAGCGTTTAGTTAACCCACAATTAAATGATTTACCACCATTTTTAAGTCCAGAACCAGGATTACAATCTGGTGCAATGATTATGCAATACGTGGCAGCTGCTTTAGTTTCTGAAAATAAAACATTAGCGCATCCAGCAAGTGTTGACTCAATTCCATCTTCAGCAAACCAAGAAGACCATGTAAGTATGGGTACAATCGGTGCACGTCATGCTTACCAAATTCTACAAAACGCTAGAAGAGTTTTAGCAATCGAATGTATTTGTGCAATGCAAGGTGTTGAATATAAAGGAATTGAAAAAATGTCTGAAACAACTAGAAAGTTTATGGAAGATGCTCGTAAAACTGTTCCATCAATTACTAGAGATCGCGTATTCTCAAAAGACATTGAAAAGTTAACAACTTATTTAAAAGAAAATTTCATAGCAAAAAACTATACAAAACAAACACAAATATAAGAAGAGGTGGAAATAAAATGGAAATCACAAAAGGATCTTTAAAAGCTCCAAGAGGTACTGAGTTAAACACTAAAGGTTGGATTCAAGAAGCAGCACTTCGTATGTTATTAAACAACTTAGACGAAGAAGTAGCAGAAAGACCAGAAGATTTAGTAGTATACGGTGGAATCGGAAAAGCAGCAAGAAACTGGGAAAGCTTTGATGCAATTATTGAATCATTAAAGAAATTAGAGAGCGATGAAACATTATTAGTTCAATCAGGTAAACCAGTTGCAGTTTTTAAATCTCACGAAGATGCACCACGAGTTTTATTAGCGAACTCAAACTTAGTTCCAAAATGGGCAACTTGGGAACACTTCCGTGAATTAGATGAAAAGGGCTTAATGATGTACGGTCAAATGACTGCTGGTAGCTGGATTTACATTGGTACTCAAGGGATCTTACAAGGTACTTATGAAACATTTGGTGAAGCTGCTAAACAACATTTCGGTGGTAGCTTAAAGGGGACAATTACAATTACTGCAGGACTTGGCGGTATGGGTGGAGCTCAACCTCTAGCTGTTACAATGAATGGTGGAGTTGTAATCGGTATTGATGTAGATGAAACTAGAATCCAACGTCGTATTGACACTAGATATTGTGATGTATTAACTCACGATTTAGAGGAAGCTTTACAACTTGCTACTGAAGCTAAAAACGAAGGAAGAGCTTTAGCAATCGGTTTAGTAGGTAATGCTGCTGAAATTTTACCTCAATTAGTTGAACGTAATTTTGTACCAGATTTAATTACTGACCAAACTTCAGCACATGATCCATTAAATGGTTATTTACCAATCGGAATGACAATGGAAGAAGGAAAGAAACTTCGCGCCGAAAATCCAGATGAAGTAATTAAACGTGCAAAACATAGTATGGCAGTTCATGTTGAAGCAATTTTAGCGATGCAACAACGTGGAGCACTCGCATTTGATTACGGTAATAACATTCGTCAAGTTGCATTAGATGAAGGCGTTAAAAATGCATTTGATTTCCCTGGTTTCGTACCTGCATTTATTCGTCCATTATTCTGTGAAGGGAAAGGTCCTTTCCGTTGGGTAGCACTTTCTGGTGATCCAGAAGATATTTACAAAACAGACGAAGTAATCTTACGTGAATTTGCTGATAACGAGCATTTATGTAACTGGATTCGTATGGCTCGTGAAAAGGTTGCATTCCAAGGTTTACCATCACGTATTTGTTGGTTAGGCTACGGAGAGCGTGCAAAATTCGGTAAAATCATTAACGAAATGGTTAAAAATGGCGAATTAAAAGCTCCAATCGTAATCGGTCGTGACCACTTAGATTGTGGATCAGTAGCATCTCCAAATCGTGAAACAGAAAGCATGAAAGATGGTAGTGATGCAGTAGCTGACTGGCCAATTCTAAATGCACTTATTAATGGTGTAAATGGAGCAAGCTGGGTAAGTGTACACCACGGTGGTGGAGTAGGTATGGGTTACTCTTTACATGCTGGTATGGTAATCGTTGCTGACGGTACTGATGCAGCTGCAAAACGTATCGAAAGAGTATTAACTTCAGATCCAGGAATGGGTGTAGTTCGTCACGTTGATGCAGGTTATGATTTAGCTGTTGAAACTGCGAAAGCAAAAGGTGTAAACATCCCAATGATGAAGTAGGTGTTAGAATTGAAAGCAGATATTCTATTAACAAATATTGGTCAATTATTAACGATGGATCATGGTGATGGTCCAATTCATGGAAAAGAAATGAGTAATCTTCCTGTACTAGAAAATGCAGAAATTGCATGGAAAGATGGGCAAATTATTTATATCGGACAAATGAACGAACAGAAAATTGATGCAAAAGAAGTAATTGATTGCCAGGGAAAACTAGTCACTCCAGGATTAGTTGACCCTCATACTCACGTGGTCTTTGGAGGATCACGTGAGCATGAAGTTAGTTTGAAATTACAAGGTGCTTCTTATTTAGAAATATTAGAAATGGGCGGCGGGATCCATTCTACTGTAGGTCAAACTAAATTAACTTCTCATGAAGATTTAAAAAAGAAAACGATTCATCACTTAAACAGAATGCTTTCATTCGGTGTAACAACAGTTGAAGCAAAAAGTGGTTATGGACTTGATGAAGAAACTGAATTAAAACAACTTCGAGTTGCTAAGGAATTACAAGCCGAGCATGATATTGATTTAGTTTCAACTTTCTTAGGTGCGCATGCAGTACCTAAGGAGTATAAAGGAAATGAAGAAGCTTTCTTAGAAAAAATGCTTTCTTTATTAGATGTTATTAAAGAAGAAGAACTTGCTGAATTTGTAGATGTATTCGCTGAAACAGGTGTTTTTTCAGTTGAACAATCAAGAGAATTTTTATTAAAAGCAAAAGAACAAGGCTTTAATGTTAAAATTCACGCAGATGAAATAGATCCTCTAGGTGGCACTGAAATGGCAGCTGAAATTGGCGCTATTTCTGCTGATCATCTATGTGGAGCATCTGAAAAAGGTGTAGAAATGCTTGGTAAGAGTAACACAATTGGTGTCATTTTACCGGGAACTACTTTCTATTTAAATAAACCTGAATTTGCACCTGCAAGAGCGATGATTGAAAATAACGTAGCAGTTTCATTAGCAACTGATTTCAACCCAGGAAGCTGCCCAACTGAAAATTTACAATTAATCATGACAATCGCAATGCTTAAACTAAAAATGACACCTGAAGAAATTTGGAATGCCGTAACGATTAACTCATCATACGCGATTAATCGTGGAGATCAAGCTGGTAAATTACTAATTGGTCGTAGGGCAGATGTCGTTATTTGGAATGTACCAAACTATACTTATGTACCTTACCATTTTGGTGTAAATCATGTAGAATCAGTATTTAAGAATGGTAAATTAGTAGTAAGTAGGGGTGAACACGATGTCGCTATCACATCTTAAAAAAGCAGGAGATGCCATTTTTATTGATTCAAAAGTAACAAAAGCAAATGAAATCATCTCTACATGGAATGGAACTGAAGCATCAAATTTCTCAATTATTGGTGTACCATTATCTAAAACATCAATTAGTCATTCAGGTGCAAGCTTCGCACCTGCTTCAATTCGAAAAATGCTAAGTAGCTACAGTACTTATCATATTGAAGACCAAATTGATTTAAAAGATTACAAGGTTACAGATTTTGGTGATATTACGATGCATGTGACTGATTTTGAAGAGTCTAGAAATCGTATTAAATCGACAATCTCGGAATTGCTAGGCCAATATAAAGAAACGATGCCAATTATTTTAGGTGGGGATCACGGAATTAGCTTTCCAAGCATTTCAGCTTTTGCAAAAGAACGCGGAACAGTAGGAGTTATCCAATTTGATGCTCATCATGACTTAAGAAATACTGAAGATGGTGGCCGTTCAAACGGTACCCCTTTCCGTAGCTTAATTGACGAAGGCATTCTAAAAGGTGAACACTTAGTTCAAATTGGAATCAGAAATTTCTCAAATAGTGCACCATACACTGAATTCGGTGTTAATAACGGAGTAACAATCTATTCAATGCGTGATGTTCGCGAATTAGGAATCTCAAACATTATTAAAGAGAGCATCAACCATTTAGTAGACAAAGTAGATGCAATTTACATTAGCCTAGATATGGATGTACTAGACCAAGCCTTTGCTCCTGGTTGCCCTGCAATTGGACCTGGAGGAATGGACAGTCAAACTCTATTAGATGGCATCTGTTATTTAGCATCACATCCTAAAGTTTGTGGTATGGACATCGTTGAACTTGACCCAACAATCGACTTCCGTGATATGACAAGCAGAATCGCTGCACATGTTATTTTAAACTTTCTTGTTGAGAAGGTTAAGTTATTAAATAAGTAAAATTTGAAACTCGTAAACTTTGTTGTTTGCGAGTTTTTTTGTTTTTTTATGGGCAGGGTGTAGATAAAGGTTGAGTTGTAAATAAGTGATGAGTGACTGTAAAAAAGATTTGTAACAGTGCAAATAAAGGATCCCGGGGTGCAATATACGTCGAAGTGCAAATAAAAGATGAGTGACTGCAAATAAAACTTGTAACAGTGCAAATAAGGGCTCCCGAGCTGCAAATAAAGGTAGAAGTGCAATTAAGATAAAAGTGACTGCAAATAAATTTTGAAACAGTGCAAATAAGGGCTCCCGAGCTGCAAATAAAGGTCGAAGTGCAATTAAAAATATTGAAACTGCAATTTAATCTGGCAAAAGTGCAATTAAAAATCACAAAACTACAATTAAAATTGTGGCAACTGCAAATAAAAATTTCGAAACTGCAAATAAAAAAAAACAAAGTGCAAATAAACTTAGAATACACGTTCTAAAATTACAAATCATGAGGTTTTTAGTACTTTTAAACCAAAATACCGAATTTGATAGCACCAAGCATGCTTGTTATAATCAAAACAAGAACAAATATTCGTTAATAGTGAGAAGGACCAGTTTAATAAAATGTCTAAACGAATTAGGAGGAACAGTTTTGTCAAATAGCATAAAACAAAGAAAAATAATTTTAGATTTAGCTGTTACATTAGATGGTTTTATAGAAGGGAAAAACGGAGAAATTGATTGGTGCATAATGGATCCTGAAATGGAATTCACAAATTTCTTGAATCAAATTGATACGATTTTATATGGCCGAAAAAGCTATGATTTGTGGGGAAATTATATTCCAAATATAGACGACTCTGAATCTGATAAAGAAATGTGGACTTTAGTACATAGTAAGGAAAAATATGTGTTTTCCCGAACTCAATCAAAAGATGAAAATAATGCAGCATTTATAAATGAAAATATAATTGAAGAAGTAAATAAATTGAAGGAAAAACCAGGGAAAGACATTTGGTTGTATGGAGGATCAAGCCTTATTACATCATTTACAAATTTAGGGCTAGTTGATGAATTTAGATTATCAATTCATCCCGTTATATTGGGTGAAGGAAAACCTTTGTTTGTTGACATAAAAGAGAGAAAGAATTTAATCATGATGAATACAAGAACGTATTCTTCTGGGGTTGTGCAGGTAACTTATCATTTGAATGAGGAATGAGTTTGGTATAACTGGCTTCTATAAAAAACAAAATGAACCTCCCAAAACTGATAGTAAGCAATTTAAAAGATTGTGATTCAGTGTTCCTCAAATAAAAGAAGAGTTTAGTCCATTTTATATAGTGTTGAGTACAAGTGGGCTGAATGAACCGCTCTTACTATAAAGCGAGAATGAATTGAATAGTGCAGAATTAAATCACTAGTTCTAAAATACATAATATTACAATGAATGTATTTTACTTTGTTATTAATTATTTATATTAATAGAGTAACAAACAGAGGATGATCTAAGGATCTTCCTCTTTTTTACTAAAAAGAATAATAGCTAAAAGAATCAAAATAAATTTTTACAGTATATTAGCAAAACAAACTTAAGGTTTACTTTTATATTATTTTAAGAATAAATTAAGGACACTTTGCAAATTAGCATATATAATTAGAAAAGCCGAATCAATAGGCGTATGTGAAAATTAATAACAATATGGTTCAGTTGGAAAGTGAGATAAATTAATTATGAAATATGATTTAGTTTTTGATTTAGACGATACATTAATTCAAACCCAAGCCGCATTTCGGCATAATGTAGATTTATGTGCGAATCTAGTATATCAAGCGCTAGATGAAAAAGTAGTAATAAATGACATTAAAGAAGTTTTTAATAAAATTGATTTGGAGCTAATAAAAGATATGGGTTTCAGTAAAGCTCGATATCCTTATGCATGGGAATCAACTTTAGATTTATTGGCAACACGATATAATATAGAGATCTCAAGTATTGTTAATGATCAATTACAATCATTAGCAAAAACGATATTTAAAGTAAATATTCCACTGCAAAGTGACACATTTATAATAGAAGAATTATCAAATCATAAAGATGTAGCAAGTATGACTATATTGACTTTAGGTGAAAAAGACGTTCAAACTAAGCGAGTAATGGAGACTGGCTTAGTGCAACATTTTGACAACGTATTTATTACAAGTAAAAAAGATATAAATACCTATGTTGAGTTAAATGAAAAATTAAGTAACCCAGTAATGATCGGAAACTCTCTTAGAAGTGACATTGTACCTGCTCTAGATGCGGGTATGAAAGCAATTCATATTATAAGAGATTCATGGTCTTATGACGAAATTGAGCATAATCACAGAATAGAGGGCATTAAGTCACTAGTCGAAATAAAATTACTTTTATTTGGTAATTTGGTAAACCTCTAATGGTTGTTTTTCTTATTTTTAAATAGGTCAATTAACATCTCTTTCGAATTATTCAATCATGTTGTTGAACTTAGTCATGCATTGGTTTAACAAAATTGAGGTTGATCTTTAATCGATCATCCTCTATTTTACATTTGGGTGATAATTGAACTAGCATTTTCAAAATATGATATCTTAATAATAAATAAACATCTTAAGGGAATTCATAAATGAATAACATTAAAGCATCATAGTTTCTTCTTTTTCTGATACTAAAACCAGATTACCATCGTAATCTATGAATAAATGGTGTAATAAAAGTGAAATTAAACCAATGTTAAATAGTGAATTGAAATAGCTAGAATAAAGAAGTAGTTTTTATTGAACTTTTAAAAAAATTATTTTGCGGAGGATAAATATGAATTTTGAACAAATGGAGCATATTGTCACTGTCGAAATCGAAAAGTCGTTTACAAAAGCAGCAGAAAAACTATTTATATCTACTCCAGGTTTGAGTCAGTCTATTACCCAACTTGAAAACGAGCTTGGAATAAAAATTTTTAATCGATCCAAAAAAAGTATTACGCCAACTTTTGAAGGTGAAATAGTGATTTCAACAGCAAATTCAGTTTTAAAAACTATAAATGAGATGAATAAAAAACTGAGCATTTATAAAAACAGTTATCAAAGGCATTTAAAAGTAAAAATTGCACCTGCTTTTTTTTATATACTTCAAGATTTTTTGGTAAAGCTTAATCTAGAAAATGAAGATTTAACCTTTGAATTAGTCGAACAAAATCCTACAAAGATTATTGAGAATTTTAATCAGGAAGATTATGATTTTGCGCTTATCTCTGCATCAGTTGATGAGTTGAAAAAAGCTAAAAATATTTCTTATAAGCACATTTACAAAGGACATATATGTATAGCAGTTGGAAAAAACTCACCCTTTTATACATCAGACTTTGTAACTCCAAGTGATCTAAAAAATACTAAATTAGTAACTTATGAAACATCTGATTATAACCAGATTTTAAAATTTACGAAAATAAATCCAGAGCAAGTGATAATCAGTTCAAATAGGACTAGCATGCTTTTTAAGCTAGTAAAAGAAAGTGATGCAATTATCTATCTTCACGACTTTACACTAAAGAATTCTCCCATGGTATTAAATGGAGATTTGAAAATAATCCCACTGAAGGATAAACAGATGCAATTATTTGAACTTGATTTTTGGCTAATCTATTTAGAAACAAGAGGTTTATCGAATTTGTATAATGAGCTTCTTGAAGATTTTATAGAGCATTTTAAAAAAGTATAATTGATAAAAGTTAGTAATCGCTGGGTGCACTTCAAGGGTGACTCCTTAAAGCTAGTAACACATTAAATGTATATGAGCCTCCTGCTGATTATTTTTTAATAAATGGGAATTACTACGTAAAGGAAATGGAAAATTCTTTTATAATTTTTGTTGGTAATATCAAAGCATACAAAAAAATTGGTAAGGGTGTTAAGTGGTGAGTAGTTCAATCAAAATCGATTATGTAAAAAGTAAGTTAAAACTAATAATGCTTTATAAGTTGAAGTAGTTTATCCTTCATCTGGGACTAATTAGTTTTACATCCTCCATCAATGGCAAAACTAATGATAAAAGGAGGATGCAAAAATGACGCAAGATCGATTTGAAGAAGCATATGAAATGTATAGAAATCAAAGTGATGACGTACAAATGATGGGAGAGGAATCAGTAAATCAGGACAAGGAACATATTGTTGCTGTTCGAAAAAATGAAGATGGTGATTTAATTGGTTTTAGAACAAGTTTGAATCGTGAACTAGATTATCTTCAAGCTTTACAGGAAGCAAAAAATGGAAATTTAGCACATGTAGATGTAATACATAAGTATGGTCGTGATATCCTCAGAAGTGAACCGGATGGTATAGCAGAGAATAATTTGAGTAATTTACCGGAGTTTTAGGTCAAAAAATGAAGTAAACCCACTAGGAATTTTCCTCGTGGGTTTTTTATTAGATCTACTCATTTTTCGTCAAGTTAAAATGAACTAGAGTGAACATAAAATTGCAAATAGATTTCAAGATCAACATTCTCAATCATGATGAGGCATCTTCTATTTAAATCTTAGCATAGCTTGTCTACACTTTAAAAATATGAGTCTGTAAGTGGGTAAGTCATTTATTCTGTTCTATTCAGTCTATTTAATCTTGGCAATTGGAATTGTTCGCCGTTTGCTTCTTCAGTTCCAGCGCCTTCGTTGTGTTCGGAATCTGTTCTGATTTTGCTTCTTTTGATTTTGCTGTCTCTGATTTTAATTCCTTGCTGTCCGCCTAATTCATCGTTATTTCTACCAGCAATACCGCTTCGACCATTTCCATCTGCAAATTGTGAACGTTCATTTGCTGTTTGGCTATTGTCTCTAGCGTTTTGTCCGCCTTGATTTGCGTTCATTCCAACATTACGATTAATTTGACCTCCGCCTTCAGCTCTTTGTTCGACTTGGATGCGATTCTCTTTAATTTCAATGTTGAAAAAATTAAAATTGATTGAACCATCTTGATTAGCTGCCGCAAGCACCTCTTGAATTTCTTCTTTTAAAGCTTTGAAATCTTCAAATTCTGCTGCCATACTAAAAACCCTCCTTTCTATCAATACTCTCACTATATTCAGTTTTAATAGTTTCTGATTAGACATTTAATAGATTTTTAATTTAAATACTTTAGAAAAAAAGTTTGAAATTCCCACTAAAATTTGTTGTTTTTCCAATTAACAGGTACTAATTACACAGAATAATTCATTATTTCACATTTAAATCATAGATTAGTAATGGAGTGTGATCTAGTTGAATCCTTTTTTAATAAAAATAGTAAAATCATTTTGCGGTGTAATTGTTATCGACCTGTTATTACTCATTTATTGCTTGTTACTAGGTAGCTATTTTCATATTTTACATTCATTTACTTGGTTCGGTTTTAAAATAATTGTTTTACCTTTTAGCCTTTTAGCTTTTATTATTTCAATTGTTTATTTTAGTAAAAAAATAGAAATCGAGGTATCAGAAGAAATTGATGAACTTGAAGAAATTGAAATTGAGCATTCAACAAGAATGGAAAAATACCATCAGACAGAAAAAAATTGAACTGAGGTGGTAAAATGGACCTCGAAAATATTGTTTTACGAAATATTGAAGAGCGGATTAAACGTCTTAGAGCAAAACAAGATGAAAATGGTTCTTGGGAATATTGTTTTGAAGGTTCATTAATAACGGATAGTTTTATGATTTTATTAATGAATGATCTTGAATACAAAAATCAAAAGGTCATTGATGGGATTATTGATCGGATTATCAATCTTCAACATCCGAATGGAGCTTGGAAATTATACGAGGATGAAAAAGATGGAAACTTAAATGCTACAGTACAAGCTTACATAGCTATATTAATCTCAAAAAAGTATACAAAAGAACATTCAAGTATGAAGAAAGCTGAAAAATTTATTCGTGAAAACGGTGGTATTAAAAAAACGCATTTTATGTTAAAAATGATTCTAGCTACTCATGGTTTAATTGAGTATCCTAAATTATTTTACTTTCCAATGAGTTATTTTTTGCTACCAGATAAAATGCCGTTAAGTTTATTTGATTTAAGTAATTATGCTAGAGTTCATTTAGTTCCAATGATTCTTTGTATAAATAAGCGATTTAAAGTGAAATTGGATGATGATCTAACTATCGATCATCTTTTGGAAACTAGTGAGGTAGAATGGTTTTACGAGGAGCGAGGGAGTTTTTATCAGTTTTTACTTGAGGAAGGTAAGAAGCTAGCTTCGTATCCTCTCTATTTTCACCAGAAAGGATATGAAAAGGCTGAGAGATTTATTCTGGATCGTATTGAAACAAATGGAACTTTTTATAGCTATGCTACTTCTACGTTTTATATGATTTATGCTTTAATGGCTTTAGGCTATGAATCTACTTCATCTGTCATTCAAAATGCGCTACAAGGACTTCTTTCATATGCAGCCGATACTGAAGCAGGTCTTCATATTGAAAATTCGCCATCAAAAGTTTGGGATACAGCATTATTGTCATATGCAATTCAAGAAGCAGGTTACCACGTAAGTGATCCAATTGTTTCGAAATCCATAAACTACCTAATTAAGAAACAGCAAAATATGAATGGTGACTGGAAGGTTCATGCTAAAAATTTAAGTCCTGGTGGTTGGGGCTTCTCTGATGTTAATTCTTTTATCCCAGATAATGATGATACTGGTGCAGTTTTAAGGGCGTTAACTAGAAGTTCTTTGGATCAGTCCACAATTCATGAAAGTTGGTTAAGGGGAGTTCATTTTTTACTTGGACTTCAAAATGATGATGGTGGTTGGGGAGCTTTCGAAAAAAATGTAACGAATAAATGGTTAACATTTTTACCAATTGAAAATGCAAAAGATGCAATCATAGATCCTTCAACTGCAGATTTAACTGGACGTATTTTAGAATTTATTGGAAACTATACGACGATTTCAAATGATGATCCGATTGTGAAAAAGTCGGTTAATTGGCTTTTGAAAAATCAAAAATCAAATGGTAGTTGGTATGGTAGATGGGGGATTTGTTATATTTATGGGACTTGGGCAGCGATTACTGGGCTCAGAGCCGTTGGAATACCTAAAAATCATGAGGCAATTAAAAAAGCAGAGAAATGGTTAGTTAGTATTCAAAATGAAGACGGAGGTTGGGGAGAATCGGGTCTTTCACCTGTTAAAAATAAATATGTTCCTTTAAAATTTAGCACTCCTAGTCAAACAGCGTGGGCAGTCGATACTTTACTTTCAATTCGTAATAAAGAAGATGGAATAATTAGAAAAGGGATTAAATTTTTAACTACTCAAAGTGAATTATCAAATAAAGCATTAACTTATCCAACTGGATTAGGATTACCTGGTCAGTTTTATATTCACTATCATAGCTATAATGAAATTTATCCGCTATTAGCACTAGCACACTATAAAAATAGTTAAATAATACTATTATGTAAACAAAATAAATTTATTTTTGGAAATCTTTCCATAAATGTCTTTTCTTTATCATATAAATATAGTAAACTATTTTATATTGAACATAACTAAATAATCCTTATCGAGAGTGGTGGAGGGACTGGCCCTTTGAAACCCGGCAACTTTAGCGAAAGCTAAAAAGTGCTAAATCCAGCATGTTTAAAACATGAGAGATAAGGCGTAATCTGTACTTAAACGTCATTCTCTCATTTTTTTGAGAGAATGGCGTTTTTTATTTTATCTAAACGGGAAGTGATTGAATGGGCTTATTGGAAAAGTTAAAAGATGGAATTGTTTTAGGTGACGGCGCAATGGGAACACTTTTGTATTCTGGTGGACTTCACAGCTGTTTTGAAGAACTTAATATTACTGAGCGTGATCGAATCATTCATATACATGAACAATATATAGATGCTGGCGCAGAAGTGATTCAAACAAATTCGTACGGTGCTAATGCTGGAAAACTGAGACAATATGGTTTGGAAAAGCTGGTTAAGCAAATTAATCAAATGGCTGTTAGAAATGCTAGAGCGGCATCAAAAGGAAGAGCGTTAGTAATCGGTGGTATAGGTGGAATGAAATATGTAGGTTCTTCTTTTACGACACCTTTAGAACGTGAAATGATGCTGCTTGAGCAAGCTTCAGCGTTACTAGAAGAAGGCGTAGATGGGATCATGCTTGAAACATTTTATGATGAAAATGAATTATATGATGCTGTAAATCTATTAAGAGGAAGAACGGATTTACCAATTATTGCACAAGTAACACTACAAGAAATTGGCGTCATGCAAAGTGGCCAATATATCGAAAAAATACTTCCTAATTTAATCGATTTGGGTGCAGATGTAGTTGGAATCAATTGTCATCTAGGACCACTTCATATGTTGGAGTCATTAAATACTGTTTCATTACCAACGAATGGTTTCTTATCGGCATTTCCTAATTCAGGATTACCTCTATACACTGATGGAAAATACGTATACAAATCGAATCCAGAATATTTTGAAGATATGGCAAAACCATTTATTGAACAAGGTGTAAGACTAATCGGTGGATGTTGTGGTACAACACCAGCGCATATCGCTGCTTTACGAAGTAAGATTGATACTTTACAGCCTGTTACAAAAAAAGAAGTGAAAAACAGAACAATTAAAATTACAATCCCTAAGCAAGAAGAACAAAAGAATGAAACTCTTGCAGAAAAGGCAAAAAAGAGAACGACCATCATTGCAGAACTAGATCCACCAAAAACATTACAAACTAGAAAGTTTTTTGAAGGAGCGAAAGCATTACATAGCGCAGGGGCTGACGCAATTACGCTAGCAGATAATCCACTAGCTTCACCTAGAATTTCGAATGTGGCAATGGCATCACTACTTCAAAGATTGGATGTACCAGTCTTGACGCATTTAACTTGTAGAGATCGTAATATGATTGGACTTCAATCTCATTTAATGGGTCTATCAACATTAGGATTAAATGAAGTTCTTGCTATTACAGGTGATCCAGCAAGGGTAGGAGATTTTCCAGGTGCAACTTCAGTATATGATGTAGCATCACTTGAACTAATTCGAATGATTAAAGAAATGAATGAAGGTAGACTTTATTCCGGTAAAAGCTTAGGAAATGGAACGAGATTTTCTGTCGCTGCAGCTTTTAACCCGAATGTTCGAAAATTTGATGCTGCAATTAAAAGACTTGAGAAAAAGGTCGAGGCGGGAGCGGATTATTTTTTAACGCAGCCTATTTATGATTTTGAAACGATTGATAAGTTATTTGAGGCAACTCGTCATATTAAACAGCCAATTTTTATCGGAATTATGCCATTAGTTAGTAAGAAGAATGCTGATTTTATCCATTACGAAGTTCCAGGAATTACTTTATCTGAAGAGGTAAGAAACAGAATTTCATCAGTGGAACCAGAGAGAGCAGTTGATGAAGGGAAAAAAATTGCAAAAGAGCTTATTGATTATGTTAAGGATAAATTTAACGGCATTTATTTTATCACTCCATTTTTGAAGTATGAAATAACAGAGGACTTAATTCAATTTACTAAAAGCAGCAATAAAGAGGAGATTCAACTATGAAAACTTTAGATCTAGCATTAAAAGAAAAAATATTACTTCTTGATGGAGCAATGGGAACGATGATCCAGCAAAGAAATTTAACAGCAGAAGACTTTGGTGGTGAAGAATACGAAGGTTGTAATGAATATTTAGTTGTTACAAGACCGGATGTTATACAAGATATTCATGAGGAATATATATTTGCTGGGTCTGACATTATCGAAACGAACACATTTGGGGCAACGAATATTGTTTTATCCGATTATAATTTACAGCATTTAGATATCGAACTAAATGAAATTGCAGCAAGGATTGCAAAGCAAGCTGTTGTGGCATCGGGTAAAGATGTATATGTAGCAGGTGCGATGGGTCCAACAACAAAAGCAATCAGTGTTACAGGTGGTGTGACTTTTGAAGAATTAATTACTGCATATAATCGACAAGCAACTGGCTTAATTAATGGTGGAGTAGATGTTTTATTAGTTGAAACTTGTCAAGACATGAGAAATGTTAAAGCTGCATGTATTGGGATTAGTAATGCATTTAACGAATTAAATAAAAAATTACCAGTTATGATTTCCGGAACGATTGAACCAATGGGAACAACATTAGCAGGTCAAACAATTGATGCTTTTTATTTAGCCATTGAACATATTTCTCCTATTTCAGTTGGCTTAAACTGTGCAACAGGACCTGAGTTTATGAGAGACCATGTTCGTTCATTGTCAGATCTATCTGAGACATTTGTTTCATGTTATCCAAATGCTGGTTTACCAGATGAAGATGGACATTATCATGAGTCACCAGAATCTTTAGCGCACAAAGTACGCGATTTTGCTGAACAAGGATGGATCAATATTATAGGTGGTTGTTGTGGAACAACTCCGGAACATATTAGAGCAATGAAAGAAGCTGTAAGTGGAATATCTCCTCGTCAACCTAAAAAAAGAGAGGATCATGCGGTTAGTGGGTTAGAATCACTTCGCTATGATGATAGTATGAGACCACTTTTTGTCGGTGAAAGAACAAACGTTATTGGATCGCGTAAATTTAAAAATTTAATCGCTGACGGAAAATTTGAAGAAGCTTCAGAAATTGCGAGAGCTCAAGTGAAAAAAGGTGCTCATGTCATCGACGTATGTATGGCAGATCCTGATCGTGAAGAAGTTGAAGATATGGAAAATTTCGTAAAGCAATTAGTTAATAAAGTAAAAGTACCAATCATGATTGATTCAACTGATGAAAAAGTAATTGAATTAGCACTGACTTATATTCAAGGTAAAGCGATTATTAATTCGATTAATCTTGAAGATGGGGAGGAGCGATTTGAGAAAATTTTACCTTTCATTCATAAATATGGTGCTGCCGTTGTAGTGGGTACGATTGATGAAGATGGGATGGCAGTATCGGCAGAAAGAAAATTAGAAATTGCAAAAAGAAGTTATCAACTATTAACTGAAAAATATAAAATTCGTGCGACAGACATCATTTTTGATCCGCTTGTTTTCCCTGTTGGAACAGGTGATACACAATATATCGGTTCTGCAAAAGCAACAATTGATGGCATTAAATTAATAAAAGATGAATTTCCGCAGTGTTTAACGATTTTAGGTTTAAGTAATATTTCATTCGGTTTACCAAACACTGGTCGTGAGGTGTTAAATGCCGTTTTCTTATATCATTCTACAAAGGCTGGACTTGATTACGCGATTGTAAATACTGAGAAACTAGAACGATTTGCTTCTATTCCTGCAGAAGAACGTGAGCTTGCTGAGAATTTATTATTCCATACGTCTCAAGAAACATTAGATAAATTTGTTGAGCATTTTAGAAATTCAGTAAAGAAAGAAGAAAAACCAAAAGAACAGCTTCCGATTGAAGAAAGATTAGCAGCGTGTGTAATAGAAGGTTCAAAACAAGGATTAATAGAAGATCTACAGGCCTGTCTTGACCGTGGTGACATACCATTAAATATTATTAATGGTCCACTAATGACTGGGATGGATGAAGTTGGAAGACTTTTCAATAATAATGAGCTAATTGTAGCTGAAGTATTACAAAGTGCAGAAGTAATGAAGGCATCTGTAAACTTTTTGGAGCAATTTATGGAGAAAACTGAAAGCTCTAGAAAAGGAAAAGTCATTTTAGCAACTGTTAAAGGTGATGTTCATGATATCGGAAAGAATTTAGTCGATATTATTTTGACGAATAATGGCTTTGATGTTGTCAATTTAGGTATTAATATTCGACCAGATGATTTAATTACAAAGATTCGTGAGAACAAACCCGACATAATTGGTTTATCAGGCTTATTAGTAAAATCTGCTCACCAAATGGTTATTACAGCTGGTGACTTAAAAAGTGCAGGAATTGACACACCAATATTAGTTGGTGGCGCTGCATTAACTAGAAAATTTACTGAAAATCGAATTCAGCCAATTTACGATGGATTAGTTGTTTATTCAAATGACGCGATGACTGGTTTAGACTTAGCAAATAAAATTGTTAATCCAAATGAATTAAAAGCATTAGAAGAAAAGAAAAAGGCAATTAAAAAAATAGACAATGTGATTGAATTGCCAGTTCCTGAAGTTAGTACAAAGAGATCAGCAATACAAAAGTCAGATTGCCTAGTTCCTTCATCTTTAAGTAAAACGGTCATTAAAAATATTCCAGTAGCTCAAGTGGCACCTTTTATTAATTACCAAATGCTAATAGGACATCATTTGGGGGTAAAAGGTAAATGGGAAAATCAAGAACGTGGCCAAGAGTTATACGAGTTAGTTCAAGAATTCTTAAAAGATGGAAATGAATATTTTGACTGCCAAGTAATCTATCAATTTTTCCCGGCTCAAAGTGATGGCAATGATGTCATTATCTATGACTCTGAAACGAAAAAACCGATTGAACGTTTTCAATTTCCAAGACAAAGAAAAGAACCAAATCTTTGTATAAGCGACTTTTTAAATCCTGTTGGTGAAGAGATGGATTATGTTGGATTCTTCTCTGTAACATCAGGCCCACGAGTAAGAAATATTGCCGAAAGATTGAAACAAGAAGGGGAGTATTTAAAGAGTCACGTTTTATTCTCATTAGCCCTAGAATTAGCAGAAGGTCTAGCTGAAAAAACGCATATGCTAATGAGAGAAAAATGGGGATTCCCAGATCGTCCAGATTTCACAATGTCTGAGCGTTTTAAAGCAAGATATCAAGGAATCAGGGTTTCATTTGGTTACCCTGCTTGTCCAAATCTTGAGGATCAAGAAAAGCTATTTAAGTTAATTGATCCAAATGAAATTGGGATTAATCTAACAGAAGGATTCATGATGCTACCAGAAGCATCTGTAACTGCAATGGTATTCTCGCATAAGGATGGAAGATATTTTTCAGTTTAAAAAGTGAGAATAATTATTCATTTGATTCAATAAAACTATAATTTCGTTATTTCAAATAGGTAGTAGAAATAGTTGATGCATCAATCTACTACCTTTTTCTTAAGAAAAAAGAGGAGTGGAAAAAATGCCTGTAATTATCAACAAAGATCTACCTGCAACGGAAATACTAACGAAAGAAAATGTTTTCTATATGACGAAAGAGCGAGCGGAGTCACAAGATATAAGACCGCTTCAAATAGGCATTTTAAACTTAATGCCAACTAAAATTGAAACCGAAACGCAATTATTACGTTTAATTGCAAATTCACCTCTACAAGTAGATATCGATTTAATCGGTACTGAATCATACAAGCCCAAGAACGTTTCAGAAGAGCATGTTTCAAGCTTTTATAAAACAATTTCACAAATTCAAAATACAAAATATGATGGATTTATTATTACCGGTGCTCCAGTTGAGACATTGGACTTTGAAGAAGTTGAATATTGGTCGGAACTTAAAGAAATCATGGATTTCACAAAAGAAAATGTAACATCTACATTGCATATATGTTGGGGTGCACAAGCAGGTCTTTATCATCACTACGGAGTTCCTAAATACACATTAGATAAAAAAATGTTTGGTGTTTTCCCACACTCAGTAGAGGATCGCTTTGTGAAACTAGTATGTGGCTTTGATGACGAGTATTATGTACCGCATTCAAGACACACTGAAGTTAAGAAGGAAGATATCGATCAAATAGGAGAATTAAAGATTTTAAGTCTATCGGATGATGCGGGTGTCCACCTTGTTACTAGTGAGGACGGAAAGCAAATTTTTGCAACTGGACATCATGAATATTGTATTAATACTTTAAAATCAGAATATGAAAGAGATGTACAAAGAGGAGCGGAAATTGCTATACCAAAAAACTATTTCCGGAATGATAATCCTGAAAAACCTCCGATTGTACGTTGGAGAAGTCATGCTAATCTACTTTTCTCAAATTGGTTAAATTATTACGTTTATCAAGAAACCCCTTACAATTTATAATTTTATATTTTTAGTTTCATAATTTTGTCAAATACTAAATAAAAATAATTGGAAAATTTAAAAAAAAGTTTGCTATTTTCATAAAACATTCCCATAATGGAAATAATATCAAATTTTAACGGAGGAGATCATATGAAGGACTGTATATCTATCGGACTATTAGGACTTGGAACTGTTGGAAGTGGTGTTGTAAAAATTGTTGAAGATCATCAGGACAGATTAGCTCATCAAATCGGTTGTTCTGTTCAAGTAAAAAAAGTTCTTGTTAAGGACCTTGAAAAGGAGCGCTCAATTTCAATTCAAAAGGATTTATTAACAACAGATGCATTTGAAATTTTAGATGATGCAGATGTAGATGTTGTTGTAGAGGTAATGGGTGGAATTGAAGATGCTAGACAATACATACTTCATGCTCTTCGAAATAAAAAGCATGTAGTCACAGCTAATAAAGATTTAATGGCTTTATATGGTACTGAATTACTCCGTGTAGCAAATGAGAATAAATGCGATTTATTCTATGAAGCTAGTGTTGCGGGGGGTATCCCTATAATTCGTAGTTTAGTAGACGGTTTAGCTTCAGACCGCGTAACTAAATTAATGGGAATTGTAAATGGAACGACAAACTTTATTCTTACAAAGATGAGCAATGAAGGAAAAGCATATGAGGATGTGTTAAAAGAAGCTCAAGAACTCGGCTTTGCAGAAGCAGATCCAACATCAGATGTTGAAGGACTAGATGCAGCGAGAAAAATGACAATTTTAGCTAAATTAGGTTTTTCAATGGATGTTGAACTAGAAGATGTGCAAGTACGTGGAATTAGTTCAGTATCTTCAGAAGACATCGATTTTGCTAAATACTTTGGTTATACAATGAAATTAATCGGTTATGCGAAGAGAAACGATAATCGAATTGAAGTTAGTGTTGGACCAACTTTAATTGCACATAATCATCCATTAGCATCTGTTAGCAATGAATTTAATGCAGTTTATGTATATGGGGAAGCTGTAGGAGAAACAATGTTCTATGGACCAGGTGCTGGTAGTTTACCAACTGCAACTGCAATCGTATCAGACTTAGTTGCAGTAATGAAAAATATGCGACTTGGTGTAAACGGCACAAGTGCTGTGTTACCACAATATCCAAAAGAAATTAAAGAAGATCATGAAATTTATTTTAAATCATTCTTCCGTTTTACAGTAAAAGATCAAATAGGTTCGTTCGCAGAAATTACTTCAATTTTTACAGAATCTGATATAAGCTTTGAGAAAATTATTCAAGTTCCATTAAAGCATAAAGGTCTTGCTGAAATCATTTTAGTAACACATCATGCTTCATATTCAGCATACAAAAAAGTATTGGAAAATTTAGAAACATCTGATGTAGTCGATGAAGTACGTAGCTATTATCGAATTGCAGGTGAAGATCTCGATGTATAAAGGATTAATTGAAAATTATTCAAATTTTTTACCTATTAATGAAGAAACACCAAAATTAACTTTAAATGAAGGGAATACGCCATTACTATTTTTACCTCACTTATCAGAGGAGTGGGGAATTGAATTATATGTTAAGTTAGAAGGGCTAAACCCAACAGGTTCATTCAAGGATCGTGGGATGGTAATGGCAGTTGCTAAGGCAAAGGAAGCAGGTAGTTCAGCAATTATTTGTGCATCGACAGGTAATACATCTGCTGCCGCTGCTGCTTATGCTGCAAGAGCTGGTATGAAATGTTTTGTAATTATTCCTAATGGTAAAATTGCATATGGTAAACTTGCGCAGGCGGTCATGTATGGAGCACATATCATTAGTATCGATGGAAATTTTGATCACGCATTACAAATGGTAAGAAAAATTAGTGAGTCTGAACCAATTACACTAGTAAATTCCGTTAACCCATATCGAATCGAGGGCCAGAAAACAGCTGCATTCGAAATTTGTGAGCAATTGGAAGAAGCCCCAGATATATTAGCAATTCCAGTTGGAAATGCAGGGAATATTACAGCTTATTGGAAAGGATTTAATGAATACAAACTATCAAAAGGTTATCAATTACCTAAAATGCATGGTTTTCAAGCTGAAGGTGCAGCACCAATTGTCCAAAATAAAAAGATTGAAAATCCCGAAACAATTGCGACAGCTATTCGAATTGGGAACCCAGCAAGCTGGGAGCATGCAGTAAATGCAATCGGACAGTCAAACGGTGCAATTGATAGTGTATCAGATGAAGAAATCCTACAAGCGTATAAATGGATTGCATCAAAAGAAGGCGTATTTGCAGAACCAGGTTCATGTGCAAGTATTGCTGGAGTATTTAAACAAGTACAATCTGGTGTAATCAAAAAAGGCTCAAAAGTTGTAGCCATCCTAACAGGTAATGGATTAAAGGATCCAGATATCGCAATTCAATCAAGTAAAATTGAGCCAATATTGTTACCGAATGAAGAAAAAATTGTATTAGAACATTTACAAGGTGTGGTTTCGATATGAAAAAACTTTTCCAAATAACAGTTCCTGCAAGCACTGCAAATGTGGGACCTGGTTTTGATTCGATTGGTATTGCATTAAATCGATACTTAACAATTGAAGTATATGATTATGATCAATATAGCTGTGAGGGATTTAGTGAATATTTGAAAGATATTCCGCTTGATCAGACAAATTTAATCTTAAAAACAGCAATTGATGTTGCAAAAGCAAATCATAAATCTTTGCCAACATGTCATTTAAAGCTTGAAAGTAATATTCCGTTAACAAGAGGTTTAGGAAGTAGTGCATCAGCAATAGTAGGTGGCATTATTCTAGCAAATGAACTTTGTAATCTTCAATTAACTCTAGAAGAACAGCTTAGAATCGCAACTTCAATTGAAGGTCATATGGATAATGTCGGAGCTTCACTTTATGGCGGCTTAGTAATTGGGACTTTTATAGATGGAAAAGCATATATCCAACACTCGACATTAAATAAAGTGTCAGTAGTAGCAATTATACCAAAATACGAATTAGAAACTGTACACGCAAGAAATATTTTACCTTCATCGATTCCTTATAAGGATGCTATCCAATCTAGCAGCTATAGTAATCTATTAGTTTTAGCACTATTAAAGGAAAATTGGGCATTAGCAGGCGATATGATGAAACGAGATCTGTTTCACGAACCATATCGATGCAAAATTGTAAAAGAGCTAGATACCCTAAAACAAATCGAATTACCTGAATATGTACATGGATTTGTATTAAGTGGTGCCGGTCCGACAGTATTAGCATTTGTTACGATCGAAGGTTGCACTGAAGCAATTGACTACTTTACACGTTTATTTCCAAATTGTGATGTAAGTGAAATAAAAATAGAAAACAAAGGTGCAACAGTTAAACATTCAATCCACTCGAATTAAAAGAAACCACTCAACAATGGATCGTTGAGTGGTTTTGTATTTTATGAAATAAATCTGAAGTGCAAATAAAAAAGGTGGAATTGCAATTAAAATCTGTGAAGGTGCAAATAAAAATTGTGAAACTGCAATTAAATCTGAAGTGCATATAAAAAGATTGGAACTCAATTAAAATCTGTGAAAGTGCAAATAAAAAGTTGAGTACTGCAATTAAATCTGACGTGCAAATAAAAAGATTGGAACTGCAATAAAAATCTGTGAACGTACAAATATAAAGTAGGGTACTGCATTAAAATTTGAAGTGCAAATAAAAAGTATGGAACTGCAATAAAAATCTGTGAAAGTGCAAATAAAAATTGTGAAACTGCAATTAAATCTTTGAAGCTGCAAATAAAAAAGGTAAATCTGCAAATAAAAATTACGAAACTACAATTAAAAAAGTCGAATCTGCAAATAAAATCGCTAAAACAGCAAATAAGAGCATCATCTACGTATAAATTAAGAGAAAATCACGAGTTACAACAATAAATTAGTATAAGGAATCAATCACTCTTTATTTTTCTCGTTCTTTCATATATTTTTCTGCAAGTAATTGTTTAACTTGATTATATGTTAAACCTGAATTTGCATTTTTTCTTTTCACTTCGTTAATGTCGGTTCCAGTTATTGTAAAACGTTTATCTTCCAATTAGTTTCATCTCCAAAACAAATATTTAATTTTATTATTTATTTCTAAAACGAAAAATATGCTTTTAAAAATTATGTAATTTAATCGTTATTTTTATTGTACGAAAGAAATGATAAAATAATTGGTAATATAAGGAATAGGGGATAAAACGATGCACGAGGTTGTATTGAAAATTTTATTTTTTATTTTTCGAATATTGTTTCAATTAATCATGCAAATAGTTGTTGAATCGATTTTTGATTATTTGCCAAAAAAGTTTTTTGGTTATCCTTTTAATGAGAAAGATGATGAATTAATTGAAGGGAAAATTTACTTATTAAAAAAGGAACCTTGGTTTGAGCCATACAAAATCTATACTTTGGAAATGTCTCAAAGAAAAAGTATACGAAAATTATTCGAAAAATTAGAGATGTTAGAGATTCAATCAAATGAGGAAAAGCGAAATGAATTCTTATATGAATTAGAACGGCGATTATTTAACTTAAATCCAAATGGAATTAGAAATAGAAAAACGAGCCCGAATTAAGGGCTCGTTTTCTTATTTTTTATAAACTTTTACAGTAACTGTTTTAACTCCCCATTTTTGGGCATTTTTCTGACTTGGGATAAATACATCAATTTTATTTCCTTTTAGTGAACCGCCAGTATCACCAGCAATTGCATAGCCGTAGCCTTCTACATATACTTTAGAACCTAGTGGAATTACTTTTGGATCCACAGAAATAACTTTTGCTTTTGGATTCTTTTTTAAATCTATACCAGTAGCTGTTTTACCACTACATCCTTTACAACTACCAGTGTAAGCTGTAGCTTTCATTTTAATTACTTTATAAGGTGTAGCAGCTTTAGCTGTTGTTTTTTTAGTCGTTGTCGTTTTTTTCTTAGTTGCAGGTTTAATTTGCAATACTTGATTTACTTTAATTAGGTCTGATTTTAAATGATTCCAAGATTTAATCTGAGAAACTGTTACTTTTTGCTTTTTTGCGATAGCAGATAAAGTATCTCCAGATTTAACTTTGTAAGTTGCTGCGTATGTATTTGTCGTAAATCCCATTGTTAGAAAAACAGTAGTAACAAAACATGTCATTAATTTTTTCATATTTCCCGCTCCTGTCCATCTTCTATGTATAATACTTTACCATGGGAATGTGACAGTAAGATTTCAGTAGTTTTATTTTATATTACAAATATATTACCTTTTTTTATAATTTTCTATAAATTCTGCATAATAGTTACAGCTTGTTTCGACATAGTACCGATTTAAGATTATGCGTCGTCTAATAATAAGCCAAAATGCTTGATTTTAAAGGGCTGAAGAGATGAGTTGAAAAGTTAATAGGGAGACAGTTAAACAGTAAAAACTTTTCAATAAGATCATAAATATTCTAGAAAAACATACTTTTTTAGGACGATTGAGCTGGTTTTTATTAATTTAGAATTAAAAACTATGTAACAATTAGTGAAGTTTTGTAATATTTCCTTCATATTTGAGGTTTAACAGATCCTGAATAAGTTCTAAAAACTACTAAAATTTACTAAAAACACCCTTTAATAAATCAAGCTAAACATTTCATACTTGTATAAATAGACAAAATGTACAATTACACTAAAATTCAACAAGCTTGTGTAGGAGTTACAAATGGTAAAAAGTAGTATGATTAGACTAAATATTTTGAATAATGTATAATAACAAATGTAATTATAAAACCAAAAGGTGGGGTCGTATGTCAACAAATACATATTCACTTACATGGGATTTAGATGTTTTCTTTAAAGGAGGCAGTGAATCTCCTGCATTCGCATCATACATAAAAGAAATTACTAATTTAGTAGAAAGAATAGAAAGACAGGTTTCTTTGTTTTCTGCTCCTAAAAGTAGTGATGAAGTTGAAGAGTTAGCTGATATCATAAGTAATATTGAAGTAATAGGTAAGAAATTATCGCAAGCTGGTGGATTTGTTAGCTGTTTACAAGCTCAAAATATGGCTGATCAAAAAGCTAATTTATTAAGAGGAGCTTTAACGCAGCTATATGCAACATTTTCTACGTCTTTAACAAAATTCCATAGTCAATTAACTAAAATTGAAGATTCTGTTTGGAAAGATATTTTAGAAACTAATGAGTTTAAGGAAATTTCTTTTGCATTAAATGAGCGTCGTCAAAGTGCTAGTGAATTATTATCAGTAGAACAAGAGGCATTAATTACTGCCCTTTCGGTTGACGGATATCATGGTTGGGGCCAAATGTACGATACTGTTGTTGGAAAAATGCAGATCGAACATGATGATAAACTTTTATCAGTTGGTCAAGCATCAAATCTATTTTCTTCTAAGGAACGCAATGTGCGTAAAGAGATTTTTGAAAAATGGGAAGAAACTTGGGGTGAAGAGTCAGATTATTTCGCTAAAATATTAAACCATCTTGCAGGTTTCCGTTTAAGTGTATATGGACAACGTGGATGGAATAATGTATTAAAAGAACCATTGTCAATCAATCGTATGAGTCAACAAACACTTGATTCAATGTGGGGTGCGATAATCGACAATAAAGCTCCATTTGTTGAATATTTAGAAAGAAAAGCTAAATTACTAGGCGTTGAGAAATTAAGTTGGTATGATTTAGATGCGCCTGTGGCTGATATTGATTCTACTGTTTCATATTCTGAAGGTGCAGAATTTATATTAGATCAATTTGGTAAATTTGGTGATGAATTAACTAGTTTTACAAAGATGGCATTTGAGGACTCTTGGATTGAAGCAGAGGATCGTGCAGGTAAACGTCCAGGTGGTTTCTGTACAGGATTTCCTGAAAGTAGCCAATCTCGTATTTTCATGACATATTCAGGTACACCTTCGAATGTTTCAACATTAGCACATGAATTAGGTCATGCTTTCCATTCGTTTGCAATGAAAGATGTTCATACACTTAATAAATATTATGCAATGAATGTTGCTGAAACAGCTTCTACATTTGCAGAAATGATCGTAGCTGATGCAGCGGTTAAAAATGCGAGTTCCGATCAGGAGCGTTTAGCTCTTTTAGAAGACAAAATTCAACGTAGTGTAGCATTTTATATGAATATTCATGCTCGCTTCTTATTTGAAACGCGTTTTTACGAAGAGCGTAAAAATGGTGTTGTAAGTAAAAATAAAATAAATGAACTAATGGAAGAAGCTCAAAAAGAAGCGTATTGTGGGTCTTTAGAAGAGTATCATCCACATTTCTGGGCATCTAAACTACACTTTTATATTACAGGTGTGCCGTTTTATAACTTCCCATACACTTTTGGATACTTATTCTCATTAGGAATTTATGCAAACGCATTAGAAGAAGGCAAGAGCTATGAACAGAAATATATTGCTCTTTTAAAAGATACAGCTTCTATGACAGTTGAAGAATTAGCTCAAAAACATTTAGGTGTTGATTTAACAAAACGTGATTTCTGGGAGAAGGCAGTAAAACTATCTCTAAAAGACGTTGAAGAATTTTTATCGATCACTGAATGATAATTTTTTATGAGGAGGACTCGTTTAATTACGAGTTCTTTTCCTGTTTTAAATGCCTTTATTAAGAGTTTTGTAGATTTATTAAAAAAAGATAAGATAAATACGAAGGGGTTTTTAATCATTACCTCTTTAGTAGGGGAGTGACTAAAGTGAATAGTTTTAAATTTTTAAAACCATATAAAATAACAATTTTTGCAAGCATAATCTTTTTACTTTTAGAGTTAGTAGTTGAATTATTTCAACCATATATTTTATCTAGTATCATTAACAATGGAATAGTTCACAAAGACATGGCTTATGTTACAAAATGGGGAATCGTCATGATCGTGTTATCGATCGTTGCTTTTATTGGAGGAGTATTAAATACATTTTATGCTACTCATGTTGCTCAAAGCTATTCATTTACGTTAAGGAAAACATTATTTGAGAAAGTACAAACCTTTTCATTTACGACGTTTAGTTATTTACCAACTTCATCAATCATTACTAGATTGACAAATGACGTATCACAATTACAAAGTGCAGTTTTTATGAGCTTAAGAATTATTTTGAGAGCACCATTAATCGTAACTGGTAGTGTCGTAATGGCATTAATTTTGAATTGGAAGCTTTCATTTATTCTATTTTTAATATTACCTTTCTTATTTATCTTCCTAAATTGGATGGTTAAAAAAGGGAGAAGGCTATTTAAGAATGTTCAAGATAATGTGGATATTGTAAATAGTGTGCTAAGAGAAAATTTAGTTGGAATGAAATTAATTAAAGCCTTTGTACGAAATGACCATGAAAATAATCGATTTCAACATATAAATCAAAATTTAAAACAAAAAACATCTGTTGCATTACGAACAATGGAAATTACTATGCCAGTCATGCTTCTATTTATGAATGCTTCCATTTTGATCGTATTGTGGTTTGGAAATAGTAAAGTACATTCACATGAAACGAATATTGGAGATATTGTAGCAATCGTAAATTATATTTCCCGTATTACTTCATCATTTACTGTTTTTTCTTTTATTATTAGTGCGTTTTCAAGAATGAGAGCTTCTTCTGAACGAATCGATGAAATATTAACGATTGAAGAAGACTTTGTAGAAAAGAATGAAGGAAACCAACTAGCAAATCGATTAGAAGGAAAAATTCAATTCCATCAAGTTTCTTTCAGTTATCCCAATTCTGAAAAAGAAGTGCTAAAAAATATTTCATTTGTTGCATACCCCGAACAAACAATTGCAATATTGGGTTCAACAGGTTCTGGAAAAACATCTTTATTCCAATTAATCCCTCGCTTATACGATGTTAATTCTGGAACAATTTTAATTGATGATCAAGATATACGTAAAATAAACAGTAAGCAATTAAGAGGTCAAATTGGATACGTTCCACAAGAAGCTCTACTATTTACAGGAACAATCAAAGAAAATTTACTAATGGGTAGAGAAAGTGCATCGGATGAGGAAGTTTATTTAGCTGCTAAACATGCACAAATTCACGATTCAATTTTAACTTTTCCAAATGGATATGAAAGTTTAATTGGTCAAAAAGGGGTTAACCTTTCAGGTGGACAAAAACAAAGACTTTCGATTGCAAGAGCAATTCTTAGAAAGCCTAGTATCTTATTACTTGATGATAGTACTAGTGCATTAGATTTAAAAACCGAAGCTAGCTTGATTGAAGCTTTAAAAAATTACGAGTGTACGACATTAATCATCACGCAAAAAATCAGTACAGCAAAAAATGCAGATAAAATATTAATTATAGACGAAGGTGAACTTGTAGAAGAGGGTACTCACGAATCTTTATTAAAAAGTTCAAAATTATATAAAGCAATCTACTATTCGCAATATGGAAGGGAGGAAATTCATAATGTTAAAGGAGCTAACTAAACCTTTCCAATATAAACACTTACAATTATCAAAGGAAAAGAAGAAAAAGGAAGCTTCTCGAGCAGATAATGTTTCCTCAACATTGAAAAGAATATGGTCTTACCTAGCATTAATGAAAGGTAAATTAATGGTCGTACTTTTAATGGTTTTAGTAAGCTCTGTACTTGGTTTATTAGGACCTGTATTAGTTGGGTATTCAATCGACCATTATATTCTAAAAAATAATTTAAGTGGTTTAAATTGGTTAATCGTAGCTTTAGTTTTTATTTACTTAGGTTATTCTGCATCATTGTTTTTACAAAATTTTTGGATGATCGATATTGCTCAAAACACTGTAACAAAAATGAGAACAGAATTATTTAATATGTTTCATAAATTACCAATGTCATTTTTTGAAAAAAGGCAACACGGAGAGTTAATGAGCCGTGTAACGAATGACTTGGAAAATGTAAGTTCGACTTTAAATACTTCCGTAATCCAAGTATTTTCAAGTGTTCTTACTTTAGTCGGTACTGTTTCAGTTATGCTTTGGTATAGTCCAATCTTAACTTTATTGACTTTATCAATTGTTCCTATTTTAATAATTGGTATTAAATGGATTACACACCGTACCGGCCAACTTTATAAAATCCAGCAACGTAACTTAGGTGAGTTAAATGGATTTATTGAAGAAACAGTTTCCGGACAAAGAATCATCAAGACTTTTTCTCAAGAAGATAAAATGATTCGAGATTTTTTAAATAAAAATGAAAAATTGAAAAACTCAGGATTTTGGGCATTTATCTTTGCCGGATTTATTCCTAAATTCATGAATGTATTAAACAATGTAAGCTTTGCAATCATTGCAGGTATTGGTGGCTATTTTGCCTATAAAGGACATATTTCGATTGGTACAATTGTTGTATTTACTGAGTATTCAAGACAATTTACTCGTCCATTAAACGATTTATCAAATCAGTTTAATACATTACTTTCTGCGATTGCTGGAGCTGAGAGGGTATTCTCCATCATCGATGAGGATATTGAAGCGATTGATGAATCCCACATTATTAATGACCAAAAGGTTATTCAAGGTAAAGTTGAATATAAAAATGTTAATTTTTCTTATGGGAAGGATTCAGATTCAAATACATTAACAGATGTTTCATTCAAAGTATCACAAGGTGAGACAATCGCTTTAATCGGACCAACAGGTGCAGGTAAAACTACAGTAGTAAATTTACTTTCACGCTTTTATCAAATCAATAGTGGTGATATACTCATAGATGGTGTAAGTATTGGTCAATATTCTAGAAAAAACTTGAGACAGCAAATGGCATTTGTTTTACAAGATTCATTTTTATTTAAAGGAACAATTCGAGAAAATATTCGATATGGTCGTTTAGATGCAACAGATGAAGAAGTAGAAGAGGCTGCAAAGCTTGCGAATGCACATAGTTTTATTATGAAATCTTCAAAAGGATATGATACAATTTTACAACAAGATGATCAGCAAATTAGTCAAGGTCAAAAGCAACTTCTCTCAATTGCTCGAGCTATTCTAGCAAATCCTGCAATTTTAATTTTAGATGAAGCAACAAGTAGTATTGATACAATTACTGAAATTAAAATTCAAGAAGCTTTACTAAGACTAATGCAAGGCCGAACAAGCTTTGTCATTGCTCATCGACTAAATACAATTAAAAATGCTAATCAAATACTTGTTTTGAAAAATGGAATGTGTATAGAGAGAGGTTCACATGAAGAACTAATTGATAAACAAGGTTTTTACTATGAATTAGTAAAACATCAAGGGATGAATGAAGATCAGCATATACAATAAAGGGTGGAAGCATGGATTACAATTCGTTTAAAGAAATTATTCACGGAAGAAGAAGTATTCGAAAATTTACTGATCAAGCAGTATCAAATGAAATAATTGAAGAAATTATTGACTGCGCACGTTATGCTCCAAGTGATACAAACTCACAAACTTGGGAGTTTATTATTATTAAAAACACTGACAAAATTAAAAAAATTGAAGAGATGACATGGGATTCTCTACATGAAGTTGCTGAAAAAGCAAAAGAAAAAGGATTAGAAAAAGAAGGTAAACTATTAGTTCGTTCTTTTGGTCCTTATGCAACAGCATTTAGAGAAGCACCAGTTTTAATAATTTGTTTAGCAACACCTTATGAATCAAAATTCAGAACAAAAATATTTGATCCAATCGGCTTTGTTGAAAATGAAGTTTGGAAAGAAGAAGGAATTAAAAGTAGCTGCTTAGCATCACAAAACTTAATGTTAGCAGCACATGCCTTAGGCTTAGGAACATGTCCAATGACAGGTCCTGTCCTTTTAGCTCAAGATAAACTTAGAACGTATTTAGAGATTGAGGAAAACCGCGAAATTAACATGGTCATTTCACTTGGATATCCATCAGAACCTGCAAAAAAACTTGCACGTAAAGAAGTTGCAGAAATTATTCGTTACGTTGATTAATAAATTAAGTAGCCCACGAGGAAATTACTCGTGGGTTTTTTGTGTTTTTATAGAAGAATAAATTAGATATTGACTTTATTAACGAAGTTCAAAACTTTATCAATAACCCATCATTTAAAAATGAAATTTTACATCAATTCAAAATACTATACTAATATAAGATAACGTTTGAATTTATATTAATATATCTGTATAATTACTCAAGTGATTAATAAGTAGAAGATTTTTTTATATTGAAAGGTGCAGTATCATCATGGATTCGACTAAAAAATTAGGTGTAATGGGTTTATCATTTTTAAGTATAAATGCAATATTAGGATTACGTAATATTGCTTTTGCTTCAACAATTGGTCCTTCAGCTTTATTTTATTGGATTGTTGCAGCATTAATCTATTTTATTCCAATTGGATTAATTGTAGCTGAGTTATCTACAACCTATCCAAATCAAGGCGGTATGGGTGTTTGGGTTCGAAAAGCTTTTGGAGAAAAAGCTTCATTTTTATGTTCATGGTTTTTTTGGATTGCTAATTTTACGTATTATCCGTCACTTTTATTAACAACTACAATTGCGATTGTATATGGAATTAACCAGCCACAAATGGCAAGCCATCCTATGAAAACAGCTATTATATCTAGTGTTATATTTTGGATTGTTACATTACTGACATTAAAAGGAACTAAAATGAGCGGAAGACTTGCGTCAATCGGCGCACCGCTTGGCGTATTAGTTCCAGCAATATTAATATTTGGTTTCGGATTTTATAGTATGTTTAGCGGTGAACCAAGCGCTACTCACTTTACACAAAGTACAATCATGCCAAATAATTTATCTTTTGGAACGATAATGTTTTTATCAACATTAATGTTTGGTTTTTCAGGGGCAGAAATGCTAGGAACGATTGCGGGGAATGTAAGAAATCCACAAAAAACATTTCCGAGAGCGATTTTTATTACATCAATTATTATTGCATTAGTCTATATACTTGCAACAGTTGCTTTCCAGTTTGTCATTACAATTTCATCTGACCAAACTGCGACTGCACTATATTTATTTGCGGATAAAATAACTTCACAATTTGGACTGAATTTTTCACTTTCTCAAATTTTAGGAATCTGCTTTGTATTAGCATTTGTAGGTTCTCTTTCATTTTTAATCTTAAATCCTAGTGTGATGATTGCTGAGAGTGCAAAGGATGTTCTTCCTAGAAACTTATTAAAAGAAAATAAAGATGGTATGCCATCAATTTTAATATTAGGTCAAGCAGTTGCAGTTACATTCATTTTAATTCTTTCTGCTTTTGTACCAAGTGTTTCAAAGGCATTAAATATGCTAGTTTTAATGTCGACATTGGCATTTTTTATTCCTTATGTATTTTTAATTAGTGCATATCTTAAACTTCGTATGACTGATAAAAAAATAAACAGACCCTTTAAAATTAAAAGTAATTCACTAGCTATTTTCGTTGCACTTATTGGAATGATATCAGTAGTTGGAACAATCGGTTTAACACTTATTCCAGCTCCAGATACTACACTGTTAGAATATTTACCAATTGTACTTGGACCGATTTTATTCGGATGTATTGGATTTATTCTTTATAGTAATGGAACAAAAGGGAAGAAGAAACAAATGAAAAACTAATAAAAACACCTAAATTATTCATATTAAAATAATTTAGGTGTTTTTTGATATACTTAGAAAAGAGACTCTAATTCCGTCACTAATGATCCAACATATTCAACAGCTTCTTTGATTGGTGCACTTGTTGTTAGATCAACACCAGCCATTTTTAAAAGTTCAACAGGTTTTTTCGATCCACCTGTTTTTAATACTTCTATCCATGCATCAATAACAGGTTGGCCCTCTGAGGCAATTCTACGAGAAATAGCAGTAGATGCAGTCAATCCAGCAGAATAAGTATATGGATAAAGTCCCATATAATAATGAGGCTGGCGCATCCAAGTTAAACTTGCACCTTCATCAATTTCAACTGAATCTCCCCAAAATTCTTTCAGGACATTCCCTTTAACTTCACAGAAAGTTGTCGCTGTAAGAGGCGTACCTTTTTCAGCAAGTTCATAAACTCTTCTTTGGAACTCACCTTCAAGTAAATGAGTTACAAAATTATGATAATAAGTACCTAGTAATTGAAGGATGACCCAACGCTTCATTTTTGGATCATTTGTTTGTTTTAATAAATATTGGCCTAATAACATCTCGTTAAATGTCGAAGGTGCTTCAACGAAATACATAGAAGGACGAGTATTTACAACACGTTGATATTTGTTTGCATAATAGAAATGACCAGCATGTCCAAGCTCATGAGTAAGTACAAATGCATTTCTCATCGTATCCTGCCAGCTAATTAAAATATATGGATGCACACCATACGGACTAGAGCAAAATGCACCTGTTGATTTACCAACATTATCGGAATAATCGATCCAGCGCTCATCAAATGCTTTTTCCATAATTGAAACATAGTCAGGTCCCATAATTTCAAGTGATTTTAAAATCGTTTCTTTTGCTTCTTCATAAGTAGTACTTGGGTTGAAATCTGGATCTAGTGGTGCTTTTAAGTCATAGAAATGAATCGTCTCAAGTCCAAGTTGTTTTTTCTTTAAGTTAGCTAGTCTACGCATATGTGGAGCTAGTTCTTTAAAGATGATATTTAATTGATTATGATACATTTCTAAAGTTACTTTATGATCTTCAAGGAGCATTTGCGTAACTGAATCATAATGACGTAATTTACTTAAAGCAACTTCCTTTTTTACTTGAGTAGCATAGATCGAAGCATATGTATTTTTGTATTGGGTAAGAGTTTTAGTAAAAGATTCATACGCCTGTTTACGCACTGTATGATTCGGAGAGAATTCATATAAGTTTTCAAACATAGCAAACGAATTTTCTAATTCTTTTCCATTTTCATCTTCAAAGGAATCGAATTTTAAATCAGCGGCCTTACTAGTTTGGTAAATTCGATATGGGGCAGAAGTAACTTCACCAAGTGCAGCTAAAGCCTCTTCAGTTTCAGGGAGTAATCTATGTCTTTTAGATGCAATAATTTCTTCTAATAATAATTTAAATACCTCTATTTCATTTTCTTCCTTAATAAATGCCTCTAACATGTCATTATTCAAATGTAAAAGCTCTGACTGAATAAACGTTAAAGTTGTATTTGCTTTTGTACTTAAGCTTGAAAATTGTAAACTATCAGATTGATTTTGAGAATCTGAACCATCTCCAGACTGACGTAAGCTTACATATGTACCACAACGAATTAATTGAAGCATAATAGATTCATAAGTTAATAATGCTTTTTTTAAAGATTCAGCAGACTTAAGGACAGAACCTTTCAACGACTTCGCCTCTACTAAATCATTTTCAATTAGTTCTAAAGCAACTAGCCACTCTGCACGAGTCGGATATAAATCCTCTAATTTCCAAGTCATTTCTGTTGGAACCTCAGCACGTGTTAAACGTTTTACTAACATTTTTTCCATCAAATTGCCTCCTTTAGTAGTAGTTGGTACGAGTCTATTATACTGTATAAAAACATTTAAATGGTGAAATTATTCGATAAAATAGAAAATTATAACAATTATACTGCGCAATCCGTCATTATTTTGATAAAATTAATTTGAATTTGGTTAAAAATTTCAACATTTATAAGAAAAAATGGAAATAAATTTTATTCCTTAGAAAGGAGTTTTTTAAATCGAATGAAAAAATTAAAAATGTTCTGTTTATTAACTTTTGCAACTGTTGCACTTTCAGCATGTACTATTAAAAAACCTCCTCAAAATTTAGCTATTAAAGCACAAGGGACTTATGATTTAAAAAGTGTTGGGATTAAAGTGGAATCATCACTTCCTAATAATGCTAAATTTAATATTTTATTTAAGGATGATGATACAAAGAATGTAATCTACGAAACTACTATAAAAACGGATGAACAAGGCACGGCAAATAAGAAAATTTTATTAGAATCAAAAAATAAAAACATTACTGGCATTTTATTTTTTAAACCTGACGAGCAACCAAAAAACATCCAAGACAAATTCGGCAATAATGGTGAAAACATTCGATCTACTACAGAAGGTTATAGAGTTGGGAAAAAGCAAAACCAAAAATATATGTATATTAAACAGTACGGGACATTTTGGAAATTCGGTAAATTAAGTGATGGAGGTTTTCTAGTATTTAGTAAAGATAAGATAAAGCAAGAAAAGGAGGGGAAATAATACACAATTAGACGAAGCAGATTGTGTATAAAACATGATACAAACAAGTAGAACTATATCTAAATATCATCTTCAGTTTTGTTTAACAATCTTCGGAATTGGTTTAATTACGGCTACTTCTTTTACTCTATTTTTACCAAAAGGAGAGCGACTGGTTGAGTTTTGGAATCAACTACAAATCTTTTTTTGGAGTTTTTTTTACTTCGATAATTTAGAAGTTTACTTAAAAGAATTTCAATATGTTCCTTTTTCTTCTGTATTTTTAGAGCCATACGTATATTCTTTTACGATTCTTTTTTCAGCGTTTTTACTTTCAATTTTCGTCGCATTATTTATTGCTTATCTAGTAAATATAGGTCCAAAATCATTTAGAAAAATAATAAATAGTTTTCTATTTTTCTTACAATCTATACCAGACGTAGTAATGATTTGCGCATTTCAAATTTTCTTTTTATGGATATTTAATAAAACCGGCGTAAAAATTGTCGATCCAATAAGTGGCTTTGAATCTAAAGCTTACGCATTACCGATCATCCTTGTATCGATCATTCCTACGATCCAACTTTTCCAGATGTTATTTCTGGCAATACAGGAAGAAAAAATTAGAGACTATGTTGAGTATGCAAAAGCAAAGGGACTTTCTAATTCCTGGATTATTATCCGTCATATATTCAGTAATGTTGCGATTACTTTATTAAGTAATAGTAAGTTAATATTTTGGATGATGATTTCGAATCTATTAATAGTAGAAAAATTCTTTAATATGAAGGGCTATTTTTCATTTTTATTTAATAATAGTAGTTCGCCTGAAATCTTTTTTATGGCGTTAGTATTACTATTTATCCCGTTCTTTTTGCTAGAGATTCTATTTAAACAAATTGTAAATAAAATGAAAGGGGGACAAGCTATATGATAAAAATTAAAAAGTATTTACCAATTATAATAGGAAGCTTCATCATACTTGGCTTAATCACCTTTAGTTTTATTTATACTTACTTTATTAAGGATACGATTAAACCAGCCCCAGCTTTGTTATATAATGCAGAAGGTAAATTAGTCGATACATATGGTTATCCTCCAAGTTGGAAATATCTTTTAGGTGTCGACCGTTTTGGTAGAGATGTATTCTGGATGATAATTGATGGTGCTAAATACACTTTATCCATTGCCATAGTTGTAGGACTTATGAGAGTCATATTTGGCGGTTTATTAGGTACATTTTTCGGATTTATGAATCAAAGATTATTAAAAATTATTGAACCAATTTTGAATGCATTTCGTTTTGTGCCAGCTGTAATTATTATATTTCCATTTTTTGAGAAGTTAAATGACGTTTCAGAAGCAGTAAAAGAAAAAACAATCGCAATTCAAATATCATTACTAATCATTATTTCGATTCCAGTATTGATGAATTCAATCGGTGAAGAAGTAAGAGATTTTTTAAAAAATGATTTCATTACTAGCTCTAAAGTCATAGGTGCACGAAATGGCTGGATCCGCCGTAAGCATGTAATACCTTATTTACGAAGCCGTATTCTTTTATTATTTGTACAACAAACTATACAAACTTTATTTTTACTAACCCAATTAGGTGTTTTTAAACTATTTATTGGTGGTGTTAAAGTCCTTTACTTAGATCTTGGAGTAGACCGACCGATGTCACAAGCTAATGAATGGTCTGCAATGATTGGTGCAAATTACATCGAGTTATCGATTGATTCATGGGTAATCATTGCACCAAGTATAGCTTTTATTGTTTCGATTTTTGCTTTTAATCTTATTAAATTGGGGATTGAGCGTTTAATAGAAAACCAAACAGTGCAAAAAAAGAAGCAACCTATTAATAATGAAGGTTTATATAATGGATTAAATGATTTTGATTTTGTGAATAAGGAAAAATTAAATGAAGTTAGTAGGATCGTAGATAACGAACCTAAATCGAGTAGACAGCTTGTAACAAGATAATAAAGTAATTGAAAACCTTTGTTCTAAATTGAGAAGAGAGGTTTTTATTTTTGTATATAGAGGAAAACTCAAAAATCGTATAGAGGTTTAATTTTATTTATTTCATTGGGGTTCGAGCATTGCAAAATGTTATCTTAAGCATAGAAAATAAAAATGTGAGTTAGTACGAATATGGTAATAAAGAAAATCCAACTATCGTTTGTTTTCACGGTCTTGCTGGAAATGCAATTTATAGTTTTGAAGAATTAGCAATAATTCTAGTAAATAAATTTCATTTGATTGTTTTCGATCATCCTGGACATGGCAAAACGACAGCCTTTGATAATGAGGAGGATTATTTATTTTCTAATTTGTCAAATTGGTATAACAAAGTGTTTGAGCAAGAAATCACTAAACCATTTTTTCTAATGGGCCACTCTTGGGGGGCAGAACCCGTCACTTCAAAATTTACGGTTTTATCAATTATAAAAGCATTTTTTAAAACCCTTTTCAAAAACATATCCATTTATAAAGGTACCAGTAATATTAATTCGTGCAACATTACTGACTAATCTTGATCTTGCGAGAGAGGTTGGAATTTCACAGTTAAATCGTAATATAAAAGATCTAAATGTTATTGGAATTGATGATGCTAACCATATGATTCAATGGGATGAACCCGATAAAGTATCTAATATAATAATTAATTGGTTAGAAAAAAAAATGAATCTATAAAATGCTTTGTTTTAACAAGGTATTATGGACTATACAATGACAAAGTAAACGATCTTAACATTAAGGATGTATATACACGAATTTTTAACACAATTGAATCTGATAAATGCTTCATTGAATAAGAAATATAATTTGTGAGTTTGTAGGTGTTGTGTGAAATAGCTGCAATGAAAGTGAATGTAAAGTGAAATATGCATTTAGCATTATACTAAAAAAGTGAAAGAACCAGATCCTAATTCTTGGTTCTTTCACTCTTTATGAATTTCTTATTCCAAAAAGCCTCTGTTAAGTTTTGAAATTATTTAATAATGGGATGTCTTTTATCTTCTGCCCAATCCATTATAAATGGTTTTTGGCGTGGATTTAAGTTAGCAGGAAGGTCTGTCTTACTGAAAAATAGATGTTCTCTGCTTTCAATATCCTTTTGTTTTAATTCTCCGGTAAATTGTTTAGATAGAAAAATGATTTAAACACTGAATGCCTTATCTCCATTAGGGTACTGGACAAAGCATTTTTCACCTGAATAAATACCAAACAACTCTAAGTCCGTTACAGAAAGTCCCGTTTCTTCAAGAGATTCCCTTTTTGCTGCCTCCTCAAAAGTTTCTCCAATTTCCATCATTCCACCTGGTATGCACCAATTGTCTTCGTCTGTTCGGTGTTGCAACAATATATGTTCATGATCCTCTATAATGATCCCACAACCTACAGTGAATAGGGTTTCGTTACCAATATATTTCCTCATATTTTTAATATAATCCATGTAAGAATCTCCTTCATCGTACTAATCCTTCAAAATTCGACAAAAGGAATAAATTATCCTTCTTTTTAGCTAACTTCACTTTGAACGGAATAATTGATCATTTCATCCATAGATAGATAGTTACTATTAAAAGATGCGTTTAGTTCAATTAGAGAGGTCTCTTTAAGTTTTAATAGAATATATAAAAAGAATTATTTATGAGTTAGAAGTAGAAAGGGGGATTCTTTTAATGGATAAAAAGTCAGAAAATAATTATTCGCCACCCAAACATATTATTTCAGCCGCGACAATTGTCATTAATGAACATAATGAAATTTTATTAATTAAGGGTCCGCAAAGAGGGTGGGAAATGCCAGGTGGACAAGTTGAAGAAGGAGAATCATTGAAAGAAGCTGCAATTAGGGAAACAAAAGAGGAGAGTGGAATTGATGTTGAAGTTTTGAAATTTTGTGGAGTATTTCAAAATGTTAGAAGTTCTATTTGTAACACTTTGTTTTTAGCTAAACCAATCGGCGGAACGTTGACAACTTCTTCAGAAAGTTTAGAAGTGGGATATTTTTCTATTGAAGAAGCCTTAGCAATGGTAACCTGGAAAAATTTCAAACAAAGAATTGAATATTGTTTGAATGAAAACAGCCATCCCTTTTATATAGAGTTTTAGTTTACTTGTTAAACTAACGCAAATATAAAATATGGCTTTTTCATTTTCGAAAATCTATCTTTCTCTTTAATTTTTGAATTCCTAAAAGTATTTTTTCAATTTCTTATTCACTTCTTAACACTTTAAATAAGGAATATAATAAAAAAGTTTAATCTTTTTCAAACTCAATAGTTAAAATTGATCCTTATGGGGGAATTTATGAACGTTTCTTCTTTTTACATGATTGTTATTGTGATTGCTGCATTGGTATTATGGAGAAGAACGAGAGCTATGTATCGCCCAATTAAAGGAAGCGGGGTTCGTCTTCTCCTCCCAATACTATTTTTGATATTACCTAGCATTCCCATTATTTTGAATCCGAAGGCTCATGCTGCTAGTTGGGAATGGATTTGCGCACTTTTCTTTGGATTTATTTTATCTATCCCACTTATTTGGACGACTAACTATGAGCTCCGATCCGACCAACATATCTATGCTACAAAGAATATAAGTTTCATCGTCGTCTTTGTTATTGCCTTTATTATCCGATTTGTACTTCGCGATTATTTAAAGTGGCTCGGTTATGAGACCGAGGCAGCACTGTTTATGACCGTTGCATTCGGATATATTTGCCCTTGGAGAATTGTTTCATTTCTCAAGTTTCGTAGAGTCTATAAGAAGAAAAATTATAAAAATAAAGAATCCCTTCAGAATAATATCTGAAGGGTATTTTATAGTTAAATGGATAAAGCCAAGTAAAATTAATAATGATAATTTAATTTTAATGATTCAAATATCTTTTTACAAATGTATAAACTGAATCAGCAAGTGTTTTTTTGCGTTCTTTCAGATAGATAAAAAGTGCTTCTTTGTCTTCGTTTGAAACATTCCAGTCTACAGGGATCTCCTGAAGCACTTCATGGATTGATGCTTCTGATAATTCCAGGATTTTTTCAATATAAGACGTCATAATGTTTAAGTCATTTAATATGTTTACCGTCCAAATATGAACGACTGAATCCTTTTTAAACTTTTTAGATTTTTGAAGCGTTTCTGCATTCCATTTATATCCTCCGGGAAAACATTTTCCATGATCAATCATAAAAATATCATTCTGTCCATCTGGGAGTTGTTTCAAAAGAATATTGCTTTTAGTACGGTCTGCATCGTGCACCCAAAAATCGAAAACAAGAATTCCAGCCAAAACATTGGGATTATTTATATCATTTAAAGTCGGGCGAGGAGGTTTTTTCGCAAGACCAGTACAGTTATCTATAAAAAGGCTAGCAAACTGGTTGCCTGCTTGGTAATTAGTTGAAAATTTTTTTGGTATTTGCTTTTCGGACATATTTACAATTTCAAATGGGACAACAGGCAAATTCAACAACTGACCTAATTTAGCGACTAGGTATTCGTTTACGAGCTCCCGTGTTCCATGGAAATTATTTTTACATTTAACTGCATAACGATTACCATCACTAAATAAAAATAAATGTGCAGCCTTACCTGGTAATGTTTCTAAATATTTTATTGGTTCAATCAATGTTTTAACTCATCCTCCTTATTAAGTAGAACATATTAATATATTCTATATAAGGAGAAGGGTATTGGACATAAGAATTAATGAATAGAGAATAAAGGACTTTATTACTAATTAGGAGTTGTGAAAATGAATATTTTAGTTAAAGAACTACCTGAATATGAAGTTGCGTATTTCATGCGCTATTGATCATATTTTGAACTAAATGGAGAACATTGGGCTAAGCTAGACCCAGATGGAAAAGCTAAAGTTCATTTATTTGTGCCAGTTAAAAAGCGAATATCTTACTAACTTTGTTTTTATAGTATATTATTAGACAAAATTAGTATTAAATTAAAATGATTTTCTACTAACCTAAACATCTTCTTTCATATATGATGTAAGTATTGTTATTTCTTGGAAATAATAATATAATTAAATAGAATTTAAATTAAAATTATATCCTTTGTGAAAGGGTGTTAGACAATGAATTTCACTATTTACTTTGGAAATCATGAAGACAAAGAAGTACATACAATGGATTGCTATGTAGACATAGAGGAAGAAACTGTTTCTTAAGCGATCAATCTTAATAAGAGTTATTTCAAGGATGCGAAAAATTTTCGTATCCTTTTTTCATTTTAAGATTTACATTTAAAAATTTATTGTGTATGATTAAAATATAAAAAGCGAACTAATGTTCTGTATATAGATATTAGAAGGAAAGGAACTTGCATGATGAAAAGAAATGGAGCAACTAAAAGGAATTCAAAAACACCTATTATATCCAATACAGGTTTTATCGGAGCAAGTTTCATTGATATGGAAGAATTGCAAGAAAATCAATATTATTTCACAAGGAAGCATCCTTTAATTATACAAGAAGTATTAAATGGTCTATTACAAGCTGCATGTGCATTATTTCAGAAACAAAATATTCCAGCATATATTGCATGTGAATATTTACGTGATGAAAAGAAAATTGGCCTAATTTTATCAAAAAAGCCATTCGAAAAAGAAGAAGGGATTCGTTATTTTATTGAATATCTTCGTGAGATTGGTCACTTAAATAATGATAAAACAATAAGGGCTGAAATTTCAAATACCGGATTTATAGGTGTAATTTTTGTGGATTTATCCTATATTACAAGGTTTACATTCGATACAGAAATTAAGTTACTTTCTGCTTTTTCTATTAATTTTATGGAACCGTTAAAAGAAATTTATCATCAAAATAAAATTCATTTATATATGTCAGCTGTTGAACTTCAAAAGGAAGATAAGTTAGGGTTTGTACTTTCCAAGAATCCTTATGATGAGCGAAAAGAAGCGAACTTGTATTTTAAGGAATATTTGAGAGAAAGAGGCTTGTTAAAAAGTTATAAAGAGAATGTGTTTATTCAAAGACATCGGGCATAACCTTTGTATTAAACATAGTTTAACGATGAATTTCGGTTTTAAAAATACATATTAAATCTAAGAGGAACTGGAATGATGAGTTTCTCTTTTTGTTTATTCAAAAAAGTTCATAATTTAGATAAAGTTAGAAATCTACTTAATACATTCGTTTGAATAATATAGAAAGGAAAAAGGTAAAAAGTAACGAATAATAATAATATTAGACTAACCAAAAAGGTGGCTAAAACGATGTCGAATAATGGAAAATATGTAGATTGGTTAAGTGAAATCGTAAAGCGTCATGAAAAAGAAGGTGGATTTGAAGATCTACCTGGATTAGGTAAACCATTACCTAAAGAGCTTTTAAAAGATGATCTTTTAACAACTGTTATTAAGAAGTCGGGTTTTAAACCAGATTGGGTATTACAACAAAAGAAAATATTTCAAAAGCTTGAAACGATATTGATGAAGTTAAATTCCGTTGAAAATAGTAAAGAAATAGATAAAATGATCTCGGAAGTAAATGATGAAATAAAGAAATATAACTTAGGCTGTCCTTTCCCAATGCAAAGAAATTATGTAAATAAGGAAAACCTTGAGAATCAGTTGATTTATTGGAAATAAGTTTGTGAAAAAATGAACGATTTCACTATATAGATGTTTATACTTTTTTAGACGGTATAAGCATCTTTTTATTTTCTAATAAAATGGTAATTCTATGAAAAAATCTATATTTAATGTTAATGTAAAACTAAATACATAGTAAGAATAGTTGTACAGGGGGAATAGGAATGAGCGCCACTCTTGAAGTAAGAAGACTAGATCGTAATTTTCCATTTTGTTTGTTTTCAAATGATGGATTGACGTTAGTTGGTCATCATTGGCATAAACTCGTAGAAATTATTTATGTACAACAAGGCATTTTAAAGATTGGTGTAAATGATGAGTTAATTCATTTAGAAGAAGGAGAATTTTATATCATTAATAGTGGTGACATTCATTATTTTTTATCTTCACCAAATAGTATGAGATTGGTCGTGCAATTTGATTTTACTATTTTCGAAGATGTGCAGTTTTTGAAAAAAAATAATATGGAACTAATTGAATTGTTTAATTGTATTCAAAAATCTAGTGTTTTTTGGAATGTAGAAGTGAAACAGAAAATGATTACCTATTTGAAAGAGCTTGAAAGTGAATATATTGATAAAAAAGAAGGATACGAATTGGCGATTAGGGCTAGATTATATGATATTTTACTATTAATCTATCGAGATCTACCTCATACAGAAAATAATAAACTTAATTACCCTAATAGGAAGGCCAGTCTTTTAAAATTAGAAAAAATATTTCATTATATAGAAGAAAATTATATGAATGATATTACATTAAATGATGTTGCAAATTATATCGGCTTTACGAATTCATATTTTGCAAAGTTTTTTAAAAAATACACTGGTTCTACATTTTGTCATTATGTAAATCAATACAGAGTAACGAAGGCTCAATGGTATTTATTTAATGAAGATTTACCAATTACAGAAATTGCTTATAATGTTGGATTCATCAATGTGAAAACGTTTAACAGATTATTTAAAAACGAGGTTGGTTTATCTCCAACCAAATATAAAAAAAAGACATTATTTGAGAAGTTTTAGGCAAGGTGTAAGGAAGACTCAAATGAATTATTTCTATAAACTGGAAATGTAAATAACATTTCCGGAGGTTTTCAAATGAAATTAAAAGTAGGAATAATCGGTTGTGGTGGAATAGCTAATGGTAAACATATGCCAAGCTTAGCAGCATTAGAAAATGTAGAAATGGTAGCTTTTTGTGACATTATTGAAGAACGCGCGATTAAATCGAAGGCAAAATTTGGCGTTGAGGAAGCAAAGTTCTATACAGATTACAAGGAATTATTAGCAGACGAGTCAATTGATGTAATTCACGTTTGTACACCAAATAAATTACATTCATTTATTACGATTGATTCTTTAGAAGCTGGTAAACACGTTATGTGTGAAAAGCCAATGGCAAAAACTTCAGAAGAAGCAAAAGCGATGGTAGAAGCGTCAAAACGTACGGGCAAAAAATTAACGATTGGCTATCAGAATCGTTTTCGAAACGATTCACAATATTTAAGCGAAGTTTGTAAAAATAATGAACTAGGTGAAATTTACTTTGCTAAAGCTCATGCGATTAGAAGAAGAGCAGTACCTACTTGGGGCGTATTTTTAAATGAAGAAGAGCAAGGTGGCGGACCACTAATTGATATAGGTACTCATGCTTTGGATTTAACATTATGGCTGATGGATAATTATAAACCTAAATTTGTAGTTGGAAACGTTTACCACGAATTATCACATAAAGAAAACGCTGCAAATGCTTTTGGACCTTGGGATCCAAAGGAATTTAAAGTAGAAGACTCTGCATTTGGTTTTATTACGATGGAAAATGGTGCAACCGTTATCCTAGAATCGAGCTGGGCTTTAAATACTCTAGAAATAGGAGAAGCTCAAACTACACTTTGTGGTACTGAAGGTGGAGCTGATATGAGAGATGGCCTCCGAATTAATGGGGAAGCATATGGGCGACTTTACGATAAAAAAATTGATATAGACACTGATGGCGTAGCTTTTTATGAAGGTGCAACCGATTCCGCCGAAGTATTAGAAGCGAGACAATGGATCGACAGTATTATTAATGATACCGAACCAACCGTTAAACCTGAGCAAGCACTAGTTGTAACTCAAATTTTAGAGGCAATCTACGAATCTTCAAAATCAAAGAAACCGGTATATTTTAATAATTAGTATAGGAGATGGAATAAATGACATTACCAATTGCCCTACAATTATGGAGTGTTAAAGAGGATGCAGCAATCGACTTTTTCGGTACATTAGAAAAAGTAGCGCAAATGGGTTATGACGGTGTTGAGTTCGCGGGATACTATGGTAAAAATGCTTCGGAAATAAAGTCTGTTTTAAACAAACTAGGGTTAAAGATAGCAGGAGCCCATGTAAGTGCAGATCAAATTATCCATCACATAGATAAGGTAATTGCTTTCGAAAAAGAATTAGGAAACAAATACGTTGTATGTCCTTGGGCTAATTTTACTAGTTTAGAAGAATGGAAAGAATTTGCAGAACATTTACAACAGTCAGGAAAGAAGCTGGCTGAATCAGGGCTAACTTTAGTCTATCACAATCATGCTCATGAATTAGTTGTATTTGAAAATGAATATATTCTCGATATTTTATTAAATTCAGTTCCAACTAATCTCTTAAAAGCAGAGTTGGATACTTATTGGTTAGAATTTGCTGGAGTAGATGCGGTTGAATATATGAGTAAGCATAAAGGAAGAACGCCATTAATTCATGTGAAGGATATGGCTCCATCTAAAGAGGAAAGTACCGAAGTAGGAAATGGAATTATGAATATAAAAGGTATTGTACAACAAGCAAAACTAAATTCCGCCGAATGGTTAATTGTTGAGCAAGAAGCTTTTACTAAACCTCAATTAGAAAGTGTAGAAGTTGGATTGAATAACTTAAAAATGATACTAGCTGAAGCTTAAGAAACTATTAAACTATGTAAAAAAATAGAGATGGGTGAGTCATATGGTAAAAGTAACGATTTGGAATGAAAATCGACATGAACAAATTAATCCTGATGTAAAAAGCATTTATCCAAGCGGAATACACAGAACAATTGCTACTTTCTTAAATGAAGCAGGGTACGATACTTTGACGGCTACATTAGAGCAACCTGAGCATGGATTGAAGGATGAAGTGCTAGAAAATACTGATGTATTAATTTGGTGGGGACATATTGCTCATAATGATGTGCAAGATCAAATTGTTCAAAAAGTTTATGAAAAAGTATTGCAAGGAATGGGATTAATTGTCCTACATTCTGGACATTTTTCTAAGATTTTTAAAAAATTAATGGGGACTAGCTGCGATTTAAAATGGCGTGAAGCAGCGGAAACGGAAAGACTTTGGGTTGTCGATCCGTCTCATCCAATAGTAGATGGAATTGGCGAATATATTGAGATTGATCAAGAAGAAATGTATGGAGAACATTTTGATATTCCTACCCCAGATGAGCTAGTTTTAGTAAGTTGGTTTAAAGGTGGAGAGGTATTTAGAAGCGGATGTACATTTAAAAGAGGGAATGGGAAAATCTTTTATTTCAGACCAGGTCATGAAACTTATCCAACTTATCATCATAAAGAAGTTCAAAAAATTATCATTAATGCAGTAAATTGGGCGAATAAATCAAAAAGAAATTATCCTTCATATGGCCATAAAGAAGCCATAGAGGCATTAACGTAAATAATAGATTGGAGCGAGAAAAAGATGCAATTAGGAGTATTCACGGTATTATTTGCAGATCAATCATTTGAAGAAATGCTTGATAAAGTTGCACACTCCGGATTAAAAGCTGTTGAAATAGGAACTGGTTGTTACCCTGGGAATGCTCATTGTCCGTTAAATGATTTATTAGAAAGTGAGCAACTAAGAAGAGCGTATATTGAAAAAGTAGAAAAACGTGGATTAACGATTAGCGCTTTTAGTTGTCATGGAAATCCTTTATCACCTGATAAAGAGTTTGCGAAGGAATCCCATGATGTACTTGCTAAAACGATTAAACTGGCTTCACTATTAAGTGTACCAGTTGTAAATTGCTTTTCTGGAACAAGTGGTGACCATGAAGAAGCAAAGTTTCCAAGTTGGCCTGTAACTGCTTGGCCAAATGAGTATAGGGATGCTCTAAATTGGCAATGGGAAGAAAAGCTAATTCCTTATTGGAAAGAAATGGGCAAATTTGCGGAGGATCATCAAGTAAAAATTGGGCTAGAACTACATGGTGGCTTTTTAGTTCATACTCCATATACATTATTAAAGTTGCGTAAAGAAACTAGTGATGCAATTGGTGCTAATTTGGATCCTAGTCATCTTTGGTGGCAAGGGATTGATCCTGTAGCAGCCATTAAAATACTTGGAAAAGAAAATGCGATTCATCATTTCCATGCAAAAGATACTTTTATCGATCAAGATAATGTAAATATGTATGGTTTAACTGATATGCAACCTTATGGTGAAGTTCAAACTAGAGCTTGGACATTCAGATCAGTAGGTTGTGGACATAGTTTGAAAGATTGGTCCGATATGATGAGTGCACTACGTACTTTTGGATATGATTATGTCGTTAGTATTGAACATGAAGACCCGATCATGTCGATTGAAGAAGGTTTTTCACGTGCTGTAAAAAACTTACAGTCTGTATTAATAAATGAAGAGCCATCACAAATGTGGTGGACTTGATAAAAGATAAGTAACCAATCTAAAAAAAGTTGGTGTAAAAATGGAAAAATTAAGAGTTGCGATTATTGGTTGTGGAAATATTTTTTTAATGCATGCACAACCTGCTTTCATAAGAGAAAATGTTGAATTAGTAGCGGTTTGTGACATTAAGGAAGAGCGAGCAAAAGAGAAGGCTGAACAATTCAAATGTACTTATTATACAAACTATCTGGAGCTTTTTGAGAAAGAAAGTTTAGATGTTATCCATATTTGCTTACCGCATTATTTACATGCACCGGTTGCAATTGAAGCCGCAAAACGAAAAATCCATGTTCTTACTGAAAAGCCTATGTCTATTCATTATTCTGATGCACAGGAAATGGTAGAAACAGCAAAAAATAATGGAGTAACATTAGGTGTCATTTTCCAAAATAGGTATAATCCAGGATCAGTTCTAATTAAAGAAATGTTACAAAATGGTACTTTAGGTAAAATTAAATCTGGAAAACTATCAGTAACTTGGGACCGTTCTGATGAGTACTATTTAACTAGTGATTGGAAAGGGACTTGGGAAAAAGAAGGTGGCGGTGTAGTCATTGACCAAGCTATTCATACGATGGATTTAATGCGATGGTTCGTTGATGATGAGATTGAATATGTCGACGCGACAATTAGTAATAGAGCACATGAAATAATTGAAGTTGAAGATTGTGCAGAAGGCGTTATTAAGTATAGAAACGGAGTAGTTACGGCTTTTCATACAATAAACTATTATTCTTATGATGCACCAGTTACGATTGAGCTGCATTGTGAAAACGGACTTGCTAAAATGGTTGCTGACCGTGGAGTAGTCTCTTTAAACGATGGAAGAGAGTTCGCCTCTGACAACAATCCAAATGAAACCTTTGATTATGGCAATGGTGCGAAAGGATATTGGGGCGTAAGTCATGTAAAACAGATTAATAATTTTTATGAATCATTGAATGATCATTCTCAGTTACATATTACTGGTGAAGAAGCGATGAAAACTCAAAAAATGATTTGTGCAATCTATGAATCAGGTAAGAAAAAAGAGAGGATTTATTTATAAACTATTTTAACCACTTAAAATTTAAGCGTTAGACCGAGAAAAAGTAAATGATGTGGACGGTTTCGTTCCTGTTATTTGCTTTTTTTATTTTTAAAAAGCATCTTTGAAATTTTAAGGGAAATCTTACTTACTGTGTTCTCTCACCAATATGAAGACGATTGGTAATTGGCCACAATGGTTTATGTTTGACAAATATTTTAGTATTCAAGCTGGTGAAAGCAATGGAGATATAATTTTTTTGCTATTAAAAGCCTTAAGTAATTACCTTTTAGCAACCTAGGATTTTAGCATATTAGCAAAAAAATTTCATTTACCGTAAGTAGTACATTTAAAATAACTACAAGAAAAACAAGCTTACTAGGTAATTTCATAAACGCACTTTTACAGCAAACTAATTAAAATAAACAATATAAAGTAAGTCAGATCTATTTTACCTTTACCAATATTATGAGTATATATGGTAATTTTTTGTGCTTATGGTACTTCAAAGTTCCTATTTGTTTCTTAATAACAATTAGAATTTTAAAATATATAACTATTGGAGATGTAGTATCTTAATAGCTAATTTTCCTTTACATTTTCAAATTTGTGTATAAAAAAAAGAACCATTGAGAAAGGTTCTTCGTCGAATATACACTTTAAACCAATCTTTGAATATGATGGGTATATATGGAAAATAATACTTGATGCTGAAAAGAGGTATATTATGAATCATTTATCGAGGATGCCAGTTCAACAAATTGACACAGGAGCGTCTGATAGTGGTATAAGTATAAAAATTCAACAGATGAATGAAAATCCGACGGTTCATGAATTTCGATCCATTGTTGAATTTGAAAGTATGTTGCGAAATAATATCACTTTAAGTGCGAGAGCTATGTTTCAAAATAGATTAAGCTTTGCAGTATTCGCAAGATCACGATGTAATCCTATGTACTGGCAATTAATGAGAACAGGAGGTTTCCTATTAAGGCAAGGTGTAAGACCTTCTGACGCGATTAATGATATTTACATTAATAGTTCATTATATGCGTTTGAATGTGCAACGGCAATGGTCATTATTTATTACCATGCGGTCCTAAATCTGATTGGTGAAGACTTATTTAATCAAATTTTTCAAAACATCTATTTATATGGCTGGCATACTGATTCTGACTTAGGAATAGGTGCCCAGTATTCTGACCGAATTTTACCCGGAGATATCGTATATTTTAATAATCCAGAATTTAATCCACTAACCCCTGAGTGGAGAGGAGAAAATGCGGTTGTTCTAGGAGATGGTACGTTTTTTGGACATGGACTAGGCATAATGACAGCCGAACAAATGATTTTTTCACTAAATAAAATGAGATGGCCAGGTGCATATCGGTCTGCCTACTTGACTAATTCAGTTACAAGACCGAATTTTAAACATTTGGCGGAATTATCGAGTTGGCAACGAGACTATTCAATTAATAAAAATAGGAATATAGTATTGCATCATAACCAAAGTTCGATTTCATTTGATTTTTATATGTATTTGTTAAATTTGTTTATGTGATATTCAATAGTTATAGTTAATACTTAAATAAAAGCAAAGTGAGGTCTTGGCAGAGTGTTTTATTTGCCTAAACCTCACTTTTTTTCATTAATTTATTCCCTAATATTCCATTTTCTATCTAAACTATTTAATATAAAATGAAAAGTAAAAAATTGTTTATTATTAATTTAGTTAATATCTTTGGGGGAAATCACATGAGTAATGGGTTTGTATGTAAGTGTTGTTTAAAATATCATAAAGAGTTACCGATGAGTTACGGAAGTGCAGTTCCCGACTATTTTTTTGATATTCCGGATGATGAGCAAGAAAGTCGTGTCGAAATGAACAATGATTAATGCATAATTGATGATAAGTATTTTTTTATTCGTGGACATATTGAAACTCCTATTATCGATACAAATCAGAAATTTATTTGGGATGTTTGGGTATCTTTAAGCGAAGAGAACTTCGATAAAACAAATGATTTATGGGATGATCCTAATAGAGACAAAAAATTGGATCCTATGTTTGGATGGCTATCGACAAATATTCCTAATTATCCAGTCACAATTAATTTAAAAACTATGGTACACACAAGGAGTGTTGGTTTGTGTCCTGTTATAGAAATAGAGCCAACGAAACACCCATTAGCAATAGAACAAAGAGAAGGTATAACATTAGAACGAATTATGCAAATAGCAGAAGAATTATGTGAATCGGAAGAGTATGATATATGAAAGAAATTTGGATTGAAGCTGAAGAGTGGTCAAACGAATATGATATTTATAATGAAAATTCAGATGTGAAAGTAATATTTAAAGATGGCACAGAAGCGGTTGCAACCTTTATTACATATAAAAATATTTTGAGTTTAAGAGAAAAAAATCAAGCTAACGGCGAGTGTCTGAGCGGTAAATATTTTTGGGCAAGTGATATGTTATTAATAGAAGATATTAGTCGTGAAACTATAACAGATGTTGTAGCACACCTTCTTAAAAATAATGAATTTTAGTCCGTATTTGAAAAATGTTAATTAGAATGAGCTTATTCAACAAACGGATCCGAAAGTTGCTTTAAAGTAATATCTTATTTGAAAGTCATATCATATATATGGCTTTTTTTTTGTATATTTCCTAGATTCATATAATCGAGACGTTTCATCAAACTGGGTGTCAGTCCGAGTAATTGGAATTGATAAAGGTGCAACATTGCTAATGACTGAAAACTATCAAACAGGATTAATTTGGAATTTATATATGAAAAACGATTATGTAAAGAATGGGGATAAAATATTAGGCTGGAAACGCAATAACTTAATTACTTCCTAAATTTTATCTGAATTGTAAAAATGGGCAATTGAAGTTCTAAATACTTCAGTGGCTCACTTTTTAGAAGTAGGTTCTGTTAAATTAAAATGTTGATTTTTGAATTTAAAAAGAGGTTGTCTAATTAGACAACCTTAGGTACTCTTATATTAATATCGCTAACTTTGTAATGTTTAATTATTCTAATGATTTTTGGAGATTTCGTTAAATTACTCATAAGGTTTAAAGTCAATCTAATTCCTTGATATATTCTTCTCTTTCTTTAAAAGCTTGTTTTACGATTTCTTTCGATACCCCATCTGGAATATGAAAGGAAATTGAATTCATATAGTCCTCTGGATATTTATTATCTAAAGAAAAAATTGTAACATTATAAACGTCAAGTTTGGCACTCGTTAAAAATTGGAGTAACTGATAGACCTTATCTACATTGTCTATATCACCTTTTAGTTGAATGTCAAAAATTTTATATTCATCAGACTCGAAAGCTAAATCAAGATTCTGATTGAAAACTGGCATTTGATTTGTATTCAAATAGTCATAACCAAGACTCCTTAACCCACCTTCAAAATCCTTGAAAAGCGCATATTCTTCAACATAGTAAGAGTATTGTGCAAAATTTGTTATATTCGGCGGTTCATAAGGTGTTGAGCTTTCACGTTCAAAATCAGTCATCGAATAAATAGAATGTACATTATCTATATCAAAAGTTATTCTTTTATTTACATCATTTGTATAGTTCATACTAATTTCTTTCACATCTAATGGCTTGTAAACATCGCTAAACTCTTGAAATTTTTTAAGCACTTCATAAATTGATTTCATTTTTTCAGTATCATATAAATTTTTAACATTTGCACTCACAACATTTACTTTTAAATGTTTTATAACATTTCCATTATCAGCGTAATCAAACGATTCCATATCATTTTCACTATTAAATTCGATTGACTTTACTTTGGCTCGACTAAGAATTGATGAATTCGATTCTTCAAAAGCCTTTTTCATTTCAAATGTTTTAGATTGGATGTCATAGTCATCTCCAATAATTTTTGTAAATATAATCCCCGTAATGTAGATGTTAAAAGTGAGTTTATTGCCCGTTTTCTTTCTAACTTTAAAATTGGTATCTCCCATGTTCCCTTCGTTTATGTTTGGTTTTTCCAAAACATCTACTTCGAAACCGTATTTGTCTTTAATATATTTTTGTGCCTTTACATCGATTTTTCCTGCCCCAACACATGCAGTCATTAAGAACATCGAAACGAAAATTAACATTGTACAAATTGATAGTTTGATAGCTTTTATATTCAAAAAAAATTACCTACTTTCTAGACACCAAAATCCTTATTTTTCAATTAGAAAACTCCTAAAAATTCATTACTGACTAATTAACTTTACCATATTTTGGAATTAATTTCGTTATATTTTTAAACTTCTTATTCAACTATACTGCCATTTTGTTGAATAAGAAAATCAACAATCTGCTTTAACAGAGCCTAAAAGTAAAAAATAACTTTTCTTATTTAGGTACAAAGGGTGAAAAAAATGTAGGGAAATTTTACTTAATTTTGATAAAATTAAAATATGTATTGTATTTCATCTACATTTAATCTAAACATAATAAAAGTAAAAAATATAAAAAATAGGCTTTTTGGTATACATAGAATGGAGGATATGGGATGGCGGGAATAAAAGATATTGCCAAAGAAGCTGGTGTTTCCATTTCAACAGTGTCATATGCATTGAATGGTAGCCCAAAAGTAACAGAAGAAACTCGAAGCAGAATTATGAAGATCGCAAATAGTTTAGGTTATGTTCCTAATGCGGCGGCAAGAATGTTAAAGGTTAAAGAAACTAAAATTATTGGGGTATTCTTAGCTGATTATGGAGGTTATTTTTACGGACCACTATTAAGAGGAATGAGACAAGCTCTAAACGACAAAGGGTATGAATTAATTGCATGTTCTGGCGTACAATCTCACCGACTTTTACTAGAAAAAGTAATTGACGGTGGAATCATTTTAGATCAAGCTTGCTGAAAAAAAATATAAAATGGTAGTAATGGATCGAGAGTTACAGCACAGCAATATTAAAGGAGTTCTATTAGATAATAACGGTGGAGCTAAATTAGCGATTAAAGAACTTCTTAAAAATGATGTCAAAAAAGTATATGTTGTAACAGGGCCAGAAGGATCATATGATTCAAGAAAACGTATGGAAGGTGTTAGAGAAGAATTAGCAAATTATCCTGAAATTGAGTTAATTGAAATCGGTGGAAATTTCATGAAAGATTCAGGAGAGTTTGCAGCAAAACAAATCTTTTCAAACTATACTGAACCAAGTGCAGTTTTCTGTTTAAATGATGAAATGGCGATTGGGATCTATAACTACATACAAGATACAGATTACAAAGTAGGCAAAGATGTTTTTATTGTCGGTTTTGATAATATCGAATTATCACAATATGTAACACCTAGATTAAGTACAGTATCTTATTCTACATTTGATTGGGGTTCATTAGCGGCTAAAAATTTATTGAAATTAATTTCTAATGAAGTGGTTGAGAATGAGAAGATTGAGGTCTCATTGACTGTTGGTGGTTCTGCATAATGTAATTAAAGTGCAGTTCGATATTCAAATAAATTTTTACTATAGATTTAATGGATGGAGAATAGTTAGACTTTAGCGACTTAGATATAATCTATGTCGCTATTTTTTACTATATTTTTCTTGCCCTATGAAATAGTTTTAATATGAATAAAGAAATTGAATTGATAAGATGTAATTCAACATATAAGGTATTTATTGATTAAAAGGCTGGGCATACTGACGAAAAGGTGAGTGATGCTATGCTTAAGAAAAAGATTCTCAAGGGTGAAGAAGGATTACGGTCGGAGTCTTTTTAGAACCTCCAAAAGAGAAGGAACCGGAGAATTTAACACCAGAATAATTAGATCAATTTCTTATAAAAGAATAAGAATTTCGCAATGTGAAGTGAGAGTAAGATAATAGCGTTGATAACTTATGCACTAGTTTACTATAGGAAAATGCGCTATGATTTTTCTAATATTAGATCCTTCATTAAACAAATTTAAACATAGAGTCTTAAGTTCTTTATTTATTAAAATAAAAAGAACTAAGACTTTTTTTTATACTATTTATAATCTGAAAATTTAAACTTATAAAAAATTTCACATACCGTAATTAGTTCATAAAAATGAAAACTTATAGTTTTTAATAGTAAAGATTTTTTAGTAGAAAAAAAACCTAAAATCAGACACTATAAAATTAGATCTAGTTAATGAAGTAAAGGCACAAAGCGGTATACACAATACAAATGAGGCGGCAGAGTATTTACTTCGAGACGCTCAATTTTTGTTAAGACAACAATAATTTTTTTAAAATGATAGAGTGATTGAATTGTTTAGTCTTAACAATTCAATCACTTAAAATCTCAAAATCTTTAATATGGTATATTTTCAAAATCCTCAATTCCCTTAATTGAGTAATTTTTACTTTAAATTGTATGTGAAAAATCGGAATAGAAAAAGCTAAACATAATTTTCTTTCATTTTGTTTTTTCAAAATCGTATACAATTACTAATCATTTTTTATTACTAAATTTTAATTTTTATATCTTTATAGTTTTTTTAGTTGTATCTCAATTCTTTTTGCCAAGTCAGATGATACCTTATTTAAATACTCCAGAACTTTCATTCTAATATCATCGGATATGGCTATTAGATCACCAGCTAAATTTTCAACTAGATGTTCTTTTTCTATAGGAGATAACATCATATAATAATCACGAGCTTGCACAAAATCATCATGCTTTGTTATGGAAGTTCTTTCTAATTGTCCTTCAATATATATTCCATCACCACTTGTAATTTGTTTAGCCGGAGTCCAGTCTTGCTGTTGATTGATTGGTATTTTACGAAATTCTGGTCCAATTCTTCTTCTTTGAGAATCATTATAAATATTAGTTCGACCCTGCAGTATCTTATCATTAGATAATTCTGCACCTTCAAGTAAATTTGAGGGGGAGAAGGCGACTTTTTCTACTTGTTCCATATAATTATCAGGATTTGTAGTTAATACCATTTTCCCTACTGGTATAAAAGGATATTCTTTCTCATCCCACACTTTTGTATCGTCTAAGGGATCATAAGAAAGATTTACTCCATCTGCTGGATCCATGAGCTGAACGTATAAGCCATATTCTACTGTTTTACCAGTCGCAATAACATCAAATAGATCTTTACCAGCATAATCAGGGTTTTCAGCGGCAAGTCTATTTGCTTCGTCGCGATTAATGTATTGTAAACCTTCAAATGGATACCAAAGGTATTTAACATACTTTCTAATACCTTGAGCATTTCTCCAAACATATGTACTAACACTATGTCCTAAAATGTGACGAAAACTTTTTACTGTACCTGCGTCAGAGTAAAGGCGTAAAACAAAATGAATAGATTCAGGTGCTCTTGCTACAAACCTCCAAAATCTATCAGGGTCAATTAAGTTATTTTTGGGTGAAGGTGAGAGTGCTTTAATAAATTCTGGGAAACGTATCGCATCACGAACAGAAAAGATGGGGATATGATTACATAAAAGGTCAAAAATACCTTCTTCTGTATAAAATTTTGTAGCGAAACCACGTACATTCCTGGAAGTATCAGGTGTTCCTTTCGTTCCGACAGCTAACGAAAAACGAACCACTACTGGTACCTTATTACCAGGATTTTGTAAAAAGTTCAATTTTGTGTATTCGGACATCGAATGTATTGTTTGAAAGTAACCAAATGCACCATATCCTTTAACATGAACAGGTCTTTCTAATATTTTTTCATGAATAAACTCTTGTAAGGTCTCATGAAGTACACTATCTTGTTCCAGTACAGGTCCACTAGATCCCACTGTTTGTGAATGAAGTTTAGCTGACTTTTCATTAGTCCATTTGGAGTGGACTCTATCTAACTTTTTTCTTTCATTATTGTCTTCTTCTGATAAAGCTCGCCTTTGTACTGAATCTTTTTCATTCATTATCCTGGCCTCCAAAATTCATTTTCCATCAATCATTACTAAATATGATTTATAAGCCATGAATATGTATCTTCTACTTTTATTTTCAACTTTTCATAACGTGTTTAGGTGGGCTATTATCTCTATTAATAACATCAAGTATTGCTACTTATTTAATTTGGAAAAAATAAGAAAGAAATAATTCTTTTCATTTCAAATATTTAATAAAACTCCTTAAGTAAAGAACCCTTTCGGTAGTTCAATAAGAAAAGGAAGGAATATATTATTCTGGTCTTTCTCTTTAACTCAAAAATCAATATTTAGAGCATGAATTAAAAAGAACGTATAATAAAAAGAATTAAAATTTCACATACCGTAATAGTTCTTTTGAAAAATGAAGCACTTAGTTTTTAATAGTAAAATAGTAACCCTTGTTTTAGTAGAAAACGCAACCTGAATACAGAACTTTATTCAACTAAGAAGATAGATCCATTTTTAAATGAGAACATTTTAGTACTTAGCATTTATTTTGTCAGACCTAAACTTTTATATTGAACTCTCTACTTTTACTAAATATCAAAGGAAATTAAATTGATTTTGTAGAAGTATTTCTAATATGAAAATTTTACCAAAGGACTGAGAGCTCTTGAATACATTATTGTTAACAGGATTTGAACCTTTTTTGAACTTTTCAATTAATCCTACAGAAGAAATCGTTAAAGAATTAAACGGGCAGGTCGTTGGTTCTTATGAAATAATCGGCAAAGTTTTACCTGTTGATTTTAGTTCAGCTGGTAGTGAGTTAATAAATTTATTCCATACCTATAATCCATCCGCAGTGATTTCATTAGGATTAGCAGGTGGTAGATTTAAAATAACACCTGAACGGATTGCAATAAATTGCAATGATGGTGCAGCGGATAATAAAGGAAATAAATATGCAGGGGCTAAAATTGATCCAGAAGGCCCGGATGGACTATTTACAACACTTCCAATTCAAAAGATTGTTAATGAATTAAACAATCATAAGTTTCCAGCCGAAATATCCGATTCTGCAGGTACTTATTTGTGTAATAACGTTATGTATCAAATGCTTAATGAATTAAAAAAATTAAACAAGAAAATTCCGAGTGGCTTTATTCATATTCCAGCTTCACATGAAATGGCCGTAATTGATCAAAAATTGCCAAGTTGGTCGTAAACTGATTTGACGAATGCTATAAAGCTTGCAATTGAAGTGATTAGTCTAAATGACTAGCACTAAATTAGATATTTTTCCATTAGGTTGCTCTGGCTTAGTATGTTATTTAGGTGATTCGATTTCAATGGAAACAAATAATCTAGTACATGCTTTCTCAGAATATCTTAAAATTCAATTAATGACTAAAATAATAGAAGTCGTACCATCTTATCATTCGATTACGATTTTTTATGATTCAATTAACTTTTCATACGCGGATATAAACCAAGAAATAAAATCTCATTTTAATCGTTATAATCGTTCAAAAATTAACAGAGAGCATACAATTTATGAAATTCCTATTTGTTTTAATGCCACTTTTGGGACAGAACTTCAAAAAGTAGCAGAGCATAATAAACTAAAAACTGAAGAGGTAGTTCGACTTTATTTAGAAAAAATATATCCTATTTATATGATTGGTTTTATGCCTGGGTTTCCGTATCTTGGCGGGTTAATTTCTAAACTATCAACTCCAAGACTAATCAAGCCAAAAACAGTTTTAAAGGGTTCGGTTGGAATTGCTGGAAATCAAACTGGGATTTATCCATTTGAATCTCCAGGTGGTTGGAATATTATTGGACGTACTCCAATTTCAATATTTTCAACGAAAAATAATGGCACAGAAAACTTTAAACCTGGAGATTTAGTGGAATTTTTTGAGATTAATATCGAAGAATTTAATCAGATTGAACAGCTAGTGAAAGTGGACAACTATTCAATTAAAAAGGAAGTGCGTTTTATTGATTCACATTGATTTAAACTGTGACTTAGGTGAAAGTTTTGGAAATTACAAAATAAATGATGAGCAAATTATGCCACATATTACTTCAGCCAATATCGCTTGTGGATTTCATGCAGGAGATCCGTTTGTAATTTATGAAACAGTAAAATTAGCAAAGCAGTATAATTTATCAATTGGAGCGCATCCAAGTTTTCCAGATTTACTTGGTTTTGGTAGAAGAGAAATGAATTTCAGTGAAGATGAGATTTATAAATTAGTTCTCTATCAGATTGGTGCACTTTATTCGGTATGCAAAGTAAACCGAGTTGAACTTCGTCATTTAAAACCTCATGGTGCACTTTATAATATGGCAGCTACAAATTTGAAATCTGCTTTAGCAATTACAAAAGCAATGAAAGACTTCGATGCTGAACTAACCTTATATGGACTAGCAAATAGCAAATTAATAGAAGCAGCGATCGAAATGAATATTCCTTTTTCTTCAGAAGTATTTGCAGATCGAGTATATGGTGATGATGGTTTATTGGTACCTCGTAATCAATTAAACTCGGTTCATCATAATACGAAAGATGCCATTAATCAGGCTCTTCAAATTGTAACAACCAAAACCGTATCGACAATTTCAGGTAAAGATATTCCAATTCAAGCTGATACAATTTGTATACATAGTGATTCAGAGATTTCGATTAAATTAGCGAGCGAATTACGTAAGGTATTTAGTGAAAATAATATACTTGTTAAGTCTATAGGAGTGTAATACTTTGAAAGAGTTTTTTGAAGTTTTACAAAAAGGTGTATCTATTTCAATTCAAGATATTGGTAGGAACAAATTTAGACATTTAGGTATACCTGTTTCTGGTGCTATGGACAAGTTAGCTTATCAAATTGGAAATCTATTAATAGGAAATAAATTAAAAGCAGCTAGTATAGAAATTGCGATTGGTGGTACTGTCCTAAAAGCATTAAATCAATTTTCAATCGTCATTACAGGTGGAAATTTGAATCCTACAATTAATGGTAAATTAGTTGGGATGAATAAAATAATCGACATAGCAAAAGGAGAGATTTTGACTTTTAACGGGGGAAATACTGGAGTTTATTCATATATTTCGGTACCCGGTGGAATTAAAAGTGAATCTCATTTCGAAAGTCAGTCATCGTATGAGCCTGCTTCTCTTGGATTAATTCCTAAAAAAGGTACAATAATTTATGGTTCAAGCTCTTCTTATAAACTAGTGAAAAATGGACTAAAACATGAATATATTCCAATCTATCCTAAGGATAATTTGGTTCATTTTATAAAAAGTAGTCATTTTGAGAAAATACCTCACCAGATAAAATCACAAATTTTATCAGCACCACTTACAATTGGTACGTTTAATAGAATGGGAATGTATTTAAGTTCAAAAAAATCTAATTTAGAACCGTTTGATTCAAATATTCTATCAGAAGGCACTACTTTTGGAACGATCCAAGTACTACCAACTGGCCAACCGATTATCTTACTAGCAGACTCTCAAACTACAGGCGGATATGCAACATTAGGTACAATAATTTATTCAGACCTTTGGAAACTTGTACAAATGCAACAAGGAAATATTATTCAATTAATACCAGTAGATCTAGATGAAGCGAGACTTTTAAATAAAAAGCTTCAATTATTTTTAAACTATTTACAAATTGAATGTAGAAATAAGGAGAGATAAATATGGAAAGTTTACTTGCAAAATTATTTGATGCGACGGAAAAAGGCGAAAATGAAATTGTAATGGAGTTAATAAGTGAACAGCCAAATTTGATTCACGAAGAAAATGAGCATGGGTTAACATTACTTGGAATCGCAGCACATTACGGTCAATATGAAGTTGTAAAAACTTTAGTGAAAAATGGTGCACAAGTCAATGCACTTTCTCACTCAAAGCTTTCATTCATACCACAAAACACTGCACTCCATGCAGCAATTGCAGGTGCTAAGTCGATAGAAGTGATTGATTATCTTTTAACTAACGGAGCAAATCCTAATATTAGTGACAGTGAAGGTCACACTCCATTACATATCGCAGCATTTGAAGGAAATACGACTATTGCTGAACATTTGTTAAAAAACGGTGCTGAAATTAAAACGAATAATTCTGGTAAAACTCCAATTGAAATTGCTGAAGAACGTGGTAATAAAGCATTTATCAATTTTATAAAAGAAGTAACTTTATGATTATCTGTAGTGTTGTGATGACTGTTATGTCACAGCACTTTTTGTTATGATAAAAGAAAGACTAGTAAAAGAGGAATAAGTATTGAGAATTAATGTTTATATTAGCGCATCAGGTTTTTGTTCTAGAAGAGCGGCAGAACGATTGGTTGTTTCAGGACACGTTAAAATTAACGGACTAACTGCTGAAAAAAACAGCATAGTAGAAGAAGACGATCTTGTACAAGTTAATGATGAAGTGATTTACTTAACGAGTGAAAAAGACTATATCATTCTAAATAAACCAGTAGGAATTACTTGTACAGGATTACAAACTGTAGAAGGAAATATAATTGATTTTGTCAATTATCCAAAGAGAATTTTTCCAATAGGCAGATTGGATAAAGATTCGGAAGGATTAATCATCCTTACAAACGATGGTCCTATTGCACATAAAATTTTACATAGTGAACACGGACATGAAAAAGAGTATATTGTCAAAGTCGATCAGCCAATTAATGAAGAATTTATTAATGGCATGTCAAATGGTGTACTTATAGGAACAGTTATAACTAAAAAATGTAAAGTTGAAAAAATAGATGAATCTACATTTCGTATTATTTTATCGCAAGGCTTAAATCGTCAAATTCGGAAAATGGCAAAAAGTTTTGGATTTAAAGTGATTAAATTAAAGAGAATTCGAATTATGAATATCCATTTGGAAAATCTAGAAATAGGTAAATGGAGAAAATTAACAGATAACGAATTAGTTAATTTAAAAGAACAATTGAAAGAGGAAGAATCAAATGAAAATTTTAATTGATGCAGATGGCTGTCCAGTAGTTTCAGAAACAATTAAAATTGCAGCAGAATTTAAGATAAACGTTCTTTTGTTATGTGATACTGCCCATATAATGCAAAGAGAGGGCGCCGAAACGATCGTTGTTTCACAAGGTGCGGATGCAGTTGATTTTGCTTTAGTCAATCGAGTTGTAAACGGAGATCTCGTTATTACTCAAGATTATGGTCTTGCTGCAATGGTTTTATCAAAGCAAGCTTATGTATTGAATCAAAACGGTTTTCAATATACAAATGAAAATATTGATTCACTTTTGCATACTCGATATGTTTCAAAGAAAATTCGAAATGCAGGTGGACGAGTGAAGGGACCAAAAAAACGTCAAAAGCTTGATAATACAAATTTCGAAAACGGATTAAGAAAATTACTTTCTTCAATTTCTTTATAGTAAAATAGAATTGTACAAATAAAATAAAAAAGGAGGCAAGCATGTTAACACTTGCAAGAGAAAATTTAAAAAAGTATTTTGGATATGAAAATTTTAGAGCCGGACAAGAACAAATTATTGAACGAGTTTTATCAGGAAAGCATACAGCTGGTATCATGCCTACAGGTGGTGGAAAGTCGATCTGTTATCAAATTCCAGCGACAATTCTCCAAGGAGTTACCCTCGTCATTTCTCCTTTAATCTCTTTAATGAAAGACCAGGTAGATGCATTGCATCAAGTAGGTATTCCTTCCACATTTATTAATAGTTCACTTTCTTATAATGAAGTAAATGAAAGAATGATGGATTTAAGTTATGGTGAATACAAAATTCTATATGTTGCACCTGAACGATTAGAATCAGAAAGCTTTATCAATGAATTAAAAAGATTGCCAATCTTACTTGTAGCGGTAGATGAAGCACACTGTATATCATCATGGGGACATGATTTTAGACCAAGTTACTTACGTATAAAAAACCTAATACAAGAATTGCCTACGAACCCAACAATACTGGCACTTACGGCGACGGCAACTCCACAAGTTAAATCTGATATTTGTAATCAATTAGGAATAATTGAGGAAACGACAATCATTACAGGCTTTGAAAGAGAGAACTTGTCATTTAAAGTCATTAGAGGACAAAATCGATTAGATTATATTTGTAACTACATAAAACAAAATAAAAATGAATCAGGTATTATTTACGCCGCAACTAGAAAAGAAGTAGATAATGTTACGAATAAATTAAAAAACCAAGGCATTTCTGTTGGTAAATATCATGCAGGCTTAAGCGATGCAGAACGTTCAAAACAACAGGATGCATTTTTACAAGATAATATTAATGTTATGGTCGCTACGAATGCATTTGGAATGGGAATTGACAAAAGTAATGTTAGATACGTAATCCATTACCAAATGCCTAAAAATATGGAAAGCTATTATCAAGAGGCTGGAAGAGCAGGGCGAGATGGATTAGAAAGTGAATGTATTTTACTTTTTACTGCACAAGATGTTCAAATACAAAGATTTTTAATTGAACAATCTACTTTTGAACATAATCGTCTAAAACAAGAAATTTCAAAACTACAATCAATGAAGGATTATAGTTATTGCGAAACATGTTTACAGGCATTCATTTTAAAATACTTTGGGGATGAAACTGACCACTCCTGTGGTAAATGTAGTAATTGTATTGATCAAAGAACTTCAATAGACATTACAATTGATGCTCAAATCGTTTTATCATGCATTATTCGAATGGGCGAACGATTTGGTAAAACGATGGTTGCATCAGTTCTAACAGGATCAATGAATAAAAAATTAATAGAATTAAATTTTCATACTTTAACGACATACGGTTTATTCAAAACCCGTACATTAAAAAGTGTCGGCGATTTAATTGATTATTTAACATCGGAACAATTTATTGGCGTTACTAGCGGTAAATTCCCATTGTTAACTGTAACAAATAGAGGAAGAGAAGTACTTTTAAATAAAATAAACGTAATGAAAAAAGAAGAAATCCAAGTTACTGAAATTACACACGTTGATAATAATTTATTCGATCAACTACGAAGTTTACGTAAAGAAATTGCTACTGAGCTTGGAGTACCACCTTTTGTCGTATTTGCAGATAGTACTTTACGAGATTTATGTAAATTGCTCCCTACAACTGATGAAGAATTCTTACATGCAAAAGGTATCGGATTGCAAAAACAACAAAAATTTGGTAAGCAATTTATAGAAGTAATCAAGAAGTATAAAGAAGAAAACAATATTGAAGTAGAGACAACAAAACCAAAACCGACAACTATTAATAAAGTACCTTCACACAAAATATCATACGAGTCTTATCAAAACGGACTAACTATTTCTGAAATTGCAAAAGAGAGAGGATTAAATACAACTACTGTTGAAAATCATATTCTGCAAAGTGCAATGGAAGATGATCAGTTTGATTGGGATGAAGTAGTACCTTTTGATATTGAAAAACAAATTAAAGAAGTAATTAATACAGTTGGAAGCGAAAAACTTCGCCCTATAAAAGATGAGTTACCTTCTGAAATTAGTTATTTCATGATTAAGGCAGTGATTATGAAATCTGCAACATAATATAAACTTTTTACACGAAAAGTATAAAGAGCTTCCTATAGAATGGGAAGCTCTTTATTATTCCTATTTCTTACTAGCTTTAACCTTAATTTGATTACTTTCTTTACTTTCATTATGAAGTCGATCGACAGCAGTTATTTCATACGTGTAGTCTTTATCGATATTTGCTGTTGTATCTATAAATGTTGTTTTACCATTTTCTGATTTGCGAACTGTAGTTAAAATGTTCCTTGGATTATCAATGCTATCTTTATGTAATCCATCAAAACGGTAGACAACATAATATGAAACATCTTGATCATTAGGATGGGTATTCAAAGTAAGTTGGACTCCATCTTTTGTACGAAGAGCGTTTTCGAATTTTGGTTTCTTTGGAGCTTTGTCATCTAACCATGGCATTGAAGGAATTAATGCTTTTGTTCTATATAATTCCTGGCTTAAACGATCCTTAATACCAAGTGGATTTCGATTTAAGTCCGAAATTGAAAAATGCATACTACCTTTGATTTCAGGAATTGTACGATTTAAGGCAATTTGTTTTGGTAATTCATTAGGTAAAGCCCAAGCTGCATTGTTATCGTTAATTTTGTAATCAGCTTGTCCAATATATAAATCAATATTCTTACCTTTTACTTCCTTGGTCCACCAATTTGCAAGTATATCATACGCAGCAGGTTCAAATCCTATATTCCAATAGATTTGCGGAGTAATATAATCTAGATATTCTTTATTAATCCATTCTCTTGTGTCTGCAAATAAATCATCATAATTTGTTTGACCAGCAGTAGTATTTGAACCAGTAGGGTCTTTTACGATATTTCGCCAAACTCCAAAAGGACTAATTCCAAATTTGACATAAGATTTTTCTTTTTTAATTGAATTATGAAGAATTTTTACGAACTGATTTACATTGTCTCGTCGCCAATCTTCAATATTAGCAAACTTTTGTTTACCATATTTTTCGTACGAGGATTGATCTGGAAATTCTTGACCTGCAATACGATATGGATAAAAATAATCATCCAAATGTACTGCATCGATATCATATTTTTTTACAACCTCCATAATTCCATCAATAATAAATTGACGTGCATCAGGATTACCTGGGTCAAAATATAATTGCTTGCCATAAGGGATTACCCATCCAGGATGTTTTCTTGCAGGATGGTTTTCTGCTAAAGAATTTAAATCCAATAAAGTAGCATCACCTGGTGCTGTTCGTGGCATTGTAATACGATACGGATTAAACCAAGCATGAAATTCAATATTACGTTTATGTGCTTCTTCAACCATAAATGCAAGTGGGTCATAGCCTGGATCCTTACCTTGTGTACCAGTTAAGTATTTAGACCACGGACCATAATCAGACGGATAAAAAGCATCGGCTGTCGGTTTAATTTGGACAACAACTGAGTTCATTCCCATCTTTTCCACATCATCTAATAGTTTAATAAACTCCGATTTTTGTTGCATTTCAGACAAGCCAGTAGCTGATGGCCAATCTATGTTTACTACTGAAGCAATCCAAGCTGCTCGTAGCTCATGCTTAGACGGTGTTGAGTTCTGTGAAGTAGTTTCAGCACGAACATTTTGAATTTGTTGAAATAATAGAGATGCACCTACTGTAGCAGCAATCGCATATTTTCCAAGTTTTCTTTTCTTCATAAGTATTCCACCTAACCTTCTATTAAATTAGTAGCGCTTACATAATATAAAACTACCAAAAATGGAAAGTATTGTCTATGTTTTTTGAAATAAAATTTCAAAAAAATCTAAAAAATAAAGAAATTATATTTCGGTATTTTATACTTTTGTGAAATCCTTCAAATATAAATCAATTTATCATCCACGTTCTATAGCTTGGATTGTCTTAAATTGATACAATATTAATTGTAAGTATAATTGCAGAAATTAAAGGTCATATAAGGAAAGAGCATACATAATTTATTCAAATTTCACGAGACAAGAGAGGATAAGAATTTGAAAATATGTCAATTAATTGCAAATAATATTAATAAATTAGATGCAATTTTACCTGAGAATCAGTCATTGGGAATTGCTGGATTATCTGGTTCTGGTAAAACAACTTTTTGTCAAACAATTGGTGAGGAGTCAAAGAAACGTCTAGTGTCTTTACTTCCAAAAGCTGAATATCAATATTTATTCCCAAACATAATGGAAACAAATTTTAGTGCGATTAAGATGGAAGAAATGCCATTAGTACTTTTCCTAGGCAAATCTTCCATTTCTACGAATCCACGTTCAACACTTGGAACACATACAGGTGTTTTTAAAGACATTCGTGTAAGTCTTGCAGAAAAGTTTAATCTTTCTCCAGAAGTTTTTTCGTTTAATAATGAATTAGGCTGGTGTCCAGATTGTAAAGGTCGCGGAATTACAAAAAATATCGAATGTAAAAAATGTAATGGAAACCGCTATAATCAAAAAGTTGAAGAATATACAATTGATTTATTTGGTCGTCCACATTCTATTTCAGATATTAATAACTTAAGTGTAGAAACAATCTTATCACTAGCAGAAGAATTACAAATTAGTGAGGCGAAACAGCATTTACTAAACAATATAATCAAAATGAATATTGGCTATTTATCCTTAAATCGAATAACAGGAACATTATCCGGTGGAGAAATAACTCGACTTTATTTAGCCGAATTTATGGCAACTAGTGAAAATACTGTTATTATCATCGATGAAATTTCAGTTGGTCTTGACCATGATACTTTAAATAGAATATTAGACGAGATAAAAGAATTAGGATTTAAAAATCAAATATGGTTAATTGACCATTCCGATACTGTGCTAGATGCAACAGATGATCAAGTATTTTTCGGACCTGGAAGTGGTAAATATGGCGGGAAAATTGTTGAAGAATCTCCACGACCTAAACCGATTTATTGGGGAAAAAACGAGACTTTGCCAAATGAGTTCTATGAGTTTAAAGATCTTCATTGTCGTAATATCCAAATTCAAGAAATACAGATCCCTAAAAATAGACTAGTAACATTTACTGGTGAATCTGGATGTGGTAAATCTACTCTAGTAAATGAATGTATGTCAAAAGACTTCTTAAAACGATACCCAAAAGATAAACTAGTGATGGTAGGTCAGGATCGAAACCAATCGATTACGAGTCGATCAACAGTTGCGACGTTCTTAGATATAAAAAGAAAGTTAACAAAATATAGTGAAGAAATAGATGATATTTTCCTGCGTTCAATCGAGGATATCATCGAAGAACTACCGAACGAAGACATTGCACATAAGCGATTAAGCTTATTAATCAAACTTGGTCTTGGCTATCTTACGCTAGAAAGAAAAACAAAAACACTATCAACTGGAGAATTTCAATGTGTACATTTAGTTTCTGAACTATTTTCTAATGCAAGAAACCCTCATACACTTTTCATTTTTGATGAACCTTCAAAAGGTTTATCACAAAATATATTAAATCAATTTATAGATAGTGTTCGAGAAATTCTAAAAGATGAATCAATTTCTATTATGATGATTGAACACAATGCTTACATGTTAGAAAGTTCGGATTATATTGTTGATTTTGGGAAAAGAAAGATTACTCCTGTTGAACAGCTTGAAGTTGTAAATCATGATGATTATTTTAATCACATAAAAAAAGATCATGAAAAGCCTCAAGCGCAAATTTCATCATCACTTAAAGTACAAAAGGGAGTTCAATATTTACAAGAAAATAATATAAATTATTTCAAAAATGCAGAAAACATTTATAAAGGTGGAATATTAAAAAGTCTATCATCGATGGCTAGACTCATTTATGGAGAATATGAATCTGATGCGATTCTTCCTGTTATCGCAATTGATTTAGAAAGACATTTATATAGTCAATATACATTTTTATATGAGATCGGCGGACTAATCAATCAAATCGTTGCTTTACATACGACTAATAAGGATACTAGAAGTTTTGACTTTTATAACCAAGAAAATCATTGTCCATCATGTTCTGGCCGTAGAGTAATTGAGAAGTTTGATATTGATGTAGTCATTCAAGATAAAACAGTACCTTTTTGGGAAGGTTTATTACATTCAGATGTAATGGAAGTTTTAAAATATTACCAATATCCTAAAATACAATTCCTATTTGATGAAATAAAAAATGAACTTGGTCAAGACATTAGTAAAAGTTTTAATGAGATGTCAGAAGCAGAAAAGCATACTTTTTTATATGGATACTATGAAAAAACTTTTTATGATAAAGCTGGAAAAACACAAAGATTATGGGAAGGCTTTAATACGATTATTGGACGATATATGTCAATTTCAAAATCGGCTATCAAAGAACAAATGAAGGCTTCTAAAGAGCAAATTATATGTCCTATTTGTGAAGGTACCGTATTAAATCACCACAAAAAATTAATTTTTGGCAAATTTGATATTCGTGAAATCATCAATCAGCCTGTAGATCAAGTCATTAAAACAGTTGGCCAGCTAACAGTCCTAGAAGAAATAAAATCAATTGTTGGCGGAGAAACACCATTAACAGTTGAAGTTTCTTTACTATCTCGAGAACAACAGGTTGCTTTAAAAATGCTAGAAATAAAACAAGCAAGCTTCGTTGGATATGAAATAGTACTGCAAAATGCTTTACCGTTTTGGGATTGTGTTAAGACGAATATTGAAGAAATAAGCAATAAAAACTTAGTAACAATAACTGATTTTAAAGATATATTTGAGACTAGAGAAGACATTATAGACAAATATTTTACAAATGGTAAATTCAAAAAACTAACATATGTTTATGAAGCATTTGGCTATAAAAAAATCGTTACACTAATTAATAAAGTAAAAGCGAGTAACCCTTGTCCGTTCTGTAAAGGAAAGAAAGTAATTTCTGAAGATAATTTACATGACGGAGTATATAAATTAACAATACCTTGTGTTAGCTGTTTAGCTAGTGGAATCAATGAAAGTGGACGTCAACAGCTTGTTGAGGGCATCGCGGTTCAAACATGGCTCACAGGTAAAGTAAGTGAAATAGTTCCTGAAAACCAACTAACTGAAGAAGTTAAAGATCTACCGATATTTAATCGCATAAGAGAACTAAATAAACGTGATATGATGTCAGTTTATCAATGTTTAATTCTAAATAATTAACAATCAAAAAAAACTCATTTTAAAAAATCGTTTTGAAATGAGTTTTTTATTTTGTGGCTTAAAATATATGTGTCAATATAACAGGTAAAATTGTTGAAAAATTTTCATAGAATAATGTTCACACTTTATACATGGTCATAAAAAAGAATACTTAGTATGATTAAACTATAGCAAAAAACGAATTTTCTAAAAAAATATTTTTAATATAACAATATTATATTTGAAAGTAGGAGATATGATGAATCATTTAAACTTAGGTAGGAACTTAAAAATATCAGCGGGTTTAACAGTATTTGTAATATTCTTGATGACATATCTTTTAAACTAAAATATTGTATTTTGACTAATAATTTGATCTGAAAACTCATTTGTTAAAAATACAAATGAGTTTTTTATTATATTACCTTTAAAAAAAAAGAAACTTTTAGATCATTTCATTCGTATAAAAATAAGTGATCCTCTTTTATAAAAATTCATATATTCGCTCATCAAATCTTTCTCGCTCAATAAACTCTGATGCTAAATTCGATAAACCTTTTACAATGCAAAAAGGAGATAGCATGCCAGTATAGAATATAAGCATTGTAAGGAGTGTGAGGTCATGATAGACGGAGACGTAATATTAACTAGTACTCAAATAAGAGAACAGTTGGAGTTGAAACCAAGCACCTTCAGAAAGTATCAGGACATCTTAGAGAACGTTGGTTATCCAATCAAGAAGAATAGTAGAGGACATCGACAATATTCAAATTATGATGTCTTGATCTTCGAAAAACTAATTGAATTAAGTAAGCATGATGGGATGACGTTAGAGAAGTCTGCGAGAATGATAATAGAGCAAACCAATAGATTAATACCTCATACAGACATGATAGTCGAAGAAAAGTCTTTAAACTTAACAGAGCACCTAATACAGATAAACAATGAACACCAGTTGCAAACAATTGAAAAACTAATGAATGAAATGGAAGAAAGACTTTCTAAAAAGATGGATCTACAACATAAAGAAGTTTTAAAGCAACGAGAAAAACAAACTAGCTTACTGATAGAAGAATGGAGAGAACAAAGAAAACAAGATCAACAACTGTTATTAGAAACGGCAGCCACTCAAGAAAAGAATTCATTACGAAAGAAAGTAAGTGAAAAAATAGAAGAATTAAAAAAATGGTATTTCGAAATATAAGCTTATATTACATACTAGCGATTTCGCGTTGCTTTTGTCGTTGGAGTGATAATAGCCATATTATATGGAATTTTACACTTAATAATTAATAGTCGAAATTTGAGGAGCACTTAAAACAAGTGTTCTTTTTTATTAAATTATTATGTAAACTTGTTTTAAATTGATCGTTCTTCAGGAATGGTAGATTTTCATTAACCCACCATTCTAGTAACCCTTATTAAGTTCAAAAAATGCAGTTGAGGTAAGGTTCCTCTTTATGAATAGATGAAATGGCTTCTAATCAAAAAATAAAAAACAGAACATACATTCTGGTATTTTGAATATACTTATGGTAAAATTAGGTAGAGTAGGGTTGTGGTAGGTGCCTTTCTTCGCTAAGAAGGGAGGTGAGAATGTGACTGGTTATGAGATTGCAAATTTAATTATTCAATGTGTTGGAATAACTGCAACTGTAATCTTAAGCATAATCGGTATTATCATTTCTATTAGCAAAAAAAAATAATCACCCTACCCCTCGAATGGTTGTGGTGATTATTTCTTCACTGGATCCGAGGAAAGCAACTTTACCAATTACTACTCGGAAGGGATGTGTTCGCAGCACATCCCTTTTTAGTATATTCTTTTTTTTTATATATGCTGCGAATTTCTTCAGAATGAGACTTCATCGGAATGATAGAATCTAAGATAGCAACTTAGAAACAGTAGCTCATCTTGTAGACAGTTGGTAAAATACCACTTTGTCTACAAGATGAAACGTTCATATTAAATGAACGTTTCTTTTTAAAATAAATTTAAGTTTCTCTCTTTAATTTTTTATAGTCATAAATTAAAACAATAGACCAAGAAATAACAATCATTAAGGACATTATAATTTTAGCATTTTGGGTATAATCTAAATTCCAGAATATTATTAAATAAATTAACCAAATAGGAATAGCTATAACTCTATATAAAAACCTTGTTTTAATAGGCATTTTTTTATAAGGCATAAAAAAAGTACTAAACCATTTTTTCATGAAATTCACCTCATTTATTGTTTAGAGACAACTCTCTTACCTGTGTACCATTGTTTTACATATAAAGCTGTTGCTCTGTCTAGAACATAAGCGTTATAAATTGATCCAATTATTAAAGCAGCCCAAACACCTATACCAGGAAATACTATGCCAAGCATAATACCTGCCCCTCCAATACCTATGCCACCTAAAGTTTTTACAAGTGCTTGACTCATCCAAATTTCCATACCCCATTTATGAAATTTGATTTTTGTAACCCCTTTTTTATCTGTCAAAGTGTCTAAAGGATCTAATCCTTGTTGTTCTAATTTATTTGATAATTGGTAATCAGTTAATTCTAAAGTAAATCCTTCTTCCGTTACATTTTCTATGTTGTTAGTGTTTATTACATCGTTCATCATACTTAAATACGAATTAACAGAACTAATAGCTTGTGAACTTAACTGATTTTGTATATTTTGTGGAATCTCTAATTTATATTGATTATTTTCAAGTAATATATACTCTTCTAAAAAGTCAGATACTAAATTAATATTTGCTAGTGTTGAATGTTCAGAGAAATTACCATATTTGTTATAAGCACTAACTTTTATTTTATAATTCAAGTCATTTTCAACATTAAAATTATTTAGTGAATATAATTCTGAAGGATCAAAAGGTAAATCCGTCCCAGTTCCATCTTTGTGTAGTTTATTAACTCCATTTAATATATCATTTTTTGTTGGCCAAATACCTTTATTACTTGTCGACCAACTTGTTTGGTTACCTATGTCGAAAGATTCATATTCTTTACCATTAAACATCCATATTATATAGCCGGTAGCACCTATTACAGGTTGCCATTCTAAGTTAATACTGCCTTTTAACTTTGTATAAGTCTCAACTGATGATACAGTCACTTTAGGAGTTGATAATGGAATTGTAGAAGATGCAGCGTATGAAATAGGTCTTTCACCATCACTATGTACTGCTGTTACACGAACATAATAACTTTTATTTTCTGAATAGTTCAACCCTCCATTAATTTCAAGAGCTCTTTTATACAGAACTGAAGGGTCGGTTAAAAAGTCAGTCCCAGAATTATCACGTTTAAAATTCACTTGACCTGCCTCGATTTGTTCTAAAGTAGGGAACATTCCCTTACCTTTAGTTGTCCAGGTTGTTTCATCTGCAGGGACATCCCAGTAACTGTGTATTGAACCATTAAATAAGATTACCTGATATTTTGTTATACCTTCAACGGGTTTCCAAGAAACATTTAAGTATCCTGTTCCATTTCCATCATCATTAGAAAATGCCTCAACTGTTGGTGCTGGCATTTGGGGATACTTATCATTTACTGCTCTACCTTGAATAATGGGAGGTGTTGGTAAACTAGTTTGCGTGTTTACTTGATTAATATTGTTTTCACTAATTGGTTTAGAAATTTCCTCAGCATGAGACTTTATTGGAATGATTGATCCTAAGATTGCTGCTGTTATTGCTGTAACAGTAGCTTGTTTAAATAATTTTTTCATGTAATATCTCCACCTTGAATTTTTATTGTATATATTATCCAATGAAAACTTTACTATATTAGTAGAGTTAAGTGTGAGTCCTTATTTGAAATACGATATTTCAAATAAGGACAATCTATTTTGTTTCATACATGATATTATTAATGTGTTATTGCAGTGCTTTTTAAATATGATTCATTAAAACTCCAAGTAAAAAGGACCTTTCCAGTAATAGTGCTGGAAGGGTCCTTTATTCATTTGGTAATAGTGTTGTTAGAGAAAAAAGACTTTGAATAAGTTGTTTTAAGCGCTTATAAAGAGTCCTATAATTTAAAAATGTGGTTACAAGATGATAACATTAAATCATATATATATGATTTCTTATATTTTTAACAGGTTCAAAAACGCTTTATTACCAGTACTTTAAGCAACATTCAGTTTGATATAATATAGTAAAAAACTACTGCAACTGTAATCTTAAGCATAATCGGTATTATCATTTCTATTAGTAAAAAAAAATAATCACCCTACCCCTCGAATGGTTGTGGTGATTATTTCTTCACTGAATCCGAGGAAAGCAACTTTACCAATTACTACTCGGAAGGGGTGTGTTCGCAGCACATCCCTTTTTAGTATATTCTTTATGACTTCATTATAGTCCTTTTAGTATAGTTTGACAATGAAGTTAAAGTTCTTTTAACTGAATGAACAGTTAATTTGCAATTTTTTCCTTTGAATTTTGCGATACTTTCTTCGGTGAATTCAGTAGCAGTATTAAAGCGATACCTAAAAATGTCATAAAAATTCCAACTACTTGGGTTGGTGTTGGTTTAAATCCTGTTATGACTGTATCTAACACAATGGCTACTGCAGGATCTAAAAATGTTAACACAGCTATCATATTAGAAGGTAAAAATCGAATATTACCAAAGAATAATGCATAAATAACGCCTGTATGAACAAATCCAATAATCAAAATAAAACTCCAGTTTTCAAAATGCAAGTTTTGAAAAGAATCAAATTTAACAAAAGGAATTAAAAGTAGAAACCCTAATGTTGTCTGAAGTAAAGTCGTAAAATATGAACTTGTTTGTGTAATCCCTTTATTCACAATCATTAATAAACCATAAAAGATTGCCGCAAGAAATGCCCAAATGACACCAGACGAAAGGAATTTATCAATTGTAAAATCAGAATTAATACCGGATAAAAGAATTGAGCCGATAAAACTACTTAGAACCCCAAGTAAAGGTACTATCGTAATTTTTTCTTTATAAATTAAACTACCTAATAAGAATAAAATTACGGGAGCTAAGTAATAAATTGAAACTGAAATTGTAACTGATAAATTTTCAAATGATTTAAATAAAAATACCCAATTCAAAACTAATAGGATCCCACTAAATAATGAAAGAGTAATATCTTTTTTATTAAATATTTCTTTTTTAGCTATTCCTGAAAAATACCAAACAGAAAATAAGAATATACTTGCAAAAACACATCTAATAAAAACTAAATCAATGGCTTTTAAGCCTGTTTTAGGAGCGACGAAACCTACTGTGCCGAAAGTAGCCATTGCAATAATGATACTAATTGTCGCCTTTTTATTTACTGCCAAATTCCCCAATATGTATCACATCCATTTCATGTGTAATTTCAATATTCTGTCAAATAAGTATAAACTAAACTTTGGTGTTATATCAATTGAATAAATCCTGTAAAAGGAAAATAGCATACTCATAGGGTATTCTTGAGTAAGAAAAATTCAAGGAGAAGTCAGAGGTTAATTTCCTTATAGGGTGTTCATGAGGAAGTAAAAAGCCAAGAAGATGAGATTAACTTCTTCATAAAGGGTTCATGAGTAAGTAAAATGTCAAAAAGATGAGATATACTACCTCATAAAGGGTTCATGAGGAAGTAAAATGGCAAAAAGACGAGATTTCTTTACTCATAAGAAATTTTCCACACCTATTAAGATTTCAAAATCCAAGTTTTCATTAAATTCTGTATAAATTAATAGGCAAAAATATAGATTTCATTTATACTATATTTTGTAGTTTAAAGAATTTTTTAGTAAAAATATGTCAAATATGTGGTAACGATTTTAAGAAGTGAGGGGAATTTAAATGAATATCGTAGTAGTAAATGGTTCACCTAGAGCAAATGGTCGAACTAGATTCTTAGCAAAACAAATCGCTGACTCTAATAATTTTACAAATTTAGATTTAGCATTTGAACAAGTTCCTCTTTATAACGGGGAAGCTGAACAAAAAGAAATAGAAGCAGTTAAAGCAATTAGAGAATTACTAGTTAAAGCTGATGGAATCGTTATTTGTACGCCAGAGTACAATAATGCGATGAGTGGAGCTTTAAAAAACCTAGTTGAACTATTAGGCTCTGAGCCATTTAAGAAAAAGCCAATCTCATTATTAGCAGTAGCTGGTGGTGGAAAAGGTGGTATAAACGCTTTAAATAGTTTGAGAACTGTAATTCGTGGTGTTTATGGAAATGCATTACCAAAACAACTAGTTTTAGATCCAGTTGATTTTGAAAATGATACAGTTGTTAAGCCTGAAGCTTTTGCAAAAGTAGCTGAAGTAATTGATGAATTAAAAGAATATGTACAAAAAGAAATTTTATATAAAGAATACATAGAATCAAATAGTGTTTCTAAGTAATAAAAATGGTCCTAATCAATTATTGGTTAGGACCATTAAAAATAGCTTAACATTTTTGTTAAGCTTAAAGTAAAAACGATTTATCATTTACATTTCTAATAGGAAAGTTTACTTTGTATCGTACAGCGATAATTCTAATTGCTGTTGTAATTAGAAAACAAATATACAAAGATTGCAGTTTAGTAAATTCACCATGTGTAAATAAAATTGTTATAGAGCCAATAATTGCTGCAATTGCATATATTTCTTTTCGGAATACAAATGGAATTTCTCTTGCGAATACATCTCGCATAATTCCACCACCAATTCCAGTAATTAAACCCATCGAAATAATTAAAAAAGAACCTTTTAAACCGTGATCAATTGCCGAATATGAACCAACTGCAGTAAAAACACCTAGACCAATTGCATCAGTAATGATTAAAGTTGATTGAAACTGCATTGTTCGTTGATAAAATAACCAAGTTATAATTGAAACGACTGTACTTACCATAAAGTATTGAGGTTTTGCGAAAGCATTTGGTACCGTTTGACCTAAAATAATATCACGAATTAACCCTCCGCCAAGCGCAGTACAAGCTGCTAAAAAAACAACACCGAATAAGTCCAATTTCTTTTGAATACCAACCAAAGTACCAGAAATGCTAGCAGCTATAATCCCTGCATAAACAAAAACCTCGATCAAAATCATCCATTCTATCCCCTTAATTCCATTTTCTATGATTCATTTTAGCAACAGGTAGGGACTATTACAATATTAAAATAACTTTGAAAACGCTTCATTTAAAAAAAAAATTTTACATAAAAAATTTACTGTATTTTACATAAAAATCACTTGAAATTTATAGATTGGAGAGGTTAAAATGCAAAACAAAATTAAACAACATAAAAATAAAATTGTTTCAAAAGAAATTCAATTAATAATGGACAAATTTAATATTGTTGGGTGTCAAGCTGCTGCAGTTTTAAAAGATAAACTGATTTGGTCTGATGCTTATGGTTATCGTAATATAGAAACAAAAGATTTAGTTACAGAATATACGATGTTTCGAATTGCTTCTATTACAAAGCTTTTTACGGCTACAGCTATCATGCAATTAGTCGAATTAAAATTAATAGATTTAAATCAAGATATTAGTCATTATTTAGGTTTTAAAGTAAGAAATCCTAAATTCCCTAATTCTTATATTACGTTGATGCAAATATTAACTCATACATCTTCACTTAACTCAGACGATGCTTCAAATAGTGTTTATGCAAAGTTCATTAAAGATGGACATTCAAATTTTTCTTTACAACTTATAGAATTATTTGATGAAAATGGGAAGTATTTTACGAAAGAAATATGGGGGGATTGGAAACCAGGAGATCAATGGATGTACTCAAATATTGGTGCGATCATATGCGGTGCAATTATAGAAAAAGTCACTAAATTACGTTTTGATCATTATATCAAACAAAATATTTTTGAACCTTTAGAAATGAAAAATGTAGCATTTTCATATTCTAATTTTAATAAAAGCCATGAACTAGCAAACATATATGAAAAAAATAAAGATACAAACGAATATAAAGTATCAATTGATGATGCTAGGCAGAGTGGGTATTCGAAAACTCATTGGGATCAATATATCATTGGCAATCATGGAGGATTATTTGAACCTCAAGGTGGACTAAGGACATCCGCAGTTGAATTAAGTAAATTTTTACGGGCACATATGTTAAATGGAAATTTAAATGGACAACAAATTCTTGGACAAAAAACGTCAAAATTAATGACATCAACCCAATGGTCTAGAGAAAAAAATAATCATTTCTTTAGTAAAATGGGTCTTGGTTTGCATATTAGCCACGACTTCTTACCGGGTTACGAAGAAATGATCGGCCATGCGGGTGAAGCATACGGATTAATCAGCAACTTATATTGGCATGAAGAAAAACAATTCGGTATAATTTTTATTTTGAACGGAAGTGAATTCGATTTATCTGAAGATTCAAGATTTGAAGTAGAAAAAGAATTAGCAGAAGTTATTTATAAACATGTTATTGAAGAACAATTATTAAAAAGATGTAAGGTAAATAATAAAAAATAGTGAATCATTCTCCATACAACAATTTTTTATTTCTGTTCAATCGTGAAGTAAAAAATTCTCTTTTTCAGACTTAAATTATTTGTCTAACTGCAGTCTCAGTTAAAAGGATCTATTTTACAATAGGTCTTTTTTTATTTGTAATAGAAAATCCCAACTAAATTTTCATCAATTTTTCATAAAACTTTTATATAATAATTTCCGATCAAAAAAAATGGAGGAAATTTTATGAACTACTCAATATTTAAATTAATAAATAGTTTTGCGGGCATTTGGCCTGCATTAGATAATGTAATGATATTTTTATCTAAAACTGCCATTTTAATCGTAATAGGGCTTTTAGCATATTTATGGATTCAAAAAGGTAGCGAACGTAAGTATACAGCTTTTTATATCGTACTAACACTTATATTAGCACTAGGTGGTAACTTTATTATTCATCAATTTTATTACCACGCGCGACCATTCGTTAATCACCATGTGACGAAGCTGATTACACATTCATCTGATTCATCTTTTGTAAGTGATCACGGGACATTAGTATTTTCTACTGCGCTTATTTTATTGTTTAGAAAAGATCGTTTAGGGTTGATTTCATTGGTTTGGGCGATATTAGTTGGTATTTCAAGAATCTTTGTTGGAGTACATTATCCTTTTGATATAATTGGTGCATTTATTTTGGCTGGTATAGTTGCAATCGTTGTTTTAAAAACATCATCATTAACGGAACCATTAATGAAAATATTATTAAAAATTTATGAAAGAATAATAAACAAGTTACCATTTAATACGAAAAAGAATTTAAGTTCCTGAGTAAGAACTTAATAGAGGAGACATTTATTGAAAATTTTATTTGCTGAAGACGATCAAAAATTAGGAAAAATGACAACCCATTTGTTAAAAACACAAACTCCATTTCAAATCGAATGGATAACTAATGGGAAGCAAGCATTGGAGTTAGCTACCCATTATGATTTTGATTTACTTATTTTGGACTGGATGTTACCTGAGATTAGTGGTTTAGAAATATGCAAAATGCTTAGAAGAGATGGATTTAAAGGACCGATCTTAATGTTAACAGCGAGAGATAGTATTAATCACCGTGTTGAAGGATTAGAAGCTGGAGCGGATGACTATTTAATTAAACCATTTGATTTTAGTGAACTGGCCGCAAGAATTAAAGTACTCAATCGAAGAAATTTTGCGCCACTTCAAGATGAAATAATCTCGATTGAAGACTTAACATATAATCGGACAAATTTTAGTTTAAGTAGAGGCAATGAACAAATAATTTTAACGCAAAGAGAATTACAACTATTTGATTTATTAGTAAAAAATAGAGGGATTGTGCTTACTAGAGAAGTTATTTTTGAAAGAGTTTGGGGAATTGAATCAGAAGTAACAAGCAATGCTGTTGAAGCGTATGTAAAAAATCTAAGAAAAAAAATTGATCCACCAAATCAGACTTATATAAAGAGTGTTAGAGGTGTTGGTTATACAATCGAAAAATGAGATCTCATTATTTCAACAAATTAGCAAGCGATTAACATTTTTCAATCTTAGAATTTTAATGATTTTCATTATTTTATTTAATATTTCAGTAGGAATTGTTTTGTCGTTTTACATTTACTTAGACCAAAAGAGCGATCTTATTACAGTATTAAAGCAAGAAATAAAAGAAGTAAAAATGAATGCTGCATCTCTAGGTCCAAATGATGACAATACGCAAAGAAAACATAAACGTAAAAATGTTTATTTTAATTATTTTTTAAATAAAAATAACGGATTTGAAATCTATGATGAAACAGCACCTGGGTATACAAAGGATATAGAAAAAGTTTTAAAACAGATTAATCCAAATCATAATAAAGTCGTTATTAAACGAATTGTTCCACATGATAAGGAAGAACTAAATTTAATGATTGCTGCAGAAAAGGTGTATGATTCATCAAATCATTATCTCGGTACAATTTATAGTGGGAAAGATTTATCATCAGTTATTTATTTAATAAAGCAGTTTATCAGTATCTCATTTTTACTCTCAATTATCTTTTGTTTTATGGCGTACTACTTCGGAAAGAAAATTACAAATCAGGCAATGGAACCAATAATTGCGTCTTATAAAGAACAGCAAGAATTTGTAGAAAATGCTTCACATGAACTAAGAACACCATTATCGGTATTACAAGCTGGTATTGATGTATTGAGTGTTGAACAAAATCGACTTTCTGATTTCGGAAAAGAAACCTTATCCGATTTAAAAAAGGAATTAAGTGATACTCGTAATTTAGTTCATCAATTACTATTTCTAGCAAGACTTGATCATAAACAAATCGCCAAAGTAAATATTGAAGAATTTAGAATCGATGAATTTTCTGAACAAATTCAAAAAGCATGGCAATATAAAGCATCAGAAAAAAAACAAAAAATACAGCTATTAACTGATAAAAAATTTATCGTTAAAACAAATCAAGAAAGTCTAAAACAATTGATTAATATCTTTGTTGATAATGCGATTAAATACTCACTTGAGGATCGTACAATTTCGTTAAATTACTACGTAAGATCAGAAAAAAAAGCAAACTATTTCTATTATGAAATAAATGATAACGGTATTGGAATTGCAAAAGAGCTACAAGATAAAATATTTAATCGGTTTTATCGAATCGAAGAGCATAGGTCAAGAGATGAAGGTAATACTGGTCTTGGCTTATCGATCGCAAAATCGATTATAGAGTCTTTAAATGGAGAAATTATTGTTAATAGCCAAATCGGTAAGGGTAGCAGTTTTAAAATTAAAATTCCGATTTCAAATTTGTTTCAAATTAAGACAAACATATAGAGAAAATTTTGGGGGAGTTAGAGTTATATGGAGATTATTAAAAATTTAATTGATCTCATATTGCATTTAGATCAACATTTATTAACTTTTGTGCATAACTATGGGGCAATAACTTATTTCATCTTATTTTTCATTATTTTATTGGAAACAGGACTTGTTGTGACACCATTTTTACCAGGAGATTCATTAATTTTTACAGCAGGTGCACTTGCTTCCTTACATTTATTAAACTTTTTTGGATTATTAATCCTGTTCATAGTCGCAGCTAGTTTAGGTGATTCTTTAAATTATTTTATAGGTAAGAAATTCGGAAGTAAATTAAGTAAAAGTAAAAAAATAAATACAAAATACATTCATGAAACTGAATACTTTTACAAACAAAAAGGTCCTAAATTTATTGTATTAGCAAGGTTTATTCCGATTGTAAGAACTTTTGCTCCATTTGTAGCAGGGATCGGTGAAATGAATTATTCAAAATTTATTTCATATAACATTTTCGGAGCGACACTTTGGGTTGGACTAATGGTGTCGATTGGTTACTTTTTTGGTAATATTCCTTTTGTTAAAAATCATTTTGGACTATTAACGATTGGAATCATTTTCGTTTCAATCATTCCAATAATAATCGATGTAATTAGAAAAATTATTAAGAAAAAATAAATTGAAACAAAATTAATCAATTTTAGTAAAACAAAATACAATTTTCATTAAATTTTCACTTTTATTTTGTACATTTGTTGTATATAAAGGGAGGCGAATATGGATCATGTATTTTTTAATATCTTTTCAAAATTTGAAAGGAATAGGTCAAAATGATTAGTAATTGGATAAAAAATAAATCTGAGAGAAAATTAATTTATATAGCATTAGCAATTTCGATCATTATTTTCATCATTGCTGGGTGGAAAGTTTCGCATCGAACTGAATTATTAACGAATATGGGACCACAGATACAAAATGGAATACAACATGGTTTTCCTAAAATAAATCCATTAAAAATGTATGCGAAAGAAAAAGGTTCTCTTGGAAGAATAGGTGTATTTGCGGCATTTATTCTCTTTCCACTATACTTTTTAATTCGATTTAAAAAATTAAATGACAAAAAGCAATTTAAGAAATACTTAGCTAAATTATTGAAATGGTGCAAGTTAGTACATGTCCCAATCTCGTTAATTACTTTTGCTTTAATTACAGTACACTCTGTGATTATGACTTTTTTTGAATGGAAAACAGATGCAGTTTATATTTCAGGCGTTATAACTTATTTGCTCTTAGTTCCATTAGGAATATTCGGTTTTTTAAGATATAAACGCAAAGATAAAAACTGGCATTACTATCTTTCATTTGCAGTTGTAATCTCAATGTTAATTCATACATTCGTTTAATTAATTTGTCTATTCAAAAGAGGTTGATTAGTATGGTATTGCAGCCTAAAATACTTGTCGTTACATCGAGTTTTGGAAATGGGCATAAAGAAGTATCAAAAGCGCTAAAAAGTGAGTTTGAACATATTAACTTTAACGATGTAACAATTATTGATATATACGAAGAAGCATATCCAACAATAAATGTATTTGCAAAAAATATTCATTTGCAATTATTCCAACATGCCCAAACAATTTATAAATGGTTCTTCTATGGGACTGAGAAATTATTCAGTACAGTCATTTTTGACAGACTTTTAGAACTATGCGGAAAGAATATAAAAAGTATTCTTCAAAAAGAGAAGCCTGATATTATCATTACTACATTTCCAGTAGGGTCTGTAGCAAAATGGAAGAAATATTCATCACATCCTTGCAAATTATATACAGTTGTTACCGACTATTATATTCACCGTTCATGGATTCATAATGAAATCGATCGCTACTATATAGCGACGGAAGGATTAATACATCAAATGGTCAATTTAGGCGTTTCTTTATCGAAAATATTTGTATCTGGCATACCTCTTCGCCAAGAATTTAAAGAAATAGATTTTTTAAATGAAGGTACAAGTAAATCGAAATCAAACGACCAAATCTTAATAGTTGCTGGAGCAGTTGGATTATTAAAGGACGTAGAAAAAATGGCCAAGCAGTTACTTGCTGAAACAAAACTTAATGTAGCAGTTGTCTGTGGTTATAATCGCATACTTTATAATAAATTATGTAAGTTAAATGAAGAATACAAAGACCGCCTACAAGTATTTGGCTACGTAAATAATATACGTAATTTGTATAAAAAATCTGATCTCTTAATTACGAAGCCTGGTGGTATTACATTATCAGAATGTATTGCATGTAATTTACCGACAATCCTATATAAACCAACACCAGGTCAAGAAAAAGAGAATTCCCGAATTTTTGAAAATGCTGGTGCTTCAGTAACAGTAAAGTCGTTAAATGAATTAACTTTTTATATTAATCGAATTCTTTTCAAATCAAATCATTTAGAACAAATGAAATCATCTTTAACCGCATTAAATAAAGGATTTAGTTCACAATTAATTGTCAATGATATTTTTAGTTCCATTTCTTAAGAGTGTTATGACTAATTGAATACGTAAAAAACACCACAAGGTAAAGAGTTTCCTTGTGGTGTTTAGTTTTAATTTAGCTAATGATCAATCCTAACAAATTGATATTGGTTTTGTAAACAATGTTCAATAAATCCCTCTAACGCTTTTATTGTATGAATAGGAGCATCCTCGTCTGCACCAAATGTATCTCCATTATCATGTAATAAAATAATTGCTCCTGGTTTCGTTTGATTTAACAAAAGACTATAAATCCCTTCACTTCCTTTTTTACTACTCCAATCATTTGCCATTACAGACCATAAAATAATTTTAAGTTTTTTCTGAAATAGGAGTGGAAGTGAAGCTAACCCCCAAGGTGGTCGATAATAAAGTGGGTCATCGTTCGTTATTTTCTTAATAATACTTGCAGTCTTTTCTATTTGATTTTTTAATTGTTTTGGACTGAGAAACCAATTACATTTATGTTTATAATTGTGTATTCCGATTAAGTGACCATCTTCATGTATTCTTTTAATGATCGTAGGATACTTTTCTGCCGCTGAACCTAATACAAAAAAAGTTGCTTTAATCGAATGACTTTGGAGTAAATCTAAAAGTAAATTCGTATAAACTGGATGTGGACCATCATCAAAAGTTAAAGCAATTCGTTTTTGACCTTTAGAAGAAACTCGATGGATTGAAAAAATTTTAAATAAACGTGTTAGTAAACTCGGAATTGGACCATAAAGAATAAAAAATAATAATAGTACCCCCCCGATAATGATGAAAATTCTAAGCATAAATTCTCCTTAACTACCTTTAAATAATAATAATCATATAACATTATTATAGTCCAATTTATATTTTGTTGGTAATTAAATGCAGATATTATTATGATAAAATAAAATTGTGCTCTCGAATAGTGAGTAGGTGGTAAAATGAGAATGATTAAAGTTTAGCACTAAATTTATAGATGTAAATAAGAAGGCATCAATTGAAATAGAAAAATCAGTCTCGGAAATTTTAACGAATATTAATTTTCTAAAAAAATGAATTTCTCTTTAGTAAAAAGGGATTAAACCAATTACATAGAATTAATACAATATACGTTTCAAATTTTCCATTTTTAACTAATGAAGTTTAAAAATGGCATTGAAATACATACACAAAATTGGAAAATAGATTTGTGTAAAGAATAAAAATTTTGAGGTGAACATTATGATCGTAGTTACAACTGAAAACATTGAAGGGTATAAACTAGTTGAAGTAAAGGGTCCTGTATTTGGAGTTATTGTACGTAGTAGAGGACTTGGTGGCGATATTTTAGCTGGTCTAAAAAGTCTTGTTGGTGGAGAAATCAAACAATACACTGCAATGCTTGAGGATGCGAGAAAAGAAGCAATGGATCGAATGACTAAAAATGCTAGTGAAATGGATGCAAATGCAATTATCATGATGCGCTTTGATTCAGGTGAAATAGGGCAAAACATGAGTGAAATTGTCGCTTATGGAACGGCTGTAGTAGTCGAGAAAATATAATGAAAAAACCTTGTCATTTCAAGGTTTTTTTATTTCACTTTTTATAGAATTAAATATAAATAAAAAAAGTGCGGACAAGTTTACAAGTAAACCGTACGAAAAATCCCCATTAAGAAACGCTTTTCGTATCTAGTAAAAAATATTATCTCATAAAAGAGTATTCGCACTAAATTGCAAAAATAAAATTGTTTATCTAGCTTCAAGGATTAAACTATATTTTCTTTTTTTATAATTTAATGACCTATGATTCTTCCGAATTTCAGATCACCTTTATTAATTAATGGGAGGAAACCATAAAAAAATCGCTCAACAGAGCATTTTTGGTAAAAATTTGTAATTATTATCTGAGCTTCTATTTATCACCGCAAAGGAATATCAAATATTAAAATTGAAAGATGTGACAAATTATTGGAGGTAGCGGGTGATGGGAAAAGGAAAGGTCTTAAAGAGAATGATTTTCTGGCACGCTATATACGTCATATTAGCTTTAATTGGATTCTATCCATCAATGGCGACTGCATTCTATTCCGATAGCGCCACTATAACGATGCCTATTTATTTCGCATACTATTCTTATCCTTGCTTTATTCTAACATTTGTAACCTTTGCAGTACTATCATGGATATGCTTTGGACTTGGTAAATATAAGATTATCAGTTGGTTAAATATGATCCCTGTCTTTTGGATTTTCTGGGGGATCTTCTGGGTTATTTTTTTAGAATTAAACAACAAATAAAAAAGGGGGAATCAGAATGAAAAAAGCTATTTTGATTGTTTGTCTGTATCTTCCCCTTTTATTATTATTAGAGCCTTATACAGGGGGAGTTTTTGATCTGCACTTTAATAAGAAGAAGGCAGCAAATATAGCAAGCACTGATAAAATCATCCGCTCACAGGAGATTGGGGATGGTCGGGAGGTCATATTGTATAAGTTTAAATTAAAATATAGACCTGAAGAAGGAGGAGAGAATGAAGGGTTTGGTGTTGCTTTAATCAAAAAGAAACTTGGCTTTCTGTATCAGTTTGATAGTGACAGCTCTTCTTTTGTGATTGAAAAGGATAACCCTTTCGTATACAGCGGTTACGTAGATAGTAAAGAACAATATATATTTGCCATCAAGACCGCTAAATCTTCTCAAATTCAATATATCGCTATTACCGATCAATCGAAACATAATCAGTTCTCGCTGAGTGAAGCTAGAGCTAATCATGATGACTATAAAGTGATGGAAGTAAAAGATCATTATGCATTACTGGTATTTAAGTCATTCTTAAACGAACCAGAGCTAGTCGTACGAGGATTCGATAGTAAAGGAAATTTGGTAGCAGAGCAAAGAGGAGATGGTATTGCTAAATACGTAAATAAACCAAATAAATCTAAAAACAAAATTGTGATAGAGAATAATCGAATCACGACAAATGGTTTCGATCAAATTTTTGCATATATTAATGGAAACAGAATTTTTTGGGAGGGTGAGCAAAAAGGAAATTTTGATATCTACATGTACGATTTAAATACTAAACTTAAGACTCGTATTATATCTGGAGGATCTGATTATGCGGCTCTCTCAATATCTGGAAATAGAATCGTCTGGCAAGATAATAGGAACGGAAATTATGATATCTATATGTATGATATAGCTTCAAAGAAAGAGCGTCAGATCACTACAGACAAAAACGATCAAATGTTTCCAGATATTGATGGGAACCAAATAGTTTATGAGGATAGCCGGAACGGCAACGAAGACATCTATATGTATGATTTAAACACTAATAAAGAGAAGCAAATTACGGTGAAATCGAATGATGAAACGTCTCCTTATATTTCAGGAAACCGAATTGTCTGGGAAGATGAAGGAAACGTATATGCAGGAGAAATTAACACAAAAATCTACATGTATGACATCGCAACAAAGTCCATTTCTCATATTTCAATGAACGATTCAGCACAATATGGTCCAATCATCAATGGAAACCGAATAGTCTGGGTGGATAGTTTAGGTGGCCCCAACACTATTTATATGTACGATTTAAGTACAAAAAAAGAAAGTAAAATCACACAAAATGACAATATAATACACTCCTTATATAGAATTGATAATAACCATATTATCTGGGAGGATAATCGTACAGGGAAATATAATATTTACATTTATGACTTAAACACTAAGAAAGAGACTGAAATCCCAATTAGAGGGTTGGATGAATTTAACTTTTCCATATCTGCAAATACTATAGTTTTTTCGAAAGATTGGAAAGATAATAAGGATATCTATCTGTATAATTTGAACATTCAGTAGTGGGGAGTAATATATTGTCCGGCATCTTTTGGATGCCGGACATATTTCTTTGCAAAAAAATACTTGTACATCCAGAGGTCACTAATGTCTCATTGGATAAAGCTATCTCAGTAAAAGAAAGTCGTATTCAATGTAGACGAAAGAGCAAAGGATCTTGTTAAACGAGTGTTTTTCTTCAATAAAGAATTAGCAATTATTTACAACTAACGCATTGCTTTAGAAGATCATTAAGAACTGTTTTACATTCTTTCGTTGTGTTGACAGTAGGTATTGTTGGAAGAAGGTCTATTTGATATTTATATTTAATATTTATTATCAAACTTTTCTTTTTGATATGAGGTGGAGTAATGAGGATAAGAAATGTGACTTTAGTAGATGATGCAAGTGGAATTTCGGAAATACCTGCTCCAATTGTTATCGATTGGATCAGTCTCATTTTTTGGGTATTAATGTTTTCTGGATTGGTTCTATGTGCATGGGGTCTTTGGAAAAAGTCTTGGAAATCATTACTAATAAGTGGAATTGTATTATTACTTCCAACTCTGTATTTTTTTATTGCATCAGAGAATTGTTTTAGATTACTTGTGCTAGTACCTCTGATTCCTTTCGTACTTACTTATTTCACAAAAAAAGAAAAATGAGAGCAAACCCAGAACTGTGAATGGTTCGTCAGGTGAAATAGCTTTAAATGTAATTATTTGGGACCCGTCCAGCCACGGCAATTTTAAATTGTACAGAAATACTAGATTCTTTGTGAAATAAATAAGATTAAAACCTAGAATCATCAGACTAAATGGACATAAAATCATAAATTAGATTACCTGTTTTTCAAATGTTTAATTGACATAGTAGGGTCGCTGGTTTAAGTCCTGCTGGGATCATACTAATGAGAAGGCTCAAGCCAAAGTGTATCAAGGGTTTGAGCTTTTTATTTTTTGCTGAATTTACTTTATTTCTATAAACTCATAGAATTAGTTTAAAATTAGAAAAAACAAAAATGAGTAAATAATTAAACTATCGAATGCTAGATAAATAGAATTTTTTATTTGAAGAGAGGCAATTTGAGGGAAAATATATAAGGTTCGCTTATACTGTGGATATTAAACTAAAGAACTGAGAGTTTCAGTCTCTTAGTTTGCTTCGTCTTGAATGGTACCATATTCACTTTTTTTAGACGGTATACCAGTCTGTCCTGTTTTTGATAATGACGTTTTGGTTGATTTTGTAAACGTCGATTTCCTCTTTTTGATAAACCACTTCATAAACTGTTTGTTTGTTTTTTGGAAACGGCATTTTCACTGTATTTTGAGGTCTTTTTGTCACTACCTTGATAAATCGCTTGCTCACCATTTTTTCTTTTCTGTTAATGATGACGGTTTCTGTTTTCAAACAAGCTGTTAACGTCAGCGTCATCATAAGAACACAAAAAAAGATCGTGATTTTCTTCACCTGTTCAGCTCGCTTAAAAGTTACACCAAATATCTGAAAACGCATGAAAAATATTTCGTTCTTTCTCAACCCTTTGATTCAAATTTATGTGGGATCTCTACGCTTGATGATAGGAGAAGAAAGGAAACTCACAAGCCAAAAAAAGAATGGAAATCAACATGAATGGATGAAGGAAAACAAATCTTTTTTATGAACTCTTTAGCGTCCCTGTTAACTGGACACGTTTATGTTTTATAATCTTTATGTAACATACGAGCATCTCAAGTTTTGCCAATTACAAACTAAACATGCAGAAGTCGTGATGCATGTTGAACTAAAGATGTATAATTAAAAAATTAAAATAAACATTTGCAGTTCGAGCTTGATTTCGTTAAAAAAATACTTTTGAGACTTCGGGGTCTTTTTTCTGTTAAACCGTTGTCAATCTAGTGTTTTCTATTTAATCTTTTTAGCAAAATTAAATTAATTCAGTTTTGACTGGAATCTTTAGTACAAAGAAATGATCTAACTTGCTCTGCGCTTATTCCTATTTCGATGCATTCTAATAACAAATCTATCCAGTTTAAATCCGTTAAGATTTTTTCTTGTTCTGATTGCATAGCAAAGCCCCCTTAAATAATGAATGTATTAAATAGTGTATTAAATCGTTAATACCAATGTTTCCTCCGTCTATCTTCCTTAACTAGTATGTTATTATTTTTGATTACATCTGGATCCTTCGACTTCTCTGTCATTTTACTTTTGTTCTTTTTATTGAAAATTTTCTTTCTAATATTACGTAATTTTGTAATAATTGTAATGTTAATTCCTTCTTTTCATAATACTGTTACGGAAATACATTGTATATTGGGGGAATATTGATAAAATTAGTTTTTTTTATTCGGCATTTATCGATAAAATTGATTATCGAAGACGTTATATAGACAAAAATAGAAGCGATTTTAGATTTTTTACTAAAAAAAGTACTAATTTTTTGCCATTTATTATATTTTTTTCCATAAAAACATTCTAATAAAATTGGGCGAATTATAAGAATTTCTAATGTTTTTTTTTACTAATTTCCAAAATTTACATATTATTCTAAGGCGTTACAGTGAAATTTATTTATTAAGAATTGATCGCCACAAAAGATAAAAATAAAATAAGTTGATGCTCGCTCATTATTTTGCATATGACGGCTATGCTCTTGGTGATAATTTGAAAAAATACGAGATTGAACCATTTTAAATCAGTTAATTTGTACACGCCAACTAACCAAACGTTTAGTAACAGGTCAATCAAGTTACTCTATTAAACCACTTTCGTAGAAGTAATGCTTTATGTGTTTAAAATGGATTAACTACATAGGAGATTTATGAAATGGAAATATTCTTACGATCTCAAGTTGTATCAATACTAAGTAATCCAACAAATCAACAATTAAATTTACTGATTTGAAAAATTCGGAAACGTTTACAAATTGTCCAATCAAATTACGATATAATTCTTCTGTATTTGGAGACAACAGTAATTACTTAATACAGAAAAAATTATAAAAATATTACCAGTCTGAAATAAATATTGAATGTTCGGAAACTTATTTTGTAAGGTCTTATTATTAAAATTACGGATATATTTCTACTAAGCAGGTAAACAATTTTTTTATTGGGAAACTTTCGTTAAAGTGTGTAGTAGTAGATGAGCCAAGTACGTTATACGGAAAATATGCTGATGAAAGTAGTCTGGTACTACTATAAAGAGAACTTAACTCAAAATGAATATTTATGGTTGGCCTAGTTTGGGGAAGAGCCGTTTCCAGAACGATTGAATACTTGAAAATCGAATTCTTTAGTCATATTTCAGTTGTAATCTTAACTGGGGTAGTTCTTTACTATCTCCATAATCGTCGTCAAAAAAAGGGCGGTTTGAAAAAGTTTCAGGATATACATGTAATTCCTGCTCCATTATTGGCTTCAACTGAAGAAATGACAGGAAAATTTTTATCTGAACTTTCAATAAAAGACATTCCCGAGGTGGCTAAATCCACAATATAAATCATTGTTGGTATTGGCGGTATTTATCTTGATGCCACGATAATTCAGGAAGAAAAAATGACCATGTACGAACTGACATTTATTAAACATCCGAATGCAGCCAGCGATATTTTAGGTCAATTTTACGATCAAAATGGTAAAATTATTGATTTGCCACACCAAAAAAGGCTAATCGGAACGGACTTGAAGAGTCTAAGAGTCTTAAATGTTATAGCCGTGGCTAGCGTAGAGAAAAAAATTGAGGCCATCTACAGAGCTTTAAAAGGAAAGTATATTACGGTGTTGATTACAGATGAAGCTACAGCTATTTCATTATTCAATATGGAGGTGAAATAAATTAATGGCGTACATTCTGGCATTGGATGCTGGTACTGGTAGTATTCGCGCTGTTTTGTTTGATCAATTAGGAAATCAAGTTGGGTTTTCACAAATAGAATGGAACCATTTATCAAATGATAAGTATCCAGGATCTATGGATTTTGATTGGGAAACAAACTGGACGTTAGTCGTACAGTGTTTAAAGTCTGTTATAGAAGAAACAGGAGTTGACGCAAAAAATATAAAAGCGATAAGTGCCACGAGTATGAGGGAAGGAATTGTCCTTTATGATAAAACGGGTAAGGAGATTTGGGCTTGTGCAAATGTAGATGCTCGAGCTTCGAATGAGGTCAAAGCATTAAAGGAATTAGATCCTGAATTAGAATACAAGATTTATAGGTTATCAGGTCAAATGTTTGCATTAGGGGCACTGCCTAGGCTTTTGTGGATAAAAAATCATTTACCAGGGATTTATGAAAAAGCTACTAACATGACTATGATTAATGATTGGATTCTTTATAAATTGTCAGGGAAACTTCAAGTGGATCCTTCAAATGGGTGTACTACAGGGATATTTGATATTGAGAAAAGGAATTGGGAAAGTGATGTAGTAAAAATGTGCGGACTAAAAAATAATTTATTTCCGCCGGTAAATGAAGCTGGTACCGTTATCGGTTACGTGACGGATGGAGTAGCAGCGTATACAGGCTTGAATTCAGGAACTCCGGTTATTTGTGGAGGCGGAGATGCTCAAATGGCTTCTGTTGGTGTCGGTGCAGTAAAAGCTGGGCAAGCCGTTGTATCAGGTGGATCATTTTGGCAACAGGAAGTCAATGTTAGACAGCCTTTAGTTGACAAAAGTGGCCGTATACGGGTTAACTGCCATGCAGTGCCTGAATTATGGCAGCTAGAAACCATTGCTTTTTTCCCCGGGCTTGTAATGAGATGGTTTCGTGATGCATTTTGTGATTTGGAAAAAACAGAAGCAAAACTGACCGGTCGAGACCCGTATGAAATTTTAGAAGAAAAGTCAAAAAATGTTCCAATCGGTGCAAATGGGATTATTCCTATCTTTTCAGATACGATGAACTATAGCGCTTGGCGCCATGCATCTCCATCGTTTATTAATCTCACTCTAGATCCTCTAAAGACTGGTAAAAAAGAAATGTTTAAATCGATTCAAGAAAATGCTGCGCTTATCACACTAGGAAACTTAAAGATTATAGAGGAAGAAACTGGTTATTATCCAAGTGAAGTTATTTTTACAGGTGGTGCTTCGAAAGGAAAGCTTTGGAGTCAAACACTTGCAGATGTTCTTGGGGTACCAGTGAAAGTACCTGTAGTTAAAGAAGCAGCAGCATT